>JALXAX010000050.1 GCA_026991755.1 Thiotrichaceae bacterium | reverse complement strand
CAGGGCTGTTCAATGCTAGAAATCTGTTCATGGAATAGACAAAGTTCCCTCCACCTAGCAGGGGGAGGGTTAGGGAGGGGGTAGATAGTCTGATAAAAAAGACGACCTTAGAACATCTCCCCCCTCCCCAGCCCTCCCCCCAAAGGGGAGAGGGAGCTTATTTCATTTAGCATTGAACAGCCCTGCCTTGCATGTTACTACCCTGCTAATTAAACTAGTCAGCCTGATTTCTTAAAAAAGCTGGGATATCCAGGTAATTAGAACTTGATCTGCTAGTTTCAGCTTGTGAGCCGTATGTACCATTACTCTTACTTTCGTTGTAAGTTGCACCTGTATTGCCACCTACGTTGCCAATAGGTGCATCTCCTCCGACAGCAATTTTCTGTGGTTGTTCCATAGCTACTGAACGTAAGTGTCTCTTAGGTTCTGATGCTACTTTTATACCTTCATCAAGACCTGTAGCAACTAGCGTTACACGAATCTCATCACTCATTTCAGGATCAACTACATTTCCAACCACAACGGTAGCTTCTTCTGATGCGAATTCACGAATAATATCACCCACTTCTTCAAACTCATGGATTCCCATGTCGAAGCCACCCGTGATATTGACTAAAATACCTTTTGCGCCACTCAACGCTACATCATCCAATAGTGGACTTGAGATCGCTGCTTTAGCTGCTTTGGTAGCGCGCTCTTCACCGCGAGCAACGCCTGTTCCCATCATAGAAACACCTTTATCTGTCATCACTGTTCTTACGTCCGCGAAGTCAACATTGATTAGGCCAGGACGAGTAATTAACTCAGCAATTCCCTGTACAGCACCTAATAATACGTCGTTTGCAGCCTTGAAAGCGTCGAGCAATGTAATGTGCTTTCCTAGTGAGGTCAATAACTTTTCATTCGGGATAGTAATCAACGAGTCAACAGAGTTGCGTAATTCTGCAATTCCAGCTTCAGCCGCAGCCATACGCTTTGGACCTTCGAAAGGGAATGGCTTAGTGACAACAGCTACTGTCAACACGCCTAATTCTCTAGCCATTTCAGCCACTACCGGCGCAGCACCTGTGCCTGTTCCGCCACCCATTCCTGCGGTGATGAAAAGCATATCAGTATTAGAGATTAGTTCTTTGATGGTCTCACGATCTTCTAATGCCGCTTCACGCCCTACTTCTGGATTTGCACCTGCGCCCAAACCTTTAGTTAATGCATTGCCCAGCTGTAATAAGCTTTCTACACCCGTTCCTTGTAGTGCTTGTGCATCTGTATTGGCACAGATGAAATCCACACCTTCAATTCCTGATTCCAACATATTCTTAACTGCGTTTCCGCCCCCTCCACCGACACCAATTACTTTGATGTTAGCGTTAGTTTCATTTGTATCCATAAATTCAAACATACCCTTCTCCTGCTTCGTTGTGATAGGTTGCTGAGTGTCTTGAGTTTGTGTACCCAGCTCATTATTTAAAACTTCTTCCATCTTGATTTGTTCTGCTATTTTAGCCATATTTTTAGCCACATCTCTTGTTGCATCACCTATATCAGTTGTATCAGCATCTTCGTTATTACTAATAGAACCACCCAAATCAATAGGAAGACTTAATTGTCGATCGGTTATCATCATAGATTCCCGTTAAACCAGCTCTTCATTCTTTCCCATGTTGTATCTGACGTTACCTTTGAAAATGAATGAGTGTCTCCATAGGACTGTTGCGCTGCTCCGTAGAGCAACAGACCTACACCTGTAGAATGCATTGGGTTTTCTACTTCCCCTTTAAGCCCACCAATTTCATGGGGAGCACCTATGCGAACGGGCATATGGAACACTTCCTCAGCCAATTCAACTACACCTTTCATAAGGGATGAGCCTCCTGTCAGCACAATACCTGCGCCAATGCGACCTTCATAACCACTACGTCGCAACTCATCCAATATCATTAAAAATAACTCTTCGTAACGAGGCTCAATGACCGATGCCAAGGTCTGTGTTGATAAACGCCGTGGTTCGCGTTCACCTACACCTGGCACTTCGATTTCCTCATCTTCAGCTAGCTGACGTAACGCACAGCCATGCTGTTTTTTGATCTCCTCTGCATTGACTGTCGGTGTACGTACCGCTACCGCAATATCGTTAGTAACTTGATCACCTGCAACGGGAATAACCGCCGTATGCTGGATGGCTCCATCAAGGAACACCGCGATATCACTTGTACCACCGCCGATATCAATCAGACAAACACCTAGCTCACGCTCATCTTGCTGCAATACCGACTGACCTGATGCCACTTGTTCCAAAATGATATCTTCGACAGCCAAATCACAGCGTTCAACACATTTGACGATATTTTGAGCCGCACTTCGCGATCCTGTAACCATATGTACGTTGGCCTCCATACGAACACCCGACATACCGATAGGTTCACGGATTCCATCTTGATCATCAATAATGAATTCCTGCGGCAATACGTGCAAAATCAGCTGATCTGCTGGTACAGCTATGGCTCTGGCAGAGTCCATCACGCGTTCAATATCTGCATCGGTCACTTCATTTTCTTTAATAGCAACCACTCCGTGAGAGTTCATGCTACGGATATGACTACCTGCGATTCCTGCAAAGACGGTTTGAATATTCACACCCGCCATCAGCTCGGCTTCTTCGATTGCTCGTTGGATCGACTCTATGGTGGCATCAATATTGACCACAACACCTTTCTTCATACCGCGTGAAGGGTGCTTACCAATACCGATAACACTCAATTTGCCATCTTCACCGACTTCACCAACCAGTGCGACCACCTTTGATGTACCAATATCCAATGCGACAATCATGTTTTCACTATGCTTGCTTGACATGTTTTTCACCTGAAAGGTAATTGCTTACCCTTCCCTTTCTTCATTGTTTAACTTCTTTGCTTAGCAGTTTGCCTTTCTCCCTCTTTATGGTGGGAGCTGGGTGGAGAATATGAACTAGCACAGTGCTACTTCAAACTTTCTATCCCCACCCTAACCCTCCCCTTGCTAAGGGGAGGGAATAACAAGCTTGTTATTTCCAACTAACTGCTAAGCCATTTGTATACCTGAGGTCTATTTTTTTAACCTTCTCGGTTTTATCTTTTAATGCTTTTTTATAGGCGACTATAAATCGGCGTATTCTCTTTTCTTGCTCAACTTTGCCAATATCCAACAACCAGCCATTAGTTAAGCGGATTTGCCAAGAGCCTCTCGCATTTACAATAAACTCACTCACTCCAACTGGGAGGTTTTTGAGCCATTGTTGAATTTCCTTGTACTGCTTGATCATCTCCAAACCTTTATCTTCAGGGTGATACAACATCGGCATCACGCCTTTTTTTTCTGGCAAACTGGCATCAAATATTTCACCTAAATGATTCAGTAAGCGATCATCACCCCAGAAAGCAACGGGGCTTTGCTCGGTTATCTCAACCACTAACTCACTGGGCCAATGTTTAATAATGGCGACAGACTTAATCCACGGCTCAAACTCCAATTCTTCTTCTAACGCATGGGCATCTAATAAATGTAGATTCGTTTTAATGAAGGGTTGAATGATCATCTTGATGGCATCGCGATCTGAATATTTCAAATCACCCACTACTTCCACATTTGAAATAGCTAGATTTGAGCCATCATTAAACCAAGCTTTTACATATAAAATAGCGGCTATTAGCAAAACAGGGATCATTGCAAACGCCGCTAGTTTCCATGGAAACTTGAAAGCGCGTTTTGCTTTGATTCTTGTATTTTGTTTTTTACGTGCCATTTCTGTTTATTAATCTCAACTATTTTATTTACTAAATCTGCTGCTTATGAGCTTGTAAAAGTATTCATATGTAAGGCCACACCGTTTATCATGCACATATGGTGCGCTTCGTACCTCAGCACACCCTACAAACTATTTACTAAATAAAGTGCTTACGCATCACTACTTATTCAAACCTGCTGTTCCCAACACTTCGACGACTAATGCTTCAAAACTTAAACCATGCTGTTTTGCTGCCATCGGCACTAAGCTATGATCCGTCATTCCAGGAACCGTGTTCACCTCGATCAAAACAAACTCGTTATCTTCTGTACACATCACATCAACGCGTCCCCAGCCACTTCCACCGACTGCTTTAAACGCCCGACTGGCTAGCGCACGAATTTCCAGCTCACCATCTTCGGTTAACCCACTGGGACAAAAATATTGTGTCTCATTAGACTGGTACTTTGCTTCATAATCATAAAAAGCGTTGTTAGCTTGTAAGCGTATCGACGGCAATACTTCGTCATTTAAAATGGCAATCGTAAACTCATCACCACCCACCCACTCTTCAACAAAGACTTCGCCATAATCAGCCGCTGTCTCATAAGCTTTTGCCAAGTCTTCTTTCTTTTCTACTTTGCTCATACCAATGCTAGAACCTTCTAGCGTGGGCTTTACCATCAATGGTAAACCTAATGAGTCCACCACCTCATCAAAATCGGTATCCGCTTCTAAAATGCGATAGGCAGGAATCGGTAAGTTCATTCCTTGCCATAAACGCTTGGTCATCAGCTTGTCCATGCTCATTGCTGAGGCCATAATGCCGCAGCCTGTATAAGGCAACTGAATGGTTTCCAAAGCACCTTGCAATACACCATCTTCACCGCCACGACCATGTACGATATTGAAGGCTCTATCAAACTTTCCTGCCTGTAACACCTCAAGCACGTCACGCCCCACATCTACTTTGTGCGCATCTACACCCGCACTTTTCAAGGCTTTAAGAACCGCTTTTCCACTGTTAAGCGAAACCTCTCGCTCAGCCGCCCAACCACCCATCAGGACAGCCACTTTTCCGAAGTCTTTAGTGGCAGTGCTCATTGAGTGACCCCAATCTTTTCAGTTAAGCCAGCAGCTATCGCTCCGATGCTTCCTGCACCTAGCGTTAGTACTACATCACCATCTTCGATCACGTTCTTTAATGTTTCAGCCACTTCATCTTCTTCTGCGATAAAAATAGGGTTGACCTGCCCACGCATACGAATGGCACCCGATAACGCACGCCCATCGGCACCTGGTATGGGTTCTTCGCTAGCCGCATAAACATCCATTAGCAACAACACATCAGGTTCAGACAGAACTTGTACCAAGTCTTCAAACAGATCACGCGTTCGCGTAAAACGATGTGGCTGGAAGATCACTACTAAGCGACGATCAGGCCAAGCACCACGCATAGCCTTCAACGTAGCTTCCATTTCTGTAGGGTGATGACCATAATCATCAACCAACGTAATCATGCCGTTTTGGCTTTGGATATCGCCATACTGGGTAAAGCGACGCCCTACTCCTTCAAACTCATTCAAAGCACTTTGGATTACCGTATCTGGCACTTCCAGTTCAACGGCAATAGCGATTGCAGCTAGCGCATTTAATACGTTATGTGTACCCGGCATATTCAGGCTGATTTCCAACGCACGTCCATCTTTACAACAACGTAACGTGAAGTGACTTTTTGCACCGTCAAAACGTACATTTTCAGCTCTAATATCCGCATCTTGTTCTATGCCGTAAGTAATTACTGTACGACTGACACGAGGTAAAATATCTCTGACATGCTCATCATCCACACACATCACCGCTAGCCCGTAGAAGGGTAAGTGGTGTAAAAACTCAACGAAGGTGTCTTTTAGTTTATTGAAGTCACCATCGTAGGTATCCAGATGATCTGCATCTATATTGGTCACTACTGAAATCAGTGGTTGTAACAACAAGAACGACGCATCACTCTCATCAGCTTCAGCCACGATATAGTCGCCTTTACCCAAGCGAGAGTTACTCGCCGAACTGGTCAACTTGCCACCAATAACGAAGGTAGGGTCAAGTCCTGTCTTCTCTAAAATACTTGTTACTAATGAAGTTGTTGTGGTTTTTCCATGGGTACCTGCAATCGCAATACCGTGCCTAAAGCGCATCAGCTCGGCGAGCATTTCTGCACGCGGGATAACAGGGATATTGTTTTCTTTAGCCGCTAACACTTCAACATTGTCAGCACTCACTGCCGTTGAAATAACCACTACATTGGCACCCGAGACATTTTTGGCATCATGACCAATCATCACTTCCACACCTAATGACTCAAGACGTTTAGTCATTTGACCTTCCGCAATATCCGAACCTGTTACTTTGTAACCCAGGTTGGCCACCACTTCTGCAATCCCCCCCATGCCTGCACCACCGATGCCAACAAAGTGAACTTGCTTGATGCGACGACGCGCTAAATCGTAACCAGACTTCATGCGTTACCTTCCTTTTTTACTTGTTCGTCCGCTTGTGTGTTTTCTATGGAAGTATCAGTTTCACCTAAACCTTTTTCCATCAAGCTTTGCTCTTCATGTTTACTGTCATTTCCTGCAATCACTGGCTCATTCAGCACATCGTGATGTGTCTGAAAAGGATAGCCTGCAATATCTGCGCAAATAATGGCTGCCTTTTGGGTGGCATCTGGCATCGCGGCTTCACGTGCTTTATTACTCATAGATAACAACTGTTCTTTATTCGAAATCAGTGCTTCTAATACTTGAGATAAAGACTCTTGTGTTAACTCATCCTGCTTAGCCAAAATAGCTGCACCTTTTTCGGCTAAATACTTGGCATTTTCAGTCTGATGGTCATCAATCGCATAAGGATAAGGCACTAAGATAGAGGCCAAACCCGCTGCTGAAACCTCAGCAATCGTCAACGCACCTGCACGACAGATAATGAGATCAGCCCATGCATACGCACCTGCCATATCTTCAATAAACGGTACGATATGCGCTTGCACTGCGGCTGCATCATACGTTTTCTTCGCCAAGTCAATAGTCGCTTCACCTGCTTGATGCACGACTTCTACAGGCATATCTTTAGGCAAGTGACATAAAGCACGAGGCACTAATTCATTTAATGCTTTTGCACCCAAGCTGCCACCCACTACTAGTAAATGAAAAGCACCTTCGCGATTAGCTAGTCGCTCATTAGGTGCGGGCAAAGCGGCTATTTCTTTACGCACAGGGTTGCCCACGGCAATAGCATCTTTGCTTTTCGGGAAAGTGCTTGGAAAGCCTTCAAGGATCTCCAGCACCACTCGGCTTAACAATTTATTGGTGGTACCTGCTCGTGCATTTTGCTCATGGATAATCACAGGGATACCCATCATGCTAGCGACTAAGCCACCTGGCCCAGCTACAAAACCACCCATACCTAAAACAGCAGCAGGCTTGTGCTTTTTCATTATCTTTACAGATTGAATAAGTGCCTTGGTCAAACGAAACGGAGCCATTAACAAAGCACCTACACCCTTGCCTCTAATACCAGAAACTTCTAGCCACGCCATTTCGATTCCCGCTTCAGGGATAACACGCGCTTCTAAACCTTTCTTTGTGCCCATCCACACCACGGGAATATCTTGCTCTTGTAACGCTCGGGCTACTGCCAGACCAGGGTAGACGTGGCCACCCGTTCCACCCGCCGTGATCATAATCGGAGCTTTCTTAGTACTTGCTATCATTTCGGCCACTTTATTAGCTATTGAATCACTCATAGAATCAGACATGGATCGCTCCTGTTTTCTTAACCGTTTTTCTTGCAGGTCTTGTTTTCACGGCTTGTTTGCCTTTTGCACGAGTTACTTTCTTTTTCACTGTACCAACTACGGCTTCACGGTGGATACGCATTAAAATAGCCATCGCTACGATGGTGACTAATAAGCTGCTTCCCCCGTAACTCATAAAGGGTAACGTCAAGCCTTTCGGTGGCAATATGGCCAAGTTCACACCCATATGAAACAACGATTGAAAGCCCATCCAAAAACCAATAGCATAAGCAACATAAGCGCCAAAATATTGCTTTTTCTTATCTGCATTCAAGCCGATAGTAAAAGCGCGCTTCACTAACCACGCATATAAAAACAAGGTAATTACTATGCCGACAAAACCAAACTCATCTGCCAGTACCGCGAAGATAAAATCATTGTGTGCTTCAGGTAGGTAAAACTGCTTTTGCACACTGCCACCTAAGCCAGAACCTAACCAACCACCATCACCAATCGCCATTAATGCGTTGGTTACTTGATAGCCGATACCGGTGGAATCTTTCCATGGGTCAAGAAATGAGATAATGCGTCGTCCGCGATATCCCATCATCAAGAAAGGCACCATCACTACAATCGTAGAAAGCAGCAGCAGGGCTAAACGTGAAAGCTTTACGCCACCCAAAAACAACATCGCTAGTCCCGTTGCAAACACCACAACTACAGTTCCAAAATCTGGCTCTAGCAACAATAAGCCACCTATGACGCCCAGTACCAATAAAGGCATTAACAAGGGTTTGTAAGCATCCGATTTAAGCCTATCGCCATGGCGCACCATGTAGCTTGCCAAGTACATAAAGATGATTAACTTAGCCACTTCTGATACTTGTATGCTGGCAAAACCCAAGTTGATCCAGCGACGGCTACCATTGACTTGCTTACCAATACCAGGAATCAAAACAGCCAGTAATAAAATGATAATGATCGGCAAGAAGGCAACACCCACGTTCTGCCAGAACTTCATCGGTACTTGGAACACAAAAATCGCAATGACTAAGCCCATGCCAATAAACATCAGCTGACGAACCATGAAATAGCTTTCGTCACCAAATAGTCGATCACCCGTTGCTACAGATGCTGATGTCATCATCACTAGGCCAAAGCCCAACAATAGCAACACTACCGTTAGCAATTCAGCATCTAGGTACTTGCTCCAGCGAGTCAGCAATGTATCTAGGCTATCAAGCATTACCTACCTCACTCGTGCCTTCTGACTCAGCCAGTTCTGAGACCGCCGCAACAAACACGTCACCGCGATGCTCAAAGTTTTTGAACATATCAAAGCTCGCACATGCAGGTGATAGCAATACATTATCATTTGCTTCTGCTTGTTCTGAGGCTACTTTTACCGCTTCTTTCATGTTCTTTACAAAGAACACTTTAGGGGTTTCTTTCAGTACTTCTGCAATTAGGGGAGCATCTTCACCCATCAAAATAACAGCTCTTGCTTTATCCGCGACCACTGAAGCAAGCGGGCTAAAGTCCGAGCCTTTGCCTTGCCCACCCGCGATTAATACGGACTTACCTGTCATACCGTCTAATGCAGCAACCGTTGCACCTACGTTTGTGCCTTTAGAATCATTGAACCAATTGACTTGATTGATGTAGGCGATCCATTCGCAACGGTGCTTTACGCCAGGAAATACGCGAATCGCTTCTAACATGCCATCCATAGATAGCCCTGCTTGATCACCCAACGCCATTGCTGCTAGTGCATTACTTACGTTATGACGGCCAGGGGCTTTCATATCGCTGATCGGTATTAATGCGTTATCGCCTTTAGCAAACCACTCTTCGCCATTTTTATTAATTAATCCAAAATCACTGTCACGAGTAGGTGCATCCAGACCAAAACTGATGGACTCATGAATACCTGCTAATCGACTCACTCGCTCATCATCACGGTTGACAATAGGTGTTTGACACTCATCGTAAATTCTAGCTTTAGCAGCCACATAACTATCTAAACCGTCGTAGCGATCTAAATGATCTTCACTAATATTTAGCACTACACAAGCAGCGGCATTCATGGAATATGTTGTTTCTAACTGGAAGCTCGATAGCTCTAATATATATAAATCTGGCTCTTCTTCATCAAGTAGCTGCAATACAGGAATACCTACATTGCCACCTGTTAATGCGTGTTTACCTGCTTTTTCCGCCATTAGATCGAGTAGCATGGTAACGGTTGTTTTGCCATTAGAGCCTGTAATAGCTAGTACGGGCTGATGGATGCTTCTTACAAATAATTCGATGTCGCCAACGATCTCTGCACCTTTACTATGCGCATGTTGGATTTCTGGCGTTAGAATAGATAAACCGGGTGATACGATAAGCTGTGTTGCTTGCTCAAATACTTTGTTTTTAAACGGGCCAAAGTAAGTCGGCACATCAGGAAACTCTCTTTCCAGGGTATCTTTCCCAGGTGGGTTTTTGCGACTATCAACCACCGCAAAAGCAACATCCCTGTCGCGCAAATAACGCGCAACCGATAGCCCTGTCATTCCTAGACCTACTATCAGCGTGTCCCATTTTTGGTGTGTTGTATCCATGCTACCAAAACCTTTAAATATTATTTATGTTTTTAGGTACTAAAGAAGCTACCTTCTATTACTGTTCTATCTAACCTTCAACGTTGCCAATCCAACCAACACTAAAATCACCGTAATAATCCAAAAACGAACGATAACTTTAGGCTCCGCCCAGCCCTTCAATTCAAAGTGATGATGAATCGGTGCCATGCGGAAAATCCGCTTTCCACGCAACTTAAATGAGCCGACTTGCAAGATGACGGAGACTGTCTCCATGACGAATACGCCTCCCATAATCACTAATACAATTTCTTGTCTCACTACGATCGCAATCATGCCTAATGCAGCACCTAGCGCTAGCGCACCCACATCACCCATAAAGACTTGTGCGGGGTAGGTGTTAAACCAAAGGAAACCTAGGCCAGCACCGAATATTGCGGTACAAAAAATAACGACTTCACCCACACCTTTGATGTAAGGAATATCTAAGTAAGTAGCAAACGTGGCATGTCCACTTACATAAGCAAACACTGCCAATCCGCCTGCCACTAAGATGGTTGGCATAATGGCTAATCCATCAAGACCGTCGGTTAAGTTCACGGCATTACTGGAACCCACTAGTACCAAGTACGCCCAAGGGATAAACAACCATCCCATGTTCCAGTTCCACTCTTTAATTACAGGGAAGTACAACGTGGTTTCCACCGCGCTCTCAGCAGTAAAGTACATAAAGAAGGCCGCGATAAAACCAAACAGAGATAGCGAGAGATACTTATACTTAGCCGCCAAACCTTTTGTGCCATATTTCAGCTTGAGGTAGTCATCAACACCACCCACTGTACCAAAGGCCAAGGTCACTAATAGCACCATCCACATGTAACGATTACTAAGGTCACTCCACAATAAAGTCGCTATCGTAATGGCTAACAAGATAAGCGCTCCACCCATCGTTGGCGTGCCCGCTTTAACCAAATGCGTTTGTGGGCCATCATCACGAATTACTTGTCCGACTTTTAGCTGGATCAATGACGCAATCATTTTTGGCCCAAGTAGTAACGAAATACCCAGCGCCGTTAGCAATCCTAAAATCGCGCGCAATGTGATGTATTGGAATACATGGAAACCGCTGTAGTACTGGCTGAGATATTCAGATAAAGCTAATAACATTTATGATTTCCTCAACGCATCAACAACGCGTTCCATGTGAGCGCTACGTGAGCCTTTTACTAATATCGTCATACCATTCACTTTTTTATTAATTTCTTGCTCTAAACGACTAATCAAGCCGTCCATTTCATCAAAAGCATTGCCTGGTCTACCAAAGCTTTCGCATGCTTTAGCACTGTGTTTGCCGTAAGAAAACACATCATCAATACCTGCTTCACTTGCTTTTTTACCGATGTCCGCATGCATTGCATCTACCTCTTCACCCAATTCGCCCATATCACCCAACACCATCACGCGCTGACCTGACGCCTCTGCCAACACTTCAATCGCAGCGTTTGCTGATGCAGGATTAGCGTTGTAGGTATCATCCAAAATCTTGCTACCTTGTACGCCTTCGACCATCGCTAACCTACCTGCCACCGCTTGTAATGATTGCAGTCCTTTCTTTATAACTGGTAACTCAACGCCTAGTGCCAATGCCACTGTTGTTGCTGCTAGTGCATTCATAGCATTATGTTTACCTAGCAATTGCAGTTGAAGGTGTACTTCGCCTTGTGATGTTTTGATCAGTAACTGGCCGTTGCCCTGATATTCACCACTTACGTCAGCATCGTTAGCTAACCCAAACGTCATTATTCTGCGTTGTGAATGCGCATGGTTTAGTGATTTCCAATAATCTGCATATTCATCATCAGCATTAATAACGGCTGTTCCGTCTTCGGCTAAGCCGTTAAATATCTCGCCTTTAGCACGGGAGACGCCTTCCACATCTCCAAAACCTTCTAAGTGAGCGGGGCCTGCATTGTTAATTACTGCAATATTCGGCTTGGCTATCTGGGTTAAAAAATCAATTTCATCGAAATGATTAGCGCCCATTTCGATAACGGCGTACTCGTGGTTCTGTCTAATTCTTAGTAATGTTAGAGGCATTCCAATGTCGTTATTGAAGTTGCCTAATGTGGCTAATACGCCCTCTTCATTAGCCACTTGTTTGCGTAAAATGGCTGATAACATTTCTTTTAATGTTGTCTTGCCGTTACTACCTGTTAAGCCAATAACGCTTTTGGTATAGCGACTACGCCATGCTTGCGCCAGCTCCGCTAATGCCAACTTGGTATCTTCTACCAGTACTTGTGACACATCGCATTCAATCGCTTTGCTGACTAATGCGCCTGCCACTTTGCCTTCTAACTCTTTTACAAAGGTGTGAGCATCAAAGCGCTCGCCTTTTATAGCGATAAACAAATCACTAGGCTGAACTTGTCGGGTATCTATGCTGACCGCATCGACAGCAACGCCTGCCTTGCTACTATCTAGCAAGCGACCTCCCGTCATTTCTGCGATGTCTGCAAGACTCAACCAGCTCATCCGTTGTAATCTCCCTTTTCTGCATTAGCTAACGCATCTGCTAATTCCTGACGCATTTGATCCAAAGCTACTCTAGCTTGCTCACGATCATCAAATGGGCGTTTCTCATCACCAACAATTTGATACTTCTCATGGCCTTTACCTGCGATCAATACTGAATCGCCCTGCTCTACTGAATCGACAGCAAACTTGATGGCTTTCGCACGATCATGCTCCATCGCTACATATTCAGGATTTTCTAATCCTTCGATCATGTCGTGCATAATTTGGAACGGCATTTCCGAACGTGGATTATCATCCGTTAGCACCACCATATCGGCATACTGTTCAGCCACTTTTGCCATCATCGGGCGTTTGCCACGATCACGATCACCACCGCAACCCATTACACACACTAAACGGCTTGGGGTATGTTCACGGATGGCTTTAAGCGCGGCTTCTAAAGCACCTGGGGTATGGGCAAAATCAACCACTACTAATGAGCGGTCTTCTTTTGTCGATACCTTTTCCATACGGCCTGGTACGGTTTTTACGTGTTCTATACAGGCGACTGCTTCGGCAAATGTTTTACCTAAACCCATCAAACAACCTGTTGCTGCGAGTAAGTTATAGGTATTAAATTCACCTAGCACAGGGGCGCTCATGGCTTTGTGTTCACCCGCCTCCCCTTTGTAATAAAAATCTGCTTGAATACCTGAGGCCGAATATTTGGGGTTGACGGCAGTCAGACACTCAGCAGAGACATCATTGCTATACGCTACACAATAATTAATTAACTCAAGCGAAGTCTTGGCTTCAGTGCTGCCTTCGGTTGAGTGGTTTACATCAGTAGCTTTATTATTGATTTTTTGTGCTAACTCTTTTCCAAATTTATCATCATGGTTTAACACAACGGTCGTTAAGCTATCCCATTCAAACAGTTTTGCTTTTGCATCACCGTAAGCAGCGACAGTTTCGTGATAATCCAGATGATCACGACCTAGATTAGTGAGCGCTGCCACATCAAAGCGCACACCTGCTACTCGATGCTGATCAAGTGCGTGAGATGAGACCTCCATAATCACATTCTGAACGCCTTGCTGTTTAAACTCAGCCAAGGTGCGATGTACTGCAATCACATCTGGCGTGGTCAAACCCGTCTCGACCAGACTACCTGGAACCCCTACCCCTAGTGTTCCGATAACTGCACTCCTCTCACCTATCGCATTGAGTGCTTCAGCTACAAAATGACTCACCGTAGTTTTACCATCTGTACCTGTAATGCCGACTATTTTCATGTCGGCACTAGGTGAGCCGTAATATCTATCAATGATGATTCCTAGCCTTTCCCGTAAATCATCAATAGCTATAACTGGGATAGCGTATTCGCCTTGCGACCATGACTCATCCGTTTCCCATAAAATGGCTGCTGCGCCTTTATCAATCGCTTTATCGGCGAAGTTCAAGCCGTGCTTTGCCGAGCCTGAAACAGCGACAAACAGGCTTCCTTCGCCTACTTCTCTGCTATCTAAGGTAATGTGATTAATCGTAATATCACTGTAATCTGCTGCGTTATCGATGACACCTTCAAGCAACTCACTAAGCTTCCAATTAGAGGCACTCATAATGTTGACTCCTGTCGAAATGCAACAGAAGGGGCAACAGAATGAGCTGTCCGCATGCCTTTAGTGCCTTTATCTGGGGCAGCATCTAACACTCGTAGTGCTTGAGACATCACTTTTGAAAACACAGGAGCCGCTGACTCACCACCTGTTACCCCTAACTTGGGTTGATCCAACATAACCGCTACCACTATTCGTGGGTTGCTAACAGGAGCTATACCAATAAAGCTGGTGATTCTTTTATGTTTACGATATTTCTTGCCGATCAACTTGTAGGCTGTTCCTGTCTTACCTGCTACGCGATACCCCTCAACCGCTGCATTAATACCCGTGCCTTTTTTATCAACCACCGTTTCCATCATGCCAAGCACTGCATTAGCCGTCTTTTCCGAGATAATTCGCTGACCTTCAACGGCTTCTTTTTGCTTTAAAACAGAAACAGGATAGATCAACCCGCCGGTTCCAAAAATACTGTAAGCATGTGCCATTTGTAGCAACGTGGCAGACGCACCATAACCATAACTCAATACAGCTTGATCTACTTTTGCCCATTTCTTGTAATGTAATAAATAGCCTTGTGACTCATTCTTAAAACCAGAATTAGCCACCCGACCAATTCCGATACGACTCATAAACATCCACTGCTTACGAGGCTCCATGCGCAAGGCAATTCTGCTAGCACCGACGTTGCTTGATTTTGCAATAATGCGTGCTAACGACAACGTACCTAGATCCGCAGGGTCAGATACTTTGTAATCACCAAAATCTATATAACCGGGTGAGGTATTGATAAGAGAATCTTCTGTCACCACACCTTCTTCTAATGCAGCTGCAATAGTAAATGGCTTAAAGGTTGACCCCATTTCTAGCGCATCAGTGACTGCACGGTTACGATAATTCCATGCTTTCAATGCGCCACGGTTGTTAGGGTTAAAGCCTGGCATGTTTGCCATCGCCAATATTTCGCCTGTATAAACATCCAGCACCACTACCGACCCAGCTTGTGCTTTCAGCTTATAGACTTGTTTTTTTAATTCTTTATAAGCCACATATTGAATACGACTATCAAGCGCCAACTGCACATCCTTACCAGGAATCATCAGCTCTAGCTGCTCAACATTTTCTATCAGTTTTCCACGACCATCACGAACCACTCGATTTTTGCCTTGCTGACCACCAAGGTTTTCATCCATAAAACGCTCAATACCTTCTGTACCTTTACCGTCAATATTGGTAAAACCCACAACGTGGGCAAACATTTCTGAAGAGGGGTAAAAACGACGATACTCCAAAGAGGAGTCCATGCCAGGCAAGTCCAACGAGACAATCCGTTCGGCTATTTCTGGCTCAAGCTGCCTACCTAAATACATAAAATGCTTGGATCTATACTTATTGATTTTTTTCATTAACTCCGATTTTTCAATCTTAAGCTCGGTAGCTAATGCGGTGAGTGATTCTTCAAATTCTAAATATCTGTTTTTAGCAATACGTGATTCCATCTCAACCGCATTACCTTTCTCGTATTCCTCAAGCAATTTTTTACGCTTCTTTAACAATTTTCGAGGATTGAGACTAACCGAACGCACGGGTGAACTCACTGCGACAGGTTCACCTGCACGATCCAGAATCATGCCACGATAAGGAGGCACATCAACCGTTCTCACCTGTCGTTTATCTGCCTTCTCTTTTAACCAGCTTTGCTGAAACACTTCTAACCACGCAGCACGAAAAAGCAATAAACCCAAGCCCACAAACAGCAACATCATCAGCGTCTTGCGACGTTGCTGTGATGGTGGTTTAGTAGTGGCTCGTTTCTTCATCTTCGTTTTCACTCGTGGATAATCGTTATGTCGACTTGACGAGGCACACGCATATTTAATTCTTGTCTTGCGCGTGTTTCTACGACTAGCTGGTTTAAGCGCGTGCCTTCTTCTAGCTTTAAGCGACTCCATTGTGCCGTCAACGAATCACGCTCTTTTTCAAGTTGCTGTAGCTGAGAAAATAGATTACGAGCTTCATGTCGATTCATTATCACCTGTACAGCAACGCCTATCACGCCTACATACAAAACGGTCATTAATGACAACTTCCAGGATTTCATTCCTGCCACACTCCAATCAATTAATAAGCAAGTAGATCAATCTACTTCTATTTCAATTCAATCTAACGGCGCATCCGTTCTTTCACCGATTCGCATAATCGCGCTCCGTGACCGAACATTACCGCTAACTTCATCTTTACTGGGCTTGTGCGCTTTACCGACCATACGCATTTTGGGGGCGTATTGATCAGCCATGATAGGCAGACCTTTTGGAATCTTCGGACCGCGCTGATGCATTTGTAAAAAACGCTTCACGATCCTGTCTTCCAAAGAATGAAAACTAATAACAACGATGCGACCTTGGGTTACAAGGTGCTTAATAGATAAGTCCAGACAATCCGTCAGATCGTCCAATTCCCGATTGATAAAAATCCTGATCGCTTGAAAACTTCGCGTTGCAGGATGTTTACCCGGTTCTTTCTTATATACCGTGGCAGCAATTAAATCTGCCAGTTGCTTCGTTGTGACTATTTCTTCTTCCTCTCGATGCTTGACAATATCTTTTGCAATACGTCGAGAAAATCTTTCTTCACCATAACGCCAGATCACATCTGCAATCTCAGCTTCATCAGCCTTCTGCAACCATTCGCTAGCACTCATTCCGACATCAGGGTTCATCCTCATATCCAAAGCACCTTCACGCATGAAGCTGAAGCCTCGCGATGCATCGTCTAACTGGGGCGATGAAACTCCCAGATCCAACAACAATCCATCAGCTTTATTACTACTTATTTCACCTGATGCTACTGCTTCGTTCAGCGCATCGGGGAAATCACTAAAAGCACCCTGCCATACGACGATCCTGTTATCTTCGGCTTGTTTCGCTTTTGCATGAGCGATAGCCTCTGGATCTTTGTCGATAACAATAAGCCTACCTTCAGGCCCTAGTTGCTCCAAGATGAGTGAGCTATGTCCGCCACGACCATAAGTCGCATCGATATAACACCCATCTGCTTTAACCTGTAACGCTTCCACTGCTTCGTTCAGCATCACCGTTTCATGACTAAAGGCTTTTTTTTCTGTCTTAGCTACTACCTCTTCTTCCATCGAGCTATTAGTAGCTTTATTTTTTTTCATCAGATAGAAACCTGACTCAATGCTTCATCCGCATCAAAGTCGCTTCCCTGAGCTTCACTAATCATCAATTCAGTCTGAGCTGCCCATGCATCCGCACCCCATAATTCAAACTTGTTTAACTGACCAACTAATATCGTCTTCTTTTCCAGCCCTGCGTATTCACGTAACGGTGCAGGAATTAATATACGACCCTGTCCATCCAACTCACATTCAGAAGCATGTCCAAGCACCATTCGCTGAACATTTCTCGCACGACGGTTCATGTTACTCAAACCCATCAACTGCTCTTCCACCTTCAACCAGTCCTTCATAGGGTAAATCAACAAACAACGATCAGTATGATCCACCGTCACCACCAACTGACTAGCCGACTCCGAATTAATGGCATCACGATACCGCGACGGCATTGCCAGCCGACCTTTCGTATCTACATTAAGATGTGTAATGCCTCTAAACATGAGGTAACCAGTTGTTAAAGCTTTAAATAATATTAGTTTGAGAGACTTATGGGAAATATAGCCACTATTCCCCACATCTCCCCACTTGTAGGTAAATATAGTTAGTATTTATGCACTCGTCAACCTTATTTTTTGATAAATTTTAAGAATAAAGACAGTAACTTAGAGGCTAAATATAAAAGAGGATTGCTATGAAAATAATTAGTATTTCTTTATCAATTTATTGGATCAGCAACTTAAAGTAATACTTTAAGTTGTACGCTTATCAGGAATTATTGACAGCTTGTCTTAGTCTCGAGTGGTGAAAAGTGGGGATTTTGTGGATAAAGTGTAAATAAGTGGAGAAGCCAGTCATTTTTTTCATTCCATTCAGGGGCGAATACCCTAGAAATCATTCATTTTACCTGAATCCGTGACTTCAATGCGGATAATAGGGGATAAGAGATTGGTTTAGCACGGGATTTTAAAAAATCTTAGCTTCACCCTTCGTTAAGCGGGCATTTTTTTTAAACCCGTGATGAATCAATATCTTATTCCCTATGCCGTAGTGAAGTCACTGATTCAGGTTTTAGCTATCATCCCTCTCTTTATCCGATAACAACGCTTCCAACAACAAATCAAGATAAACTTACAAGCAATATAAAGAATAACGGATTATCTCTACCCACTACTTTTCTACTTTGTACATAAATAGAAATAGTAAGCGTATATTTTCATCTATAAAAATGAGCAGTTAGCACTTAAAATACGCAACTATAACCATAGGAACCGATAGAGAACCCCCAATACAGGCAGACCATTTGAACACTCTACTACAAGAAATAAAAACCAGTCTTAATGAATTAAACCAAGTCATCCTTGGTAAAGAACAGCAGGTACACTTGGCATTAACCTGTGTACTCGCAAACGGCCATCTACTCATTGAAGATTTACCTGGAATGGGTAAAACCACTTTGGCACATGCACTTGCGACTGTGCTCGGCTTAGACTATAACCGTGTTCAATTTACTAGTGATTTACTACCTGCTGATATTATTGGCTCTTCTGTTTTTGATCCTAAATCAGCTTCGTTTAGTTTTCACAAAGGCCCTATCTTTAGCTCCGTACTATTAGCCGACGAGTTAAACCGAGCAACACCTAAAGCACAGAGCGCTTTGTTAGAAGCAATGGAAGAAGGACAAGTCAGTGTAGACGGCCAAACCCATCCACTACCCTCACCTTTTTTCGTCATTGCCACACAAAACCCGCAAAGCCAATCGGGTACTTTTCCGCTGCCAGAGTCACAGCTTGATCGATTTATGATCCGCATCTCTCTAGGCTATCCGAATCAAGCGGTTGAACGTCAAATATTACAAGGTAATAAAGGTCGTGCTGTATTGGATCAAGTAGCGAACATTTTAAACCCTGAAAGCTTATTAAAAATCCAGCGACTCGTGCCTCAAGTGAAGGTGACGGATACTTTGTTGGACTATGTACAGCGTCTCATTGCGCAAACAAGAGAGAATGATTTATGCCACCTGGGCTTATCTCCTCGTGGCGCTATTGCGCTAATACAAAGTGCTAAATGCTGGGCATTACTGCAAGGCCGGGGACATGTTCTACCTGAGGATGTACAAGCCGTTTTTGTGGCAGTAGTCGGACATCGTATCGTAGGCAAAAAGGAAACTCAGGGTGATCAGTTAGCTCGACACGTTTTACAGTCTGTCGATACTATCGGTGAAGGCATTGGAGGATCTACAGGAGCGGGTATCCGTGCCT
Organism: Thiotrichaceae bacterium; assembly: GCA_026991755.1. Classification (GTDB taxonomy): domain Bacteria; phylum Pseudomonadota; class Gammaproteobacteria; order Thiotrichales; family Thiotrichaceae; genus HyVt-477. The sequence continues at coordinate 4,242 of JALXAX010000050.1, read as the reverse complement.
AATTCTGCTAACTCAACAAGAACTTACGCTAGTCACAAAAGCCGTAAACTCAATAGCTGGCTGAAAAACCGCTTTCCCGATACCACAGAGATTACGCTAGGGCTGCGCACAATCTTTATTATCCCTACAATGACCACGGTTGCGCTATCACTTACGGTAATGTTGCTCTTCCTAATGGGTATTAATTTTCAAAACTCTTTGATCTTCGGACTAAGCTTCTGGTTACTCGCACTTATTGTGATCAGCATCTTCTTCACTTATCGAAACCTATCGGGTCTATCCGTTAAATCTATCCAAGCATCACCGTGTTTTGCAGGCGAGAAAGCTGTTTTTGAGCTACAACTTTCTTGCCCTTCGGATCAAAACAAGTCATCCATCTTTATCGGCTGGAAAGATGAAGACCTTGCAGAGGTAAACCTTCATCAAGAAGAGTCTTCACAGCACAACAACCCACACACTCAACGCATTAAGCTATCCCACAGCACTAGTCAACGGGGTTATTTTAAAGCACCTAGATTGAGTATTTTTAGTCGATACCCAATTGGCTTAATTATCTCTTGGTCGTATGCGGCGTTAGATATACAAAGCATTGTTTTCCCTGAGCCTATACTGCAAAAGAATGCAGACAATGGCATAGGCAAAGATGACCAAGCAGAACAAGGCAAAGACATCGCCAATGGGTCTACTGACTTTTCAGGTATCAGGGAGTATCAAACAGGCGATTCACCAAAGCAAATCCACTGGGGCACGTATGCAAAAACAGGAGAACTTCATACGAAGTCTTTCATTGATTACGCCAGTAACGACTTATGGCTAGAATGGAGTAATCTAAAACTGCAAGGCGTTGAGCCCAAGCTATCTCACCTTTCTGCAAGGGTACTGGAATGCCATCAGCTACAGCTTATATATGGATTAAAACTACCCACCACTACACTACAACCCAACAATGGCGAAGCACATAAAATTGCCTGCCTTACTGCCCTAGCCTTGTATGGGCTAGATTCAAAGCAGAGGAATTAATAGGTGTTTACTAAAGGCTTTCCACAAAACAAAAACATCACACATTCTGCCATGCTTTGGCTGATCGTTGTGCAAATAGTAGTGACATTACCACTCATGTTTTACCTGCCTTTTTTGCTAGTACTGGTGCTTATCTTCTCGACGGTTTGGCGAATTCGCATGATACAGGGTCGCCTTTCCCAGCCTAACAATGTCATCAAAGTAGTTATGGCAGGACTTGGTTTTGCAGCCCTAGCCTCAAGTGGCTTGCCCACTGCCTCATTAGATATGATGGCTTCATTATTGTTACTTGGGTTTGCTTATAAAGCACTAGAAGCTTTTCAGCAACGCGACGGGGTGGTCGTTATCCTAACGGGCTACATCCTGGTTGCCGTACAGTTTTTATACTCTCAAACGATGCTTGCTGCGCTCTATGGTATCTTTTCATTAACCGCTTTAACAAGCGCAATGATTGCTATTCAACACACTAAAAGCATTGCCATTAAACCCAATCTTAAGCTTGCAACAGCGATGCTATTGACGTGCTTACCGCTAATGATCACCCTATTCCTTTTTGCGCCGCGCTTTTCACCACTATGGAGCTTTTCTTTACCCAACAACCATGCAAAAACAGGAATAACCAACCGCATAACACCTGGTGATATTGCCAATCTAAGCCAGTCAGATGAGTTGGCTTTTAGAGTGACCTTTGCAGGTGAACATCCTCCTCAAAATAAATTATATTGGCGTGGACTAGTGCTTAACCACTTTGATGGTAGCACCTGGACACAGTTCCCTGATGAGCTTTTGCCTGAAAGCATACCCTTTCGATTGTACGTTAATAAACACGATTTACTCAGCCATTTAACAAGAAAAGGTTATGCCCAGCAGTACGAAATCATCTACGAGAAATCAGCTCAACCTTGGCTATTTGCGTTATCACCCGTCGTTAATATAGAGGGTGACGCCACCTATAGCTCTGATTTCGGCATAATAGCCAAGCAAAACCTCTTTGAACCCTTGTTGCTTAAGCTCACCAGCCTTCCCAAAGCACTACGAGAAGCTGAGCTTCCGCACTCTGTACGCAAGCTTGCACTGCAATTACCTAAAACAGGAAATAAAAAAAGCCAAGCACTGGCTAACCGATTATTGCAAACGACCAGCTCCCAGCAAGACTATATCCAACAAGTATTAAACCTCTTTAAAGAAGAAGATTATTACTACACACTACACCCACCAAAACTTGAACATGAAAACTCTATTGATGGATTTCTTATCGATAGTAAAAAAGGCTTTTGTGCACACTATGCAGGCAGCTTTGTTTATATGATGCGATTAGCAGGAATCCCCGCTCGTGTTATAGCGGGCTACCAAGGCGGTGAATGGAACGAAAAAGGCAGTTATTTAGCCGTACATCAATACGATGCCCACGCGTGGACGGAAGTATGGCTAAAAGATCAAGGCTGGGTAAGGCTAGACCCTACGGCTATGGTGGCACCAGAGCGTGTAGAGAAAAACTTACAAGCAGCCGTAAAAGGAGAAGGCAGTTTTTTAGAAAAACACATGCTCTCATCGGCAAAATATCAATGGCTTTCAGGTCTCAGAAAGCAACTGGATGCCTCCCAATACAAGTGGCGTAAACTCGTTTTAGGCTATAATGAAAACACTCAATCCAGCCTTATAAAACAGCTATTTGGAGAGATTTCAGCATTGAAAGCTGCACTCATTAGCCTCACTATATTCACTATTATTGTGGTATTTTGGCTGATATTTTTAGGGCTAACCAAAAGACGTCAACACGAGGCCAAGGAGCACCAACTGTATCGACTTTTTTGTAAATTATTAGAAAAACGAGGGATAACAAGACAGCCTTCCCAATCACCTACTGAGTTTAGCCAACTAGCGGCTACTCAATTACCAAACTTAGCCACGGAAATTAATCGCTTTTCTGAGCTATACACTACGCTTTGCTATGATCCTGATGCAAAGAGTAAAACACCTACCTACATTGATGATTTGAAACAGGTGATAAAATCCATTCGCAGAAAAAAATAAATCACTTATAGAATCTGATTAAGTCATTAGAATTAACGCAACTGAAAATAACTGGACTTGATCAGAGCTTCCTTATTATAGACTCACCAAATAGGATTATCCAAAATGCCTCCCCCACACACCCCACAAGACCCTCTTTATACTTTCGATTTTGATGGTGTTATCTGTGACAGCGCAATAGAAACAAGCATAACAGGTTGGAAAGCAGCCACTACGCTTTGGCAGGACATGACTAGCCCCCTCCCTCCACAAGTAGCGATTGATAACTTTAGGATCGTGCGCCCTCAACTTGAAACGGGTTATGAAGCCATTTTAATCATGCGCCTGTTACACCTTGGCAAAAGTGCGAACAAAATATGTAACAACTATTCATTTCTTATTAATCACTTAATTCGACAAGACTCATTACAAACTGATCAATTAAAAACATTGTTTGGAAGGACAAGGGATGACTGGATTGAAGACAATGATGTAGAATGGCTTTCGATGAACCCCCTATTTTCAGGTGTTGCAGAAAAATTACAAATCCTTATTGATACGAATAACGGTGACTCTCACCCTTGGTACATCATCACCACTAAGCAGGAGCGTTTTGTTAAACACATTCTGCAAGCTAATCACATTAAAGTCAGCGGTGATCAGCTGTTTGGCATGGATCAGCATAAGAGTAAACAGGAAACACTGCTGATGCTTCAAGATAAATATCCTAATCACTCAATAGTTTTTGTTGAGGATCGGCTGCAAACTTTACTGGATATTCGTGATAACCCCAGGCTACACAGCATCAAGTTGCAACTAGTCTCTTGGGGGTTTAACACTCAAGAAGAAAGAGAAGTCGCTGAAGAAAGTGGGATAGAGGTTATTGATAATTACAGGTGATTGCTTGAACCTACAGTCATGAGGAGGCCACTTCTACCCGTTATTAAACAGATGATAGGTTTAAAATAAGTTACAATATGAGACCTTTTTTGTTTTTCGGGGTTTAAACCCATTAATTTCCAACTCTCAATGGCATGAGCTTTTCCTTTTTTGCCTAGTGTGAAAAAGTGATCAATCAGTTGATCGCAGAGTTTACTCTCACCTAATTGTTTCTTAAGGAATCTCTGAATAACTAAAAAATATATTTCAAATACCCTTAAATTTGTAATTTTTTGAAAAAATATCTTTTTTTAGCATTATATCTTCCAG
>JALXAX010000049.1 GCA_026991755.1 Thiotrichaceae bacterium | reverse complement strand
GTCATCTATGTTCGAGAAATGGTGAAGAATGGAGGGGATAGCTTTTGCTTTCATAGTAAATCAAAAGCTTACATCTAATACTTAATTTAGATTATAATATCAAGCTATTTTAAGTGCGATTGCCCTAAATGCTATACGAGAGTAGTATTCAATGAGGGTGTTATATGATAAGGGCAACCACCGCACGCCTATCCTCTGCAATTAATATATTATAGGTTCGACAAGCTGCAGAAGTTGTCATAATTTCATAACCAATACCTGATTCAACTAGCGCCTTTAATATTGGTTTATCAGGGATGATGTGTCGCTCCCCAGTGCCTAATATAATAACTTCGGGTTTTAGTGCGGTTATTAGGGGGATATGCTCAGATGTGATTTCATCAAAGCTTTTAATGCCCCATTCAACGAGTGCATCGGGTGCGATGATATAGGAGGCATTGATTTTCTTTCTTTGCACGACAACATGATCGCTATCAATACCTGTGATGTAGTTTTGTGCGCTTGCGCCTAAGTCTTCGGTAAATTTCATGAGTCTTTACTGTTAGGCCTTAGATCAATAAGTTGTGTTTGTGAGATGACTTCATGTAACGCAAGCTTTCGCTGATTGAAATAGCTCCAGATAAGCGTACCTGCCAAGAACAGTAGACCCAAACCGATAGAGCTAGTACTTGAATAAGCAAATACTTTGTACCCTAATAAGAAGCCAGCCAGCATAATAGCGAGTAAAGAAACATAGCGAACGAGTACTTGGGGGTAAGTTACCATTTGGCCTGAGAGATTGGCGATTCGGATCTTCCAGACACTCATGCCCAGCGTTTGTCCCCGATGCATACAAAACCATTGGTAATATAAAAAGCCGACCAGTAACTCCATGCCAAAAATGGTATAAGTTAAACCGCTGTCAGGTTCAATAGTTAGGCCTCTTTTCTCTAATAGATAGGACATAAAACCAGCAACTATTGTCGCTAAGGTGCCAGCGACCGCAAAGTCATAAAACATTGCGATGAGTCGTCTATACATGGGCGGTGATGAATAAGGAGCTGTGTTTGTAGGTGAATTGCTCATTTCATATCCAAAAAGTTTTGTAACATAGCGTGACCATGTTGAGTGAGTATAGACTCTGGATGGAATTGTACGCCTTCTAACGCATATTCTTTATGACGCACACCCATTATTTCATCTAGGTCACCATCTGCATTTTCAGTCCAAGCAGTCACTTCTAAGCAATCAGGGAGGGTCTTTTTTTCGATGACAAGTGAATGGTAACGAGTCGCTTCAAAAGGGTTGTTTAACCCATTAAATACACCTTTATCAGTATGGTGCATCATAGATGTTTTACCGTGCATAATTTCTTTCGCACGAATAATGTTGCCACCATAAGCTTGACCAATGGACTGATGCCCAAGGCAAACGCCAAAGATAGGTAATTGCCCAGCGAATTGCTTGATGGTATCTAAAGAAATACCCGCCTCAGTTGGTGTACAAGGGCCAGGGGAGATCATAATACGTTCGGGTGCCAGTTTTTCTATGTCGGATAGTGTGATTTCATCATTTCGAACGACTTTTACTTCTGCCTTTAATTCACCTAGATATTGAACTAGGTTGTAGGTGAAGGAATCGTAGTTATCTATCATTAGTATCATATTTTTCCTTCTCCTTAATTTGCTTTAAGGGTGATTGGTGCATTTTGTTAGGTTGTATATAGTATTTTCAGTCTTTAACTAGTTGTATCCATGAAGCATAAAACCCCTCCCTTTTTCAAGGGGAGGGCTGGGTTAAAAATACAAGCAAAGTGCTTGATCAATCATACCCCTCACCCTAACCCTCTCCCCTACTTAGGGGAGAGGGGACTGAATCTTGGATGAGATAATTTGTCTTAATAGTTTATGGCTGTTTAGTTGCTTCTCTACTTATGCTTAAGCGAGCCATCAAGCCCCGCAGCAGCCAGACTTGCGGCTTTAAAAACAGCACGACCTTTATTCATGGTCTCTTTCCATTCCAGTTCGGGTAGGGAGTCATAAACCACACCCGCACCTGCCTGAATATGCAAGGTATTATCTTTAATAACAGCAGTACGAATGGCAATCGCCGTATCCATATTACCATTCCACGATAAGTAACCAATAGCGCCTGAATAAACACCACGTTTAACGGGCTCTAGCTCATCAATAATTTCCATGGCACGTATTTTTGGTGCGCCACTGACAGTACCTGCTGGGAAGGTGGCTTTTAGCACATCCATAGCAGTGAGGTCGTCTTGTAGCTCTCCGACGACATTAGAGACGATATGCATTACATGTGAATAGCGCTCAATGGTCATTTTGTCAGTGAGGTTGACGCTGCCAATTTTGCTGATACGGCCTGCATCATTTCGGCCTAAATCTATTAGCATCAAGTGTTCAGCCAACTCTTTAGGGTCGTTGAGTAACTCTTCCTCTAATTCTAGGTCTCTTTCAGGTGTATCACCCCGTTTGCGCGTACCTGCAATAGGACGAACGGTTACCGTCGAGTCATCCAGTCTTACCAAGATTTCGGGTGATGAGCCAACAATATGGAACTCATCTAAATCCAGATAGTACATATAGGGTGATGGGTTGATACTACGCAAGGCGCGGTATAAATCCATCGGGGGTGCAGTGTAAGGAATGCTGAGGCGTTGTGATAAGACTACTTGCATCACATCGCCCGCTGTTACATATGCTTTGGCAGCTTTTACTGCATCTTTAAAGCCTTCTTCCGTAAAGCCAGATGTAAAATCATCTTCGGTGATTTCTACAGGGCTATGAGTGGGCGCATATTGGTCGATAGATCCACGCATGCGTTCTTGTAAGTTATCTAATCTCGCTTGAGCATCATCGTAGCCGTCTTTAGGAGCTAATACGATGAGGTAGAGTTTATTGCTTAAGTTATCAAACACCACGACTTCTTCTGATAGCATTAGCAAAATATCGGGTGTGCCAATGGGGTCTGGTTTATTGCTTACGTTAGCTAGTTTTGGTTCGATATAACGAATGGTTTCGTAACCAAAATAGCCGACTAATCCGCCGATAAAACGTGGCAAACCCTCAATTTCGGGTACGTTAATGGTCGCTTGGTAATCTTCAATCCATTGTAAGGGATCACTTACGGTTTCTTCTGAAACCACTTTGTAGTTTTCAGAAACGGTAATAGTACGATTAGAAATACGAACAACGGTTCGGCAGGGAAGGCCAATAATAGAATATTGACCCCATTTTTCGCCGCCTTGAACGGATTCGAATAAATAGGAATAGGGGGCTTTAGCCAGTTTGAGGTAGACACTAAGTGGGGTGTCTAAGTCGGCATAAATCTCGCGAACAAGGGGAACGCGGTTGTAGCCTTGATCAATGTAGCTTTGAAATGTTGTGATATCCATAAGAAAACCTGCTCAGAAAGAATGATAAAAATAGTAGTGAGTTGTCAATACTATTTCCGCCATCGGTTTATTCTAAACAGGTTTTTCATAGGTCTAAATATCTAGTAAATCGGTGAGTTCAGTCATTGAGTCAATGACTTCATCAGGGTCATAATTACGAATGTCTACACCATGATTGTAGCCATATGACATACAAATAATAGAGAAACCTGCCGCACGAGCCGCTTTAACATCCGATTTAGAATCACCCAGCATCATGGAATCCTCAGGTAGCACGTCAAGTTTTTCACAGGCGTGTAACAAGGGCATAGGGTCTGGTTTCTTTTTCTCTAAGGTGTCGCCACAAACGATGATTTCAAACTCATCATGAATGCCTAATGCTTTAAGAATAGGAATGGTAAACGCTTCTGCTTTATTAGTCACACAACCAATGCGGATATTCTTGGCAGATTGAAGGAACTCAAGCCCTTCTTTAACACCAGGGTAAAGTGTACTGCGATCAGAGTGATGTACCGAATAGAGATCATTAAAGATAGGCATTGCCTTATCGAATAATTCTTTATCAGGGTGGCCATCTAAATCATTAGTTAAACCGCGCTCAACCAAGCGAACAACACCGTTGCCTACCCAATTACGAACAGCGGCTTCACCGTGAGGTTCCATACCCAGTTTAATTAGCATTTGATCTACGCAATAAGCGAGATCAGGCACACTATCAACTAAGGTACCATCGACATCGATAAGCACCATAGTAGGAGAATAAGTAGTCATAGAGTGGTTAGGCCTTATACCTTAGCTGCTGCTAATTCAGAGCGGAACTCACCGAGAATGGTATCGTAGATGTTTGTATCATCAGCGTTCTTGGCACCAAAAATAGCAGAGCCTGCAACAAAGGTATCCGCGCCAGCTTCTTTGATTTCTTTGATGTTGTTTGCTTTAACACCACCGTCAATCTCAAGGCGAATATCAAAGCCAGACTCATCAATCATCTTACGAGCTTGTGCAAGCTTAGTCAGTGATGAAGGGATAAAACCTTGACCACCGAAACCAGGGTTAACAGACATCAACAAGATCATGTCTACTTTGTCCATCACATACTCAAGTTGTGAAAGCGGTGTAGCAGGGTTGAATACTAAACCAGACTTACAGCCTAACTCTCGGATCATACCTAACGTACGATCAACGTGCTTTGATGCTTCTGGGTGGAAAGTAATGTAAGTAGCGCCTGCTTTAGCAAAATCAGGGATAATACGATCAACTGGCTCAACCATTAGGTGAACATCAATCTCAGCCGTAACGCCGTGGCTACGAAGTGCATCACAGACCAATGGGCCAATAGTCAGATTAGGCACGTAGTGATTATCCATTACATCAAAATGCACGATATCAGCGCCTGAAGTTAATACGTTATCCACTTCTTCACCTAAACGTGCAAAATCTGCTGAAAGGATTGAGGGTGCGATGAAATCTGTTTGACGTGCCATGTTGTTCTCCAACCTAAAAATTCTAAAGACGGAACTTTACCGTATATTGGGCTTAGTTTCAGCAAATAATATTCGTTGGTCTGCAGATAGCAGCTTGGCTTCAAACCCATATCAACTCTTTTTCATTGTTGATTAAAGGTAGATATGAAGAATGAGGGTTAATCACATTAGGACATTTTTATTAGGGTAGTAGTGCAGTCATGCTCTAAGTGATCTTCATCCTGGAACCAATAAACTAATTGTCTAAAGATATCTTTTTAAAGCCACTAGGTAAGCTTTTCTTGAGGGCTAAGCGATTTGAAACAATGGTGGGTGCAATTTCAATAGTAATATTGGGGGCATTGACATCAACCACATGCTGGCTTCTAAAGGTGATCATGTCACGATGAGATAATTTGAAGGTGTGTTTACCTTTTGGAAGTACGATTTGAGCATACTGCTTTGATCCCAGTACCCCGTAATCAATATCATCAATTTGTAGGCTTACGGGTGCAGAGCCATCTGCATGCATAAACCCCGCTGCATTATAAACCGTTACTATGCCTGTACCCGCAGAACCTTTAGCGAATTTCTTTATTACTTTTTGTGTTGATGGATTGCCTAGTGCAATCTTCTTGGAGACAATTTTTCCTTGACTGTTTTCCACCCACACGGCCTTGTAAGTTTTAGATAGCTTTCCTTTAATATAGTAGGTGTTACCAGGTTTAAGATTAACGATCACATCACCTTGTACGTGGTAGTTACCGCCACCCAATGCTAAAATAGGTGCTGCAAAATGGGTGACACCTTGAATAGATAATGTGGATTTCTTAGCGGGTATTTTGCGCTTTTCAACAACAGGGGTCATGCTCAAGCCATTACCATAATTAGCATCATAGGTTGCGGATGAGCTGGTGGTCACGGAGCGGCCGTCCACTTTGCTTAATTCAAAAAAATAGGCTTGCTGAGGTCCTCTACTTTTTAATGAATCATGTACTGTAACCAAAGAACCTTTGTAACCATCAGGTATAGGCTTGCTAGTGGGCGTACACCCACTTAGTAGACTGATAAAAAATAATCCTAATAGTAGATGTTTCATGGTGTGTCCCCTGATTAAAGCCAAATAAATTACGTGATAGTCACTGAAGGTTTTGGAACAATGCATTCTTTTCCTATGACCAAGAATAGATTCAAGCATAGGTTAGTGGCATCACAACCATTAAGTAGAATATGCAGAGTTCCTTGGTTGAGGATATTTTATACAAGTTTGCAATAGAGTTGTAAAGGAAGATTGAATGTAACTTCCTTGAAAGCAGCAGGTTTCTAACAAATTTCCTAAGGTCTTTTTTAGTTTTTCTTGGAAGTGTTTTTACTCATCTCAGAGAATGCACTTATTAATAGTTGCAAAAGTATATTCAGTAAAACCGCGCCCTTCGACTCCGCTCAGGGTGCTACTCTGTAGCCTGAGCCGAGTCGAAGGCGGTGCTTGTATGTAAAGACTTATGCAACGATTAATACTTACTGTCAGTTATCCGGTTAAACCTAGAATCCTCAGTTAACCGCTCCAAGTCTTTGCTAAGTATCTGATAGGATGTAAGTAAATGGTGGTATTAATCTTCACTCTTAGAGTGAAGACGCTACAGCTTATAGAGTAACCCTCACAGACTGATTGGCTATGTGAAAAAACTCATTAAGAATCAACCATTAACTCCTTTTTTCACTACGCCACTCAGCCTGTGAGAATTACTCTATAAGCCGTCTAACTGAAGATTCTAGGTTAAAAAATTCTTGATTTAAATTAAATGAACCGAAAATAATTTTATCTCTGGTTTTGGTTAAAAAAAGCACATGCTATTATTTGAAAATTTACACTGGAGATAATATGAAAGTTTCAGAAACAATGACTACAGGCGTTAAAACAGCAAGTGCAGACACCCCAGTAAAAGAACTTGCCAATATTATGTGTCTTAATAATATCAGTGGTTTACCTGTTGTTGATAGTGATAACACTATTGTTGGAATAGTTTCTGAAAAAGATCTACTCAGAAGAATGTTTCCTGATATGTCGGATTTGGTAACAGAGAGCGGAATGCCTGACTTTGAAGAAATGGAAAAAAATTATTCAGACACACTAGGATTAGTAGCTAGCGATATTATGACTACCAATGTTGCTTCTGTATCGTCTGATATGCCTATTATGAAAGCAGCTTCACTGATGTGTGTGCGAAATATCCGACGCATTCCGGTGGTTGATAATAATAAGTTGGTTGGGATCATTAGTATTGGGGATGTGCATAAGGCTATTTATCAGGATGCTTTGTCTTAAGGAACCTCTGATCAACTCATGATTCGTTTTTCTGAGGCTAGAATCTGCCAGCTTTTCGCTATAAAAGTGACCAATAGCTACGGCTATTGCTAACTTTTCTATCAAAAACCTGACAAATTCTATCTCTCAGAA
>JALXAX010000048.1 GCA_026991755.1 Thiotrichaceae bacterium | reverse complement strand
TAATTTTTAATTAACCTTAAATGGTGGTCAACTCTCAAGCTTGCCTCCTTGGGAGGACAGCTTGGCCCCCTTCTTAGGGGGTTACTGCAATTCCATGTCCTGTGGGCATGGATATTGAATTATTAAGTGCTAAAAAGACTTATTTTTGATGTTCGGGGCGGCAAACAAGCATATCCATTGTTATCTTATATGAATGGATATACTTGTGGGGTTATCAGTCATTCAAAATAAAAGTAACTTTCATACGAACGATATAATCTGAAATATTGCCATCCTTTACTTTAACTTGGTGGTCAGCAACCCAGGCACTAGTTACATTTTTTAAGGTTTTATTGGCACGTGCAACACCCTGTTCTACGGCATCCTCAAAGCTTTTACTAGAGGAGGATGAGATTTCAGTAATTTTAGCGACAGTCATTAGGGACTCCTGTTGTAAGTAATAGCCTGTACTAATGGTTATTAAAATAAGGGGTTTGTAAATTATTAAATTATGATGTACAGGTTAAGTGGAAAGTATAGGACGTTTGTTGAAAAATATTGTGCGAAACACTACGAATTCCGACTAGCGCAACAAAAAAAATGAAGAAGATAACATGACTATTAATTGAATCTTTTACTGGGTCGTGGCTTAGTAGGCTGATAGGTCTCCTTAGACTTCAATCTGGTGAGTTGGTTATGTAAAAATTACACGTTCTTAGAACGTGGTTTTATTTGCACCCTATAAGGGTGTTTTGAGACTAGCCCTCTTAGAAGGCTAGCCTGAGACATTGTCGCTTTCGTTGATTACTAATCCATTTTTAATTCAAGTTGCTTCTCTTGAGCTTCCTGATATTTTACATACTTACGTATCATTCTGCGTCTACTCATACCGTGTCTACACAGTAGACTTTTGCACAGAAATGATTACCCCAATAGGGCTTCTAGTTTCAAATATCTAAACTGCCTGAAGATCTGTAAAACCGTTTTGCCTTTTATTGTTCCCATTAACATCGATATAGAAACTTTAGGTGGAACTTTTAACACTAAACAACCACCAGCTCAAGCTGGTGGGTTTGAGCGATGATACATCGCTCTATCGGCGGACTAAACCGCCGATTGAAAGAGAAAGCGTCTAAAAGACGGTGGTTTTAACCACGGGCTATCGCACATCCGTGCGGGCTAAAGCCGCCTATTGGAAAATAAATGTACAGGGTCTGGCTGGACATTAAGCTCTACTAATTTACAACCTAACCTCTCTGCGTAAACCCTAATGCTTTTTGATACTTCAAAACTAACCTTATCGGTTAATACCCGATAACGATACTTGGGCACCCAAACTATATGATACTAACAATGCCAATGCCAAATAACGTGTGATAGTTATTAAATTTGCTCATGTGTTTCTCCTAATCTGTGTGTGTTTGGCGACAACACTTATTAGGATACATGAGCAGTTCTTATTATTCGTTAGGCTGTAGCCTACGAACCTACCCACGCCCGTAGGGACGTGGATATACTGTTCATTATAAAATCATACAAAATACAGTCTTATAATATATTGCATGCCTGCTATACTTTATGAATGGTTAGAAAGCAAAAAATAAAGGTTAAATATACAAAAGCTGTAAATGAAAGATATACATTATCAAGAAAACATGGAGGAGGACGGATAAAAATAGAGGCTTGGGTGGATGTAAATGGTGATGTTGTGAAATACAATATGGCATATATAAACTATGATTTGTATCAACAAGATAACGGCAGAGTCATTGGCTATGATAATGCTCACGATTACCACCATATGCATTTTTTTGGAGAAATAGAACCTGTAAATGATTTCATAAGTTATGAAGAAATTCTTGAAAGGTTTGAGAAGGTAATTAGAGAGTATATAAAATGAGCATAGAAATAAAACCAGGTACACTATCTGACTTCTTCGCATCTGCGAAAGAAACAGCTAGAGAAATTGATCAAGGAAAAAAATTAACTAAAAAGAATACTATATGGGTAGATCCACAAGACCTCATGCTTTTACTCAAGCCTGAAAGAACAAGTCTGGTTAAGTATCTAAGGAAAGAAAAAAAAGTAATATTTTCTGAGCTTATGACCGCAATGAAACGAAGTCCTGTTAGTCTAAACAATGACCTTAAAATACTATCTAGATATGACTTGGTACGAATAACAAAAGAAAAAAATCCAGGACATGGAGTTTACAAGGTAATCGAGTCTAGCTTGGGCAATGAAAAAATAGAGTTTCGTGTCAAAATTTAAGATATTCAACAGTGCTTTTGGGCGAGTACAGCAAGGATATCAGGGGGCTGGTTAGCCCTAGTGGGTTGTATGTATATGTTTTCTTGTAGCCATCAGAGCCTGTAACTTGGGCTAGCTTGCCAAATACCGTGGCTTGCGTTTTAAGTACGGTTCCTTTTCTGTGCAAAAAAAGACCTGATAATCATCTAGCCGACTGGCGAGTTCCACAAATAGGCGTTACCGTTTGGTTCATAACTAAACGAACCTAAATGAGGAACTCAAATGAAACTATATTGCGGAATCGACTTACATTCAAACAATAGTGTAGTCGTCATACTGGATGAGGAAGACATAGTGTTATACCAAAAGAAGTTATTGAAAAAGCGGTTTATAGGCAGATAAAACTACGTCCAGAATTCCAGCAACTATTAAGTGTCAGCGGAATCGGTAAAATATTAGGGCTAACGATTATGTTGGAAACAGGCTCAATTGACCTGTTTAACAAGGTGGGGAATTATGCCCCTTATTGTCGTTGTGTTAAAAGCAAACGTTTGAGCAATGGCAAAATATTGAACCCCTATATTGTGGCTCCCTATATTGTTTATTGTTTATTGTTTTTTACTGATGGTTTTGCCTTTGTTTCACCGGAGTCGATCATATCCTTGATGAAGTTTTCTGGTTGAATATAGGACATTATTTCCTCTCTCTTCCTTAATTTTAACGTCAATCACTGAGGTTGTTTTGATCAGCATCTATTTCAGGTTCGATTATCGTGATTCGGATTCCAATGCAATTAGATATTCTTTTCTCCAAATGTCTCCTCCGTACCCCGTCATTGTTCCATTTTTTCCTATGACTCGGTGACAGGGAATAATTATACTTATTCGGTTATTTCGATTTGCATTAGCAATTGCACGTGTTGCTTTTGGATGATTAATGATGTTGGCTTGCTCTTGATAAGTACGTGTTTCCCCATAGGGTATTTTGGCGAGAGCTTCCCATGCATCAATTTGAAACTTTGTTCCTCTAATATCTAAAGGAATATCAAATGTAGTGAGCTGTTGAACGAAGTACTTTTGGAGCTGCTGTGCAAGCTTGAGAATAAAGCTATTTGTTCCTTCTTCTATGGTTGAAGTATAAATTTTTTTGAGTCGTGTTATTTGCATTTGGACACGGTCTGTATCAGTGAATTCCAGTAGGCAAATTCCTTTGTTTGTTGCTCCTGCGATCATTTTTCCAAAAGGTGTTGATATTGAAGACAGTACTATTGAGTTGTTGTTTTGGTTAGTTATTGGTATGCCACCCAGTATGTCGTTGCTGTTTGTGTCATCAGCTTTCCTTTTTTTGTTTTGGTAACTGATGCTCCACAAATAATGTGTTAAATAGGCTCGTTTATGCGTCCATTGCGACTCCTGTATGTCTCCCATTTTTATGGCTTTTTGAATAAACAAATCGTTTTTAGGAAATGCATCTTTGTCTCTGTAACATCGCATTAGTACGAGTTGGGTTGTCCATTGACCTATACCTCTTATTGACATCAGTGTGTCTCTAGCAGTATGTATATTATTTCTATCGAGATAGTTCAGCTTTTTAGATGCTACTAGGCTAGCTAGGGTTCTTATGGCTTCTGCTTTTTGTTTAGTTACACCGATGCTTTCTATATTTTTGTTAAGCAATTCGTGTGGTTTCGGGAATCTGTATATTTCATGAGTATTTTGTATATCTATTCTCTGGCCATATGTAGTTATGAGTTTTTTTAGTTTTTTTGTAGCTTGGCTGATAGATACTAGTTGTCCTAGTATTATCGAAATTGATACTTCAAACGGATCAAAGCTCCCCACTACCCGTATACCTGTTTGTATCGGTAATTTTTTAGGATCGTGATCTGAATCAAATAATTCTCTTATTCTTTTTAATATTGTTTGGTCGTGTTCGCTAGGTTTATCGCTTTCGATTACGACTGTTAAATGTTGATTATCCTTTCTTAGTACTCTGACAGTTGCATATTTTTCTTTATTTGGTATGTAACGGGTGTACACCCCTCCTTCGACTCTTTCAATTCCATATGCAGCATGACGTTTTAAAAATCCTAATACCGTTAGATAATCATACGGTAGTTTCAAAGGGATACTGTAACTTCTAGATTTAATCTTCATGCTTGTGTCGTATTTTGTCGACTCGTATCGTTTATGAGTTGTTGCGGGTCTAGGTCTATGTTTTGTATTCTTGTTTGTAGGTAATGGTAACTTCTATAGGGAGAATATTTTTCGTTTTGTGTTCTTCTTGAATTTTGATCAAATTGTTCTTCTCCTAGATATTCGTTTGGTTCTCCAAGTGCGTAAATTTTAATCATACTAATAATTCGTGGAGTGAGATTGTTTATATGCTTTAGTACTTCAGACTCTATCATCTCTATATTTGTTTGAGTAAACATCATGATTTCATCTAATAACGCCCCCACTATACCAATTTTTTTTAATTGCTCAGCGTTTTCTTGTACTTGACATGGTGTTGGAAAATACTGATGTCCATTTTCACTTTTGAACCCCAAATTGTGCACGAATGCCAAGATGTTTTTTTGTGCATTCATATCGTCCTTGCTCTGTTCGATAATTGCACATATGCCTGCTTCGTATACACTCCATTTGCCGGGAATTCTTGGGTATTCAGTTAATTTGAATATTTTTTCTGGTCTTTTACTATAGTGATTGAGACAGGACTTTACCGACTCGATATCTGTGTCCACGTCGAGTATTCTCCTAATTTTATAAACTATTTTTCTTAGCAACGAAATTCTTTCTAGTTCAATCGTTACCTTAAAACAGTTATTTTTTTTATCAATTTCGGCAGTGAATCCTCCTCGTGTTCCATCTTGCGTAAAAGTCCTTCCATATTTATTTTCTAATATCCACTCCATATTATCTATTTTCTCTTTGTCGAAGGATAGCCTCATAAATTCCCAGTCATAAGGCGGTCTGTAGTGCAATTTCAGATCAATACACCCGTTGTTCCGTTTGTTTATTTTTCTGACTTTGCTCGGACACATGCCCATTAACTTTTTGAAGTAATCGTTGAAACGTCGAATGCTATTAAATCCTGATGCGTATGCCACTTCTGTGATCGGCAAGGTTGTCTGATGAAGTAGTTTTTTCGCAAACAGTGTTTGTTGTAACAATGCGTATGTTTTGGGAGATATGCCTGTTTCTTCGACAAATATATTGCGAAGATGACGAGAACTTATTCCGATATTCTCCGCGATTTTTTGTATTGTGTGTGCTTCAAAGTTTTCTTCTTGCATCATATTTGCTGCTTTATTAAATATATCTTGATGCTTTATTTTTGTGACAGAGACACCTGGCGCACTGTCTGGATGACAGCGCAAGCATGGTCTGTAGCCTGCTTTAATTGCCTGGTGTGCAGTTGTGAAATACTCCACATTTTTTTCTAATGGGGTCGCTGGGCAGATCGGGCGACAGTATATTCCCGTTGTTTTTACCCCTAGATAGAATAGACCGTCAAATCTTGGATCTTTTGTTAACCGCGCTAGTCTATACGTAGATAGATTTGTCATTCTTTACTACCTCGCCTTTTGGCATTGTTTAGCTTATGGGTGAACTGATTATTGTATCTATTAATAGTTGCAAAAGTATATTCAGTAAAAACCGCGCCCTTCGACTCCGCTCAGGGTGCTACTCTGTAGCCTGAGCGGAGTCGAAGGCGATGCTTGTATGTAAAGACTTATGCAACGATTAATATCATTCATGGTTTTTGTGAAGCTATCTACGATCGCACTAATCCATGTTAACTGCTGTGTTATTTTAAGGGTTTCTACGTTTCTGGGTGTTTTTTACTTAATCTCGTGACTTCGTGAATACATATCCGTCACTCTTTATAGGTTCATGACAGCCGAAGCACCCTTTCCCCCCATCGCTTACAAGTCTTTTTTACTATAGATACGAATGTTGTTATAAGTGCTTTAAAGTCTAAGAAAGGAGCTTCGTACAAACTGATGATGCTTCTAACAGAAGATCTATTTATACCTAATATTTCAGTACCACTTTTTATAGAATATAAGTCAGTAGCAAAGAGAGAAGGGTTAGTAGCTAATCTTGCACCACAGGAAGTTGATGCAATCCTTGATTACTATTTAAGTAAATCAAAAATACACAAAATATACTATTTGTGGCGGCCTCTCTTAAAAGATCCAAAAGATGATCTAGTATTAGAAGTAGCAGTAACATCAGAAAGTAGATGCATTATAACATTCAATAAAAAGGACTTTAAAGGATGTGAAAAATTTGGAATATCAGCAGTTACTCCCTATGAGTACATGACTGAAAGAGGTTTATTATGAGCACACTTAGTTTGAGACTGGCAAACTCACTTCATGATGAAGTAAAGTTTCTAGCAAAAAAAGAAGGTATTTCTATTAATCAATTTATAGCTACGGCTGTAGCTGAAAAAATGTCAGCATTGATGACCGAAGATTATTTAGTGAAGAGAGCAAAGAAAGGTAATAAAGAAGCGTTCTTAAAAGCAATGTCAAAAGTACCTGATGTGGAGCCTGAAGCATACGACAGACTAGAATAATCTATGAAAATAGTAAGAATACTTTTTATTATAATAATACTTCTTGCTACCATAGCGTTCGGAACTTTATGGTGGTATACATCACCTAAAATTCCAAGACTAAAATCAGACGTTCCAATTGAATACAGGATTGGTTGGTGGGCATATCAGGAGGCTGTTAAGTTAGATGAACTTGATAGTAATATTGTTTTTGGAAACTTGTCATTATTTAATTCCACTTCAATTGTTGAATTTAAGTTGAAAGGCACTTTAATCTACAAGAACTCTTGGCGCCCATATATTAAATCAGTACATATCACTGAACGTTGGGTGTCAACCTCTAAACAATATAGGGTTGGTAACATATTCATTACACCAATAATTGCGGTCAAAAATGATGATACTTATAGTCCCCCTATGTCAGGCTAGTTGTCACCCCTAAAATTTCATAAATCAGAGGGGCGGATAGGATCAAAGTATGGCTTATTCACAAGAACGCAAAGAAGCAATTCTTAAAAAATTATTACCGCCTGTCAA
>JALXAX010000047.1 GCA_026991755.1 Thiotrichaceae bacterium | reverse complement strand
GTCATCTATGTTCGAGAAATGGTGAAGAATGGAGGGGATAGCTTTTGCTTTCATAGTAAATCAAAAGCTTACATCTAATACTTAATTTAGATTATAATATCAAGCTATTTTAAGTGCGATTGCCCTAGGGAGTTACCCAGCTTTTTAGACAAGGCACGGATAGAACCCGTTTTGAACCACTCTAAAATACCCATTGTATTTCTGATGTGCGTAAAATCCAGTGAACCTCTTTCCAGACCTTGTTTTTTTAGTGACGGATACAGTGTCACCAGTGATGTACTGCGTTTTCCTGTCAGATATTCCGTCATATTGGAGCGCATTCTGCCCAGTTCACCACCCCTATTAAAGCCAAGAAAGAGATACCGCCAAGCAGGATCACCACGGCTATGCAGAATATCCCGAATGGGTTGGGTACAGGCGATAATGGTTGTAATAATTTTTTTGGAAATAGGGGATAAGACAGCGCTTTTACGACAGCCTGCTCTGGGTTTGTCCAGACTAAAAATTTGTTTTCCCTCGACATCGGTTTGCAGCAGATAGGATTGTCCCTGAACATTCAGGAGCTTGGCATTGACCAGTGACTCTGGCGTAAAGCTAGGTTGTTCAATGGTCAGTAATACACAGGCGCAGGCAATATCAACAGGTGAAAGAATGCCAACCAGCCGATAAAGCATCCATGTGGACTGAATATGACTGTTTTTTGTTATTGGTATAGCTGTAATTTCAAATAGTTCTTGTCGATAGCGATTCAACATCGCCTTATTGAAAAACTGTGTCTTATATAATCGTTGGGTGGAAATACACTCAAAGTCTATCCCTGTAGCCAGCAGATATTGGATAATTGCCAGACTCCAGTGGAGTCCATCTGCTAGGCTCGAACAGGTGACAGGAACCTGTCTCACAGAGCCTCGTGAATCGGTTGTGGTTGTAAAGGGCTTATCTTCACTTAGTCGCTGCTTCAGTTCATGGGATGAAATACAGGATGTCATCCTGTCACCGAGGTGATGATCCTTTTGCATCCATGCCCAGTGTTTTAAACAGGTTCTTTTCAGATGCTTGATCTTGTTGTTGCAGTCCTGTTCAACGGCATCAAGATAATCTGCATCACACTGAGCAGTTGAAATATTAACAAGCCCTTTTCTGACAGGCTCCTCAGGCTTGCTAATTTGGCTCTGTTGAATGCCCAGCAAGGATTGTGACTTTGCCAGAATTTTTTCATCACCTGTTTTTGCCTGAGGAATAACGACATCAGACGGGATAAGTGCTTCATCGGCAAAGAACCTTAAAACCGTAATAACCCGCTTGTTCCAGTTACGAATACGGGTATGTGTGGAAGCCGAGCTGTAATGAGTATCCAGCAAATAGTAACGCTGAAAATTAAGCAATAGCATCCGCCACTCCATTGAAGAGCATGGCCATGATGTTTTTGAATGACGCAGGAATTTGATCAGGGGAATAAGAGCCGTGTGAACGGTGGATAATTGTGTTTTGATAGCCCACCGACCACAAAGATGATGAAAGACTTCAAGCAAATCCCATAACTCTTTCGGGCTAATGAAAAGTCCCTGTGCTGATACAAGTGTATGGCTTTCTCCACTTCTTGTTCTGGCGTTGGGAAAGATACAAGTAATCTCATTGTCTTCCATCTTGATCTGCATAATTGTCATCCTTGACAGCATTAGCACCCATAACATCATCCATAACACTGACGCATTTTCATCATTCCTACCTTTGAGAATAGTATGAAAACAGGCTTTTATTTGAAATTGTGTATATTTGTGCATACAATCACTTATGGAAATTGAATTTGACCCTGAGAAAGAGGCGATCAACCCGATTAATCACGAAGTGTTACCTTTGATGAAGCCAGCCCCGTTTTACTCGACCCTTATGCGCTGACCGATGAAGACAGGGATAGCGAAAAAGAGCAGCGATACATCACACTCGGTATGGGCAAGAAGAACCGTATTCTGGTTGTCATCTGGACACTGCGTGAAGAGAGGCTTCGCATCATCTCAGCCTGGAAAGCAACCAAACCACAACGAAAACGCTATGAAAAACAATACCGATAACCTCTATGATCAATACAAGGATCATGACTTCAAACAAGCCAAGTCCGTTGCCGAAATTCCTGCACTAGCCCAACTGCAATCAGAAGCCAGTGGTAAATCACGCATTACCATCCGTGTTGATAATGAGATCATTAATACCTTTAAGGCAAAAGCAGCCATGAATAATGGTAACTACCAAACCATGATCAATGATGCGCTTAAACAGTTTCTGCAAGGTGAAACACTTGCTGAGGTTGTTAAAAAAACCATTAAGCAGGAGCTGGCTCGCTAATAATTTTTGTCATTTTGTTCTATTAATAAACCTCCAAGATTGACATTCTGGATGCTAAACAGGGTGTCAAATTAAAAACTGTCAAACAGACAGAAAAGTGTCAAATTTAAAGCTGTTAAAACAATAAGATAAATAATTAATCGAGTTAAAAATCAAAAGTTGGTCGTCTACCAAATGCGGGTGCGATCACATTGGGCATTTCAGAACGATTTACCAAGCGCACGGGTGATAAAGCAAACTCACCATAACGCTGATTGATCTGATCCATCACACGATTCAAACGATCCTTTCGCGGATCAGAGCGCATAAACAGATCAAGCTGGCTACCCTCTGTTGAAGGATCTAAAGCTGTTACTTGCACCTGAAATACACCTTCATCCTGCCAATGTTGATCCAGAAAAGCCTTGCACAACCGATACAATTCCAAACCATCATCCATTGCAATCTCCGTTCGGGATCGACCTTTTACCCAACCCTTGTTGGTATTAAAACCAATAAAAAAAATCTTGGCTTTCAGCTCATGCTTGCGTAACCGTGCCGCCACCTTCTCGCTCATGTGCTGAAAGAACAACAATAGAGTTTCCCGATCTCTGGTATTGGGAGGGATCACCTTGCCATGCCCAATACTCTTCGGTGGTGGCACGTCCTGAATCAAGGGCAATGGGTCTTTACCTTGCGCCATTAACCAGATACGCCGACCAGGATTACCAAAGCGTCTACCCAGTTCTTCCGCTGGTATCTTCTTCATATCACCACAGGTAAACACGCCTCGTGCAGCCAGATAATTGCCAATACCGCGATTCACACCGCATAACTCCGTCACACCCACATCATGCAAAACTGCCTCAGCTTCCCAAGGGGGAATCACCGTCAAACCATCAGGCTTATTCAACTTGGCAGCATACTTAGCCGTTGTCTTATCACCGCTAATACCCACCGAGCACAATATGCCAGAAGCCTGTAACACCGTTCTCTTTACACGATGGCCAATCTGCTCCGCATTGCCCCATAGATGCTGAACACCCGTTACATCCAGAAAAGCCTCATCTACAGAAAACACCTCAATATCAGGCGTGATAGTGATTAAAGAGCGCATAATCTGCGTAGAAATCTCTGCATACCGTTCAGGACGAGAAGGAGCCTGAATCAAATCAGCACATACCTCACGCCCCTCTCGCAAACGCATACCTGTCTTCACACCCCAAGCACGAGCTTCATAAGAACAGGTAATAATCGTAGAACCTAGCTTGCCATTAGTAATAGCAATTGGGCGACCTTGCCAATCGGGTCTATCCATTTGCTCTACAGAAGCAAAAAAAGCATTCATATCCATTAATACAATCATGCGCTTCCAGCGTTTATGCTCAGCAGTCGTTTTATCGGTATGTTTATTGGTAGAAGCCATCATTAAGAATCATCAACAATATTATTAAGTAGCTCCCTGAGCGGAGTCGAAGGGCGCGGATTTCTACGCTACCTGATAAGACCGAAAGGAACCCACCACAACCCCCTGAATTGTTACCTCATCCGCAGGATAAAAGAGTGACTCCATAGATGAATTAGCAGGACGTAGTTCAATAGAACCAACAGCAAGAGAAGAGGAGCTATCAGCAAGAAAAGAAGAGCCTTCAGCAAGAGAAGAGCTATCTGCTTGAGGATAAAAGTACTTCAAAGTAGCCTCAGAACCATTTATTGCACCTGAAAGCAAAACCACCACAATCTCACCACGCTCGGCAATAGCCTGTTCACGGATCACCACATAATCCCCATCCAAAATCCCAGCCTCAATCATCGAATCCCCAGCAATCCTCAACACATATCGACCTGACTGACAGAACTCAGATGCAAGATCAATACTCTGTACATCAGGAATAGCCTCAATAGGCTTACCCGCAGCTATCACCCCCAACAAAGGCAAGGATGAGGTAGTTTCATCAAGCTTAATCGTATAAGCCGACTTATCATTAGTCGTCTGCAAATAGCCCTTGGCAATCAGCTTCTGCACATGCTTATGCACTGTGCTACTGGAACTCATGCCAAGCCGTTCACCAATCTCTGCCAAGGTAGGTTGTCTTCCATGTGAGCGTAGGAAACCCTGAATACAATCAAGTACATCTTTTTGTTTTATGGTTAGCATAATATTCGCCTTAGTTTCGCCTTTTATTAAGATAGCGAAGAAAAGGCGAAAAAGCAAAGATAGATTTTTTAAACGTAGGCAGAACAGTAGGAAAGCTATGTAGAAAGTTATGCTATAAAACCTATGCGTTAAAACAGGTAGATAGCTACAAATTAAAGCTCTGAAGTCTATGTATATATTAAAACCATCTGCTACAATACTGAACACTGTATGAATATATACTATTAGCAGGGGCTATGACCAAACAACAACTACTAGAACAAATCACCAAGCTTAAAGTCTGGAAAAAAAGAGGACAAAGAGCGCCTCACAAGCCGCTGCTATTGTTGCTTACACTCTCACGAATTCAGCATAATAAAGAACGATTAGTACTCTTTAGCGAGATAGAAAAAGACCTTACAGAAAAGCTAATAGAATTTGGTCCACAACGAAAATCATATTATCCAGAAGAACCCTTCTGCCGATTACGCACCGATGGACTGTGGGAACTCACCGCAAAACAAGGCTTTCAAATACCGCCCACTGGCTCAATTCAGAAAACCATCTTACGAAAAGAACAAGTCAAGGGTGGGCTGACTCAAGACATCTACAATCTTCTAAAGTCAGATCAAGAACTCATAGAACAAGTAGCCAGTATTTTATTAGAAGCTAACTTCCCCAGTACTATTCACCAAGACATACTTGATGCTATGGGGCTGGATATAGAAGTCTCACAACAAGCTAACGCAAATACCCAAAAGAAGAAAAGAGATCCAAAGTTTAGAGGTCGAATACTGCAAGCCTATAACTACCGATGCGCCATCTGTGGTTTTGATGTGAGGCTAGGCAATACCCCCATAGCATTAGAAGCAGCGCATATTATGTGGCATCAGGCAGGTGGACCAGATACGGAAAATAATGGATTGGCGCTTTGCTCTCTGCACCATAAATTATTAGATCGTGGGGCTTTGGGCATATCGAAGGAGTTTAAGGTGATTGTTTCAGAGAAGGCTAATGGGTATATCGGGTTTCAGGAATGGTTGTTGGATTTTGACGGCAAGGAATTGAGGATGCCGCAGAAAGAGGTTTTTATGCCTGATGTTGGGTTTACTGAGTGGCATGTGAGGGAAGTTTTTCAGGGGGAAAGTTTATATGGCACATGATGCTTCAGCCACATGGAGTGGTTTTAATTATCAAGGAAAAGTTGGTTTATACCATGTCTTAAAGCTAATGAATGAAAAAGTAGGAGTTGATAGGACTTTTGATTTTTCTTCATATGAATTAGTCTATGAAAACCATGAAGATTTTGATATTAAAACTGATGGTGAAATAAAGTCTATACATCAGGTGAAAGCTTACAACTCAAGTGTTCCTAGTAAATATGAAAATGCAATATTAGAAATGATCCTTGAGGTTCATACTAATGATTTTCATATTGCTGACTGCTTTCTTCATACATGGAAAACTATAAATTTTTCTACTGGTATGATCCAAGAAAAATTTACTTTTCTTAAAAATGAATGGCAAGATATTTCCTCAAGGCAAGAAAGTATTATTGAAAAAGCGGTTGATAGGAATAGAACAAATATTCCTAAGTTATCAAAGATTATCCGTAAGAAATATGCCACTAGTACAGCAGAAGAAGTTGTGGAAAGCATTGATAGCTTATTGGTAGAAGATAATAATGCAATATCAAGATTCAAAATATATGAGTATTCACAAGGGGTACATTGCTGTGACCTTGAAATAATTAATGGAAAAATAACCTCTCAAATAGAGTCATATCTACAACTAAAAGGGTTGCCATGTGATAAAACAATTATTGAACGAAGCTTTGCTTCCTTACTTGGTAATTTAGATAAACATATAATTGAAAGGCATTTAACAATTAGCACTCCAGAGTCTATTTCTATAAGCTTCCAAGAGCTAATTCAAATTATTGAAGATGAATATACAGGCGATGCTTCAGACGCTGTTTTAGCATACGAATTTAAGAAAGTACTGTGTGAATCACTATACAGCTTTATCCAAGATGAAGAATTATTTGAAGATGTAGAGCATGAAAAATACTTTAGTGATACAGAACATACCTATCTTGAGTCTTGTATTGAAAAATTATTCTCATTATCCGCTGAAGAGCTTTTAGATTGTTATATCAAATTATCTCCTCAGTTAGATATAAGACCTGCTAATCGTACAACATATAATGCCCTTCGTATTGAACCATCTGGTATACAACATGCACTTTTTTTATATTTAGCCGTCTAAACTCTAAGCTGTTAGATAGTAAAGAAAATCGTCTATTTTATAACAAGTCAGGGATGTACTACTTGCCAACCTCAATTGCACTTGGAACACAGAGTGATCTAGCAAGAAGAATTCTAAGTAACCCTAGTCTTATTGAAAATACGTTTGAAATATCCACTTTTATTGGTGGTAAAAACTGTCCTGTTATTGATAATTTTCTGGATATATTGGGAAGTGCTAGAGGTATTAATTTAGAGGAGTTTATTGATGACGAGTGCCTCACTAAAAAAGAAACAATCACACAAATAAACAGTGATTTACGGTTAGTACCGATTCAAGACATTATAGGTGAAATAAATGATTGAACTTTTATCTAAGATATTTTCTGATAGAGATTATCTACTGACAAAAATAGAGGATGAAATCCATAACTGCAAATCAATATTTGTTTCTGGAAATAAGCAATCAAACAAATCAGAGTACTTTTTACTAATACAGCCACCCCCCCCTATGTCAGGCTAGTTGTCACCCCTAAAATTTCATAAATCAGAGGGGCGGATAGGATCAAAGTATGGCTTATTCACAAGAACGCAAAGAAGCAATTCTTAAAAAATTATTACCGCCTGTCAA
>JALXAX010000046.1 GCA_026991755.1 Thiotrichaceae bacterium | reverse complement strand
GTCTTTTTGGATTTGCTTAGTTCGAAGGTACTTCCAAAGTCTAATTGCATAGCTCTACTCAAATGAATCGATTGGGGTTGAAGTGATTATACTAATTTTGGGGAGGTTAATCAGAGATTCCTTAAGGGATGCCCTTATGTCAATACGGTACACAGCACCGTTTATAGCGAAGTTATAGCAATATTCCACAGGCCTGCATAAAATTACTACATGAAGATCAATCAGTAATACTTATAGTCAGTGCTTTATTTATATAAAATATGTCGTAACTAACTGTATTTTCAAAGATAATACCTTTCACCTCTCTATTCATTAGAATATCGGTATATTATTGTTATCTAACTTAATAAAGCCTATACTCGCGCCCCAATTGCTCTAAACAGAACAAACTTATGTCAAACATGCAAACCCAAACCAATTCTCAACCTAGAAAAGACGTAGAGATTAAAAGTACCACTTGCTATATGTGTGCGTGTCGTTGTGGAATCAACGTTACTTTGGAAAAAGGTGAAGTTCGTTATATCGAAGGCAACCCGGATCATCCTCTTAATAAAGGTGTGATTTGCGCAAAAGGCTCATCGGGCATTATGAAACAGTATTCACCTGCTAGATTAACCAAGCCTCTAAAGCGTAAGCCTGGTACAGAGCGGGGTGCGGGTGAGTTTGTACCTATCGAATGGGATGAAGCTTTCGGAATAATGGAAGAACGCCTAAGCGAGATTCGAGCAACTGATCCGGCTAAATTTGCACTCTTTACTGGTCGCGATCAGATGCAGGCATTAACAGGTATGTTCGCAAAGAATTTTGGAACCCCTAACTATGCGGCTCATGGTGGTTTTTGTTCGGTAAACATGGCAGCAGGCATGATCTACACCATTGGTGGTTCATTCTGGGAGTTTGGTGGCCCAGACCTTGAACGCGCTAAGTTATTCATTATGGTAGGTACGGCAGAAGATCATCACTCGAATCCTCTTAAAATTGAGCTTTCCCACTTTAAGCGTAATGGTGGAAAATTTATTTCGATCAACCCTGTTAGAACAGGTTACTCAGCAGTTGCCGATGAGTGGATTCCAATTCGCCCAGGAACGGATGGTGCTTTATTTATGGCACTGATGAACGTGCTTATTAAAGATGCATTATTCGATCGTGAATTCTTAATTAAATATACCAACGCGGCAGAGTTGATTAATCAAGACGAAGAAAGTGACGAATTTGGCTTGTTCCTTCGTACAACAGAAGACCGTCGAGAAAGCTGTGTTGATCCACAAAATAAAATATTCTGGGACCGTGATACCGATACCCACGTACCGAGCCAAAACAGAAATGCAAACCCTTATTTATTTGGTGAGTATGAAGTTGATGGCGTTAAAGTTAAGACATCGTTCCAGCTATTAGCAGATCGTCTTGAGAAATATACACCTGAATGGGCTGCCGAGATAACTGGTATTTCAGCGGATACTATCAAACGTTTAGCCCATGAAATGGGTATTACAGCCCGCGATCAGAAAATTGAATTACCCATTGCGTGGACAGACGTTTGGGGTGAAGAGCATGATTCAGTAACGGGTAACCCAGTTGCCTTCCATGCGATGCGTGGTTTAGCGGCACACTCAAACGGTTATCACTCCATTCGTAATATGACGTTATTGATGACATTACTAGGCACGATTGATCGTCCTGGGGGATTCCGTCATAAAGCGCCATTCCCACGTCCTATTCCTCCTTGTCCTAAGCCTCCAAAAGGTCCAGAAGATGTTCAGCCTAATACTGAATTAAATGGTATGCCTTTGGGCTTCCCTGCTTCTCCTGATGATTTATTTGTGGATGATAAAGGTGAGCCAATACGTTTAGATAAAGCCTTCTCATGGGAACATCCATTATCAGCTCACGGGTTAATGCATAACGCGATTACTAACGCATGGCGCGGCGATCCTCACAAAATTGACACCTTGCTTTTATTTATGGCGAATATGGCGTGGAACTCTTCAATGAACACCAGTGAAGTACGTAAGATGCTGGTCGATAAAGAAGAAAGTGGCGAATACAAAATTCCATACATCATTGTATGTGATGCCTTCCAATCAGAAACCGTCCAGTTTGCTGACTTGGTACTGCCTGATACGACGTATCTTGAGCGTCATGACGTTATGTCGATGCTGGATCGTCCTATTTCAGAGTACGATGGTCCTGTGGATGCCGTTCGTATTCCTATTTTGCCGCCAACGGGCGACTGTAAGCCTTTCCAAGAAGTATTAATAGAAATGGGCGCAAGACTCGGTCTTAAGCCTTTCGTGCATGAAGATGGCAAACGTAAATATCGCGATTATCCTGATTTCATTATTAACCACGAGACCGCACCTGGATCAGGTATTGGGTTCTTAGCAGGTTGGCGTGGTAAATCAGGCGAAAAGTCTATGAAAGGCGAGCCTAATCCCAACCAGTGGGAGATGTACGCAAACAATAACTGCGTGTATCACCATAAACTTCCACCTTCTTATCAGTATATGCGTAACTGGAACGAAGGCTATTTGGAGTGGGCGCGTCACCACGGTTTAACGCGTTATGCTGAGCCTATCCAGATTCATATTTACTCAGAGATTTTCCAAGAATTTAGACGTGCAGCAGAAGGTAAGCGTAAAGGCAAGCAACCACCTGAACATCTACGTGAGCGTGTGAAAACTTACTTTGATCCACTTCCTTTGTATCACGAGCCGTTAGAAGTAGAGATGACGAATCGTCGGGAGTACCCATTAAGCGCGATCACACAGCGGCCAATGGCGATGTATCACTCATGGGACTCGCAAAACCCTTGGCTACGTCAAATCCATGCACATAACTACTTGTATATGCATAAAAGTGTTGGCAATCAAAACGGATTTGATGATGGTGATTGGATCTGGGTTGAGTCTATGCACGGTAAGGTGCGTTGTATCTGTAAATTCTCAGAAGCAGTTGAGCCTGGTACGGTATGGACATGGAACGCTATCGGAAAAGCCTCTGGTGCTTGGGGCTTGGATAAAAGCGCCAACGAGTCTAATAAAGGCTTTTTGTTAAATCATCTAATAGCAGAAGAGCTACCTTGCCGTGCACGTGAGGGAAATGTTTCTAACTCCGATCCTGTAACTGGTCAGGCCGGTTGGTACGATGTGCGTGTAAAAGTCTATAAAGCAGGAGATGACGAAGAAGAAATTACCTCACCTGTATTCAAAACAATGAAACCACTACCCGGCATGAGAAACCCCATGAAAGCAGGTGCACCCATGGCATACCAAAGTGGTAAAGGTATTTTCAAATCACTATTAGAAAGCGCTAGCAAGAAATTAACAGGGAGTAAATAACATGACTCAACTGGCTTTAATCATAGATTTAAATGTGTGTGTCGGCTGTAGTGCCTGTGTGACTTCTTGCAAAGAGTGGAATACCTCGGGTGAAGCCGGCCCAATGACTGATTTTAACGCCTATAGCAAAGACCCAACGGGTACTTTCTTTAACCGCGTACAGTCATTTGAAGTGGGTGAATACCCCAATACGGAAGTGGTTCATTTCCCAAAATCATGTCTGCATTGTGAAGAGCCACCCTGTGTTCCAGTGTGTCCTACTGGAGCCAGTTACAAGCGCAAAGAAGACGGAATCGTACTGGTTGATTACGACAAGTGCGTGGGTTGTAAATACTGCTCTTGGGCGTGCCCTTACGGTGCTCGTGAGATTGATGAAAATCAAAAGGTGATGAAGAAGTGTACGCTATGTGTTGATCGCGTCTACGATATGTCGCTTCCTGAAGATCGTCGTAAACCTGCTTGTGTTCTAGCATGCCCTACCTCGGCACGCATCTTTGGTGATGTGCATGACGAGCATTCTGAAGTATCACGCTTGATCCGCGAAGAGGGCGGTTATCAGCTAATGCCTGAATGGGGAACAAGACCTGCTAACCACTATCTACCGCGTAGAAAAGTGAAGATTGATATTCAAGATGAAGCGCTTGACCGTGTTGAGAATCCATTAAAAGGCGAGAACTTTACTAAGCCTGCTGATGATGACGTTACACTTGAAGATTCAAGCTGGATCTAACATTGGATTGGTTGGTTTTGGTTGATTAAGGAAACTCTGAGTTTAGAATCCGCCAGTTTTAAAACTTACATAACATATAGTTTATAGGTAAATAATATGCATCCCGCATTTTCAGTAATATTTTTAACCACTTTGCTAGGCATAGCTCAGGGGCTTTTTACGGCACTAATTACAGCGCAGGTTTATACGCTAGTTGAGCTAGTGCCTGTTGAAAAGTCACATGAATTCTACGCTGTTGGCACACTGATCGTCATTATCTTCGTAGCTTTAGCATTATTTGCTTCTTTCTTCCATTTAGGTCGACCAGAACGTGCATGGAGAACGGTCAGCCAATGGAAAACATCATGGTTATCACGTGAAGTTATTGCATTACCCTCATTCGGGGCGGTTGCTTTCATCTATGGTGTGATCCAGTGGTTTGGTCTTGATATGGAAGTCCTTAAATTAGGCCAGTACAGTATTTCATTATCATTGCTAGTGGGTTTATGGGGTGTGGTTTTAAGCTTTGTTTTATTTATTTGTACTGGAATGATTTACACCTGTATTCGTTTCTTACAAGAATGGTCTACACCGTTAACCGTTATTAATTTTATCCTTCTAGGCTTAGCATCAGGTTTTACAGTTGCAACGGTATATGCGGTATATACCGCACCAGGTCTTGTGAATATGTTTGGTGGTTGGGCTATATTTTTCACAGTTGTTGGTGCATTGACACGAATCAGTTCATTAATTAGAAACTCACGTATCAAGCCTAAATCTACTCCGACTAGTGCAATTGGCGTAAGACACAGTAAAATCAAGCAGACTGCTCAGGGAGCAATGGGCGGGTCTTACAACACTCGTGAATATTTCCATGGTCAATCGAAGAACTTTTTATCGCTAGTAAAATGGAGCTTTCTAGCTTTAGCCTTTTTGCTTCCTATTGCTTTATTAACCACTGGCTTAATAACAAAAGTAGCTGTTATCGTTGTAGCTGCCGCCGTTATCCAATATGTGGGTCTGCTTCTTGAACGCTGGTTTTTCTTTGCTCAAGCAAACCATCCTCAGAATATTTATTATCAGGCTACTTAAAGCAGCTCTGATTCCACTCTAGAATGTTTAAGTGTTATCCGTACGTTATCTAGGAAGCTTTCATTTAGCCTTCTAGATAAGATTAGTTATTTCTTGATACATAATTTCCTATCTTCTGCAAGATGGATTGCGACCCTAATTTATATCAATAGCTCTTTTTGAGAATAACTTGATATACATCATGAATAACAACCTATAGCAAGAATAGACTTACTTGATCCAACAAGAATAACTATCCTGTACAATGCTCTTTTAGAGATTGATGAAAGCAGTCTATGACTAGTTTTAGGTACCTCTCTATTAATTCTAGCTTCAGCAAAACAAATCATGAATTAATAAGAGGGCTCATTAGTAATAGTTTGATGACTTTGCATGATGGAATAGACCAATTTTATACAATAAATGAATAATATAAGTGGAGAGATGTTATATGGCATCATCAGAGATTAAACAGCCAAATACTCGAACAACTATTAGCGTAAATAAAGTTAGCATGAGAGCTCCTATAGGCTGGTTAGCTAAAGGGCTAAACGATTTAACTAAAGCAAAAATCCCCAGCCTTGTTTACGGTTTGGTTTTTGCTCTAGTTGGTCTTGGGCTAATTTTTCTTGCTGCCAATAACCCCATTTGGTCAGCTGCACTCATATCTGCATTTTTGTTGATGGGTCCTTTCCTGGCTATTGGACTCTACGATCTTAGTCGTCAAATAGAGGAAGGAGAGAAGCCCTGTTTGTTAGACTCTATAAAAATCATCCAAAGCAACCTAATTAATATCGGTCTTTTTGTCGTGGTACTTGGCTTCTTGTTAATGGTTTGGCTACGTATTGCTGCATTAGTGGCGGGTATCTATTTTGATAATGTTGAGCTTATAACCAAAGGCTGGGGAATCCTTTTCTCTGGTGATCACAGTATTGAATTTATACTGTTTTTTATAGCTTTCGGTTTTTTAATAGCGCAATTGGTTTTCTCGATCAGTGTTGTATCAATTCCTATGCTTTTGCATCGTAAAGTTGATGTAGTAACAGCCATTACGACTAGCCTTCGTGTCGTGATGAAAAACCCACTTCCGATGTTCTTATGGGCATTTCTTATCGTAGTCATGATTCATATTGGCTTTCTATTTTTCTTCTTTGGTCTGACGGTCATGCTTCCTATTATCGGACATGCTAGCTGGCACGCCTATAGAGAACTAGTCGCCGAACAGTAAAAGCGGTACGTCTACCTTACAAAGACTTATTTGGCTATTGATGTTGAGACATTGATAGTTGAAGACTATGCTTAGACACCAACACTGAACTATCTTGTTCATTTATCGTATTAGGAGACCTTTGCACGAAAGGATGGCGAGAGAAAAATGAGCATGATTTTCTCTATTTTTGCTAAAAAAGAGGGTAATAGCCGAGCTATGGGCCAAATTTTTTGCAGAAATAGAGGAAATTCAAGCCATTTTTTAGTGAGCTTGCCGTTTTATCAAAACGGTCAACTCAATTATTAAGCTTGCTATATCCGTCATCTCTTTCGTGCAAAGATCCATTAGGTGTCTATGTGTAAAAAAGCCTGCTTAAGCCTGTTGCCATTTTTTATTTATTTATTGTTACCTGCTACAGCAATAGCTGAAAAAGATAATATAAAGAGTGAAAAACACATTACTTATGTATCTGGCGGAGAGGTGGATGTTTACTTTGAATTTCAAGCATCTCCACAAACAAAACAGAAGCTTTTAAAGTGGCTTAAAGTCTCATCAGAAACTGTAACAACTTTATATGGTCAATTCCCTGTAAAATTGGTTGAGGTTCATTTATACGATTTACCCACAGCAAACGAACCCGTACCCTGGGGCGAGGTATGGAAAAATGGTAAATACAGGGTTAATTTTCAAGTAAATGCCAACTTCCCACTTGCAAGCTTCATTAGTGATTGGACAGCATCACATGAATTTAGCCATTTAATTCATCCTTACACAGGTACTGGTAGCGCATGGTTTGGCGAGGGGCTAGCAACCTATTTACAAAACACATTACGAGTAAGACAAGGCTCATTAAATGAAATGGATATGTGGAGGAAACTGCTTGACGGTTTTAGACGAGGAGAGCATCAAGCACAACAAAATAGACTAACCCTGTTTCAAGCAAGTAAAAACATGCGTTCAACGGGGAACTATCAACATGTTTATTGGGGTGGGGCGGCATATTTTTTAGCAGTGGATATTCGTTTGAGAGAAATTACCAAGGGTCGTGAATCATTAGACACAGCTTGGCATAAATTTCAGCAATGTTGCCTCTCAGAGAATAATAGTTGGTCAGTGGAAACGCTTATTAGTAAGCTTGATCAATTAACCGAAACTTCCGTCTTTTCAGAAGAATACAAGAATAATTTATTTAGTAAAAACTTCCCTGACTATTACAATAGCTTCAAACAATTAGGTATTAAGGTATCAAGTAATGCGCTAACGCTAGAGGCTAACAATGGATCAATGTCACAATTGCGTAGACAAATAATCAAGTAGTATCATAGATTTATGGAAGAATACAATAGTCATCTAATAGGTTGACTTTATTTTACTTAGAGTAGACACTCCGCTTTTTTATTTCTAGTAATTTGCTATTGTTTGCAACTGTTTAATGTTTCTAGCAGTACTGTATTTTATTACACGCAATTAAGGAAGCTCTGAACAAGAGAGACTGTGAAAGTATTCAAAATGCTGTTTGTAGGGTGTGCTGAGGAAGCGCACCCTAAATGCTGGATAAATGGTGCGCACACCCTACCTATGAATACCTTCACAAAGCTCTTTAGTCTCCCCATTTTGACAGTCGTTCCTGTTTTTATTGTGTGAGAAAAGCTAGCACTACTAGGAATGAAAATCCGTAAAAATACTTTTGGAAGACTAATATAGAAACTGACGTATGAATATTTTAACACTCCCAAACATGAGACAGAGTCACACGTATTTTAAATTAAGCGTGATGATGTTTTTTTCCTTCCTGCTATCCAGTTGCTCACAATCACCGACAAAAACCATGTCTGATGATCATACAGGTGTTTATGATCCTTACGAATCAACTAACAGAGTAGTCCAGCGCTTTAATGACAAAGTTGACTCTATAGGCCTTAAACCTACTGCAAAGGGTTATGTTTCTATTGTTCCAGAGCCCATCGAAAGAGGGGTTAGCAACTTCTTCTCGAATTTGGAAGATCCTTTAGTTGCTATCAATCAAGTTTTACAAGGAAAAGTCACCTTAGGTGTCAATGATTCAGCTCGTTTCATCTTCAACAGCACCTTTGGTCTAGCGGGGTTGATTGATATTGCAAGTCCAATGGGGTTAGAAAAACATGAAGAAGATTTTGGTCAGACGTTTGCAGTGTGGGGTGTTGGTTCTGGGCCTCATCTTAATTTGCCATTCTGGGGACCGACCAATTTCCGTGATGGAGTAGGTAGTATTGCTTGGGCTTTTGCCAACCCTATTGGCTTTTTGGATGATGTATCGACACGGAATGGTTTAGCTGCGTTATCGCTCATAGATAAACGCGCTTCCTTATTGAGTACAGAGTCTATTATTACGGGAGATCGTTATTTATTTATTCGCGACGTATTCAATCAACGTCGTGAGTTTTTGATAAAAGATGGTGAGGTTGAAGATGCCTTTTTGGATGGCGTAGACGAGTAGATAACTAAGAACGACCTGTTTAATACATGATAAGACTTTGCACGAAAGATATGACGGATTAAAATTACGCTCATTTTTCTCTCGCCATCCTTTCATGCAAAGGTCTCATGATCACAGTGTGAAAATATAATAATCAATGAAAAGCATCACATCCCAAATATCTTCAAGAGCAGTTTCAGCCTATCAACAGTTGTTACAGCATCCTTATGCATTACTGACGGCTATCGTATTGATGCTAATGGTAGCTGCCTATCATGCGCGTAATTTCAGTTTTGACGCATCTAGTGACACCTTGGTTGCAGAAAGTGATCCAGCCTTAGTCTATTACCAGCAAGTACGAGAACGATTTACTCAAGGGGGTGAAAGCTTCCTGTTTCTAACGTACACACCTAATAAAGGTGAATTATTTTCAGTTGAAAACCTAAAGAAGATTGCCTCTTTAAAAGCGCAATTAGAGGCTGTTGCCGGAGTTGCATCAGTCTACTCCATTCTCGATGCCCCGTTATTACAAAGCCCTTCTATATCATTGCGAGATTTAAAAGACGGTTATCGAACGCTGCAATCAGAAGGTGTTGATTATGCACTTGCAAAAAAAGAGCTGTCTCACAGCCCCATTTTCAAAGATTTAATTATCTCTACCGACGGTAGAACAACCGCTTTACGCGTGGGTTTAAGCCTGGATAATGAGCTTGAATCCTTAAGAAAGCAGCGTGATGAAGACCGTATTGCATTTAAAAATGGTGAAATAGATAAGCAGCAGTTACAAGCAAGCACACAAGCTCATTCCATCGCCCGTAAACACTACTTACAGCAACGTGATCGGTTATTAGAACAAGTTAAATCAGTACGTGATTTAGCACGTAAAGACGCAACTGTATTCCTTGGTGGTGTCCCCATGGTTGCAGCTGATATGATCAGTTATGTGAAGCAAGATATTGTTATCTTTAGCGCACTGGTTTTTCTAATGGCTATAGCCATGCTCTATCTGTTCTTCCGTAGTTGGCGTTGGGTGGTATTGCCACTAACTACTAGCATGGTAACAATAAGCCTGGTCATTGGTTGGTTAGGTGCGATTGATAAACCTGCTACCGTCATATCCTCCAATTTCATCTCGCTTTTGGCAATTCTGAGTATTTCTTTTACGGTACATCTAATTGTTCATTATCGAGAGCTATTGGCTTCACGGGATGCTTCAAAAGCCATTAAACATAGCGATATTGTCTTGCAGACGATGCTCCAGAAATTTGCACCTTCTTTCTTTACGGGGCTAACAACAGCGGTTGCCTTTGCATCATTGATGTTTACCGATATCGTACCTGTTCAAGATTTTGGTTTATTAATGCTAGTGGGTGTATTGGTATCATTAGTGATGTCATACCTCTTCTTTCCAACTTTTTTATTATTGCTAGGTGAAGAGACGTTAGATGAACCTATCAACGCACAAAACAGCGGTGAAAATAAGCCACTAAGCAAGACATCAAACCCTAATAGTCCCGCTATTCCACGTTTCTTATCAGCACTTGTAACGGGTCACAGCTTAGCTATTATTACCTTCGCTATTGTCTTAGCGGGTCTTGCAAGCATAGGAGTTTCTAGATTAAGCCTGGATAATCGTTTCATAGATTATTTCAAAGCCGATACGGATATTCATCAAGGGATGTTAGATATTGATCAGCGTCTAGGCGGTACTATTCCTTTTGATGTCATCGTTAAATTTCAACCCTACGAGTCTGAACCTTTAGATGCTGAGGATGATTTTTTCAATGATGAAGAAACCTATCCAGAGCGTTATTGGGTCACACCCCAAAAATTAGAAATATTAAGCAAGCTTCAAGCGTATATCCAGTCGTTAGCGCAGACAGGAAAAGTAATGTCACTAGCTAACCTTGAACAAGTAGCCATGGAGTTTACAGGGGGTGAATCGTTAGGAGCGCTTGAAATAGTGGGTATTTTAGGGGTAATCCCAGAAAAAGTACGTGCTGAACTGGTAGACCCCTATATGTCCCCACATTCTGGTGAAATGCTTATTTCAGTGCGGGTAAAAGAAAGCGGAGATTCTTTCTCACGAGAGGAATATCTCAACAAAATAAAGACTTTTGCAACTCAAGAATTAGGCTTAGAAGCAGATATCGTACAAACAACAGGCATGTTAGTGCTATTTAACAACATGCTTACTCATTTATTTGATTCGCAATTAAAAACGATTAGCTATGTTATTGGCCTTATTTTCTTAATGATAGGTCTATCCATGCGCTCAATTCGGCTGGCTATCATTGGCCTGATACCCAATATCCTTGCAGCAGTTAGCGTCTTGGCCGTAATGGGTTTTTTAAACATACCGCTAGATTTAATGACTATTACCATAGCAGCCATCGTATTAGGTATTGGTGTGGATGATGCCATCCATTATCTACATCGCTTTAAGCTAGAGTACCGAGCAACTCATAATGTGCAAGAAGCGGTTAGACGTAGCCACAAAAGTATTGGCTCTGCCATTTACTTTACCTCCATCACGATTATTGCTGGCTTTAGCATACTGGTTTTTTCAAACTTTATGCCTACTGTATATTTTGGTTTATTCACATCGCTAGCGATGCTGTTGGCACTAATGGCTAATTTATTGGTCTTACCTAGTCTATTAGTCAAGTTTTACCGTTAGTAAATATACGGATAGTCATGAATAGCTAGCAGGCTGACCGAGAACTAAAATCTGAGGCTTTATTGAACACTATTGGTAAATAATTCACTTAGCCCTATACTCTGGATAATTGGCTGTTCATATGAATATCCTAATAACAGTTAAATCCCTTGGGGTTTTATTCCCCGCCCCTTGGGGCGTAAAAGGGTAAAAGAAACAGTCTTATTAATACCCCGCTTTCGAGGTACGAGAAAGTCGAGCGTTAAGCGAGAGGGCTTGCCCCGGGGAAGTTTATTAAATTAAGATCACGTACAAGGAAAAAACATGAAAAGTTGGAGTTTGAAAAGTCTATTGATTGTGTTAATCGGCTTAAGTTTTACAATCTTTATGCCGATAGCAAACGCACTAGAAAAAGGGCCCGATGCTATTATAGAGACAGCATCTAAAACCCTGCTGAATACGCTAAATCAAGAAAGTGTTCACTATGCAAGCAACCCGCAACGTTTGTATACAAAAATTCGTAATCAGATGCGACCAATCACAGATATTGCAGCCATCGCGAAAGGCATTATGGGGAAGAAGTACTACGCTACTGCGACCGACGCTCAAAAAGCTCGCTTTAAAGCTGCTTTTGAACAGAGCCTTGTTAAAGTCTATGCCGACTCTTTAATGAAGATTGGTGTTAAGAGGTTTGAAGTAAAACCATCCGCACCACTCACTGCAAATGCACGTAAGAGAAAGGTGGTTGTAAAAGTATTAACAAATAAGGGCGATAGCTTTTTGGTGAGTTATAGCTTGTTGCGTAATCCTCAGAAGCAATGGTTTATTCGAAATATTGTGGTAGATGGGGTTAACTTTGGTCTTACTTATCGCAATCAGTTCAACAATGAAATGATTAGCCGAGGTAATAACATGGATGATTTAATTGCTCATTGGAATCAGATTGTAGAAAAGAAATAGAAGATCGGGTTTGGTTTGTACCGAGACTTCAGTCTCGGCTTAACGGGGCTGAAGCCCGACTCCAGATGTATGTCATTACTTTTGGAACCATAACTAGTACTCCAGCAACTTAGGTTTGATGGAGTATTAGTTCAAATCATACAATAACGGCAGTAACACGCTATACACCACCCACATGATTAAGGTAAGTGGTATTCCCACCCGTAAGAAATCTGAAAATTTATAACTTCCCGCGCTCATAATTAACAAATTGGTTTTATAGGCCATTGGTGTGGCATAACTCATATTCGCACCAAATAATACCGCAAGTACAAAAGGCTCAGCAGGTTGACCTAATGTGTGCGCTATGTTGACCGCTATAGGTGTACCGATAACAGCCGCTGCATTGTTGGATACGACATTAGTAAATAGGGCCATCAGCAGAATTAGTGCACTGATGACAACAGCTGCAGGCGCGCCTTGGGTAAGTGATACAAACCCATTAGCTATAAACTGGCTACCTCCTGTAGTTTGCATGGCTAGGCCTAATGCCAAACTCGTCACTACAATCATAATGATCGGGGTGCTGAGCGCTTGTGTAGCTTGGCGCCAGTTTAAACAGCCTGTTAATAACATAACCAAAGCACCTGCAAGCGCACTTACGGCTATGGACAATATTCCCAATGCGGCTAGTGAGACGATACCCAGCATGATGGCTAATGCTAAAGGTGCTTTTTTGGTATGTGCGACATCTAGCTTTCTATCAAGCACCAAAAATTCATTTCTAGATTTTAGTGCATCAATACGTTCACGCTTGCCCTGAACCAGTAATACATCACCTTCACGTAGTCGTAATTTCCCAAAGCCTTGTGGCATGCTGGCGACTTTTTCACCACCTCGATGGATTGCAACCGCCACCAGATGATAACGTTCAATAAAACGTACGGATTGTAAGGATCGGTTGAGCAGGGGTGAACGTGCATGAACGATAATTTCAATGAGTTGTTGGTCTTTACTTTCTAGCGGGTGCTTGTCATCCACTCGTTTATTACCCGAATAGAGTGTTGCACCAATTGCTTTCTCATAGGCTTTTAGTTTTTCTGGAGTGTCGTGTACTAATAACCGATCACCTGCTTGAATAATGACATCGGGGATGGGTAATACGAAGGTACTTTCAGAGCGGCGGATTTTTTCTACTTTCATCTCTTCGCCTGTTTTTTCAAACAGTTCAGATAAGCGTTTTCCAACGGCATCGCTATTCTCTGGTATAACCAAATGGGCGGTGTAAATGCGGGTGTTCTCTGAGTTGATCAGCTGATCTCTTGCGGGTAATAAGCGGGGTGCAATCAGCCATAGAAACACCAGTCCAAAGCCTCCTGCCAACAACGCGGGTAATGCAAAATCAAACATATCAAAGCGTTTTAAGCCAAGGTCTGCGGCTACACTCACGACTAATAGATTGGTGGATGTACCAATGGTCGTACCCATGCCACCTAATAACGTTGCGAAGCCCATAGGCATCAAGATGGAAGAAGGGCTATGTCCTGTTTTTAAACCGACGCTGACAAGAATAGGAATTAGTAGCACGACAATCGGTGTGTTATTAATAAATGCGCTCAATATAGCGGCTAATACTAGTGTCATGAGTAATGAGAGAGCAGGGCGTTTAGCCCAACTCTTGGCAAGCA
The DNA here is from genome assembly GCA_026991755.1 of Thiotrichaceae bacterium. Classification (GTDB taxonomy): domain Bacteria; phylum Pseudomonadota; class Gammaproteobacteria; order Thiotrichales; family Thiotrichaceae; genus HyVt-477. Next base: position 10,081 of record JALXAX010000046.1, on the reverse strand, counting down.
GATAGCCCACTGGTTCAAGTGCGCCCGTACGTACGAGCGCTGATCCTGCGACCATTAATGCGGAAACAGCTATTAACGCTTCATGTCCAAAGCCATGAAAAAAATCGACGGCATGAAAACGTCCTGCATCCGCATAATAGGGAAATAACTCAAAACTTACGGCTAACAGGCAAAGTATTAATAAGGCGGATGTTTCTACAGGTATACGTTCACGTGTGAATAACAACAGTGCGAATAAGGTCAAGATTAAGACAAATATTGCATGTGTATCTGGCATATTTTGCTGGGAGAGCTATGATTGGTAATAGGGTGAAGACTGTAAGTCCCTATAAAGAATAGTCTATTGAGCGAGGAAACCATGAATAATCAATCAAAAAGTATCTATAAAGTCGCAGGTTACTTACTAACAACCGTTATGTTGTTGGTATTAACGGGTTGCACGACGATGAATCCATTAACCACAGTTGATGAGAAACGCCAAAGGGTGCTAGCCATGCGTAATGCTACCCTTCAGGATTTGTATAGGGTTAAACCACAAACCAGTTCAATGATTGTTAATGCACCAGGTTATGCGGTATTTAGTGATGCTAATGTGAATTTGGTGTTTGCTAGTTTTAGTGGTGGTTATGGAGTGGTTACTAATAACAAAACGCTGAAAGAAACTTTTATGAAAATGGGCGAAGCGGGTATTGGTTTAGGATTGGGAATTAAAGATTTCCGTTCTATCTTTATTTTTCATAATGAAGCGGTTATGAATCGTTTTATCAATGAAGGCTGGCAATTTGGAGCACATGCAGATGCCGCTGCGATTCTCAATGATCAGGGCGATGCGGTGGGTGGTGAAATCGTCTTAGATAATATAACCATCTTCCAATTAACCAAAGCAGGGCTTGCACTACAAGCTACTGTGAAAGGTACTCGTTATTGGAAAGATGAGACGTTAAATAGGTAATTCATGAATATTCAATATGCTCACTAATGAAAATTAACGTAGGGTCGGTGCAGGGTTAGCGAAACACGGGAATTTGGCACGGATCTGTGCTTCCTTCATTAACCTAGAAAACGCAGTTGGATCATGAAAGTCCATGCAAGCTATTGGCACACCGATGCACACCTATGCACACCAAAATATTACGCGCCTTTTTCGCGCCCAACCGCGCTTTATAGGATTAACATGGTTACAAAGACGCTTTGATTATAATCTATTCAGAATGCAATCAGTCTCTCCTTCCACACGTCCTTCTAATAACTACAGAAATTTAGGCCTTACGTAGAGGTTCTAAACCATTTTGTAGTGCATTCTACCTATAAGGATGTCCTTAGCGTATTTAGCCGATGTTGCGCAATTAGAACAGTGGTTACATCACTCCTATTATGCAAAAGATAGAAGTTTTTTTCATATAGACGGTTTTTCTAAGCTATCAGCAGAACAGCAGTTACAAGTATGTTTTATGCTTGCGGATGACATTGCTCTATTGAAAAGTCACTTTCCAATAGTTGAAATTTGGCAAAACCATCAAGATGATGACACTATAAATTGGGGTATTACTGATGAAGCTTGTACATACTATTGTCTAGTGCAAAGGCAACAATGGAAGCCTACGGCTATTACTATTAATAAAGACTTTTTTGATTTATTAACGTTGATTCAAACAGGGTCTTCGTTATTAGAGCTAACGTCATTTCTTGACAAGAATCCTGTTGAGTTTGTAGGTAGCAAGGCTAAGGGTATCGCTAAAAACATGGATATAAGTACATTAATTCACCAACACATAATCATCGGCTATGAAATAGAATAAACAGATGCAGTTTGATAAACAACAATTAGATCAGTTATACCGTTATTGCTATGCACTAACGTTACACCGTGATAATGCCTATGATTTATTGCAAGCATCGCTAGAAAAGTTTCTTAAACAACATTCATCCCAATCACCAAAGCCACATTCTGCATTAGCTTATTTACGGCGCATTATTCGAAACCAGTTCATTGATACGCTTCGACATAACAAGTGTGTTGAGTTTCAGGCGTTAACAGATAATGAGAGCTCTGAGGCTATTCCAATAAACTCAGATTCCTTAGAGGACCTGATTATTAATGAAGAACTAGTTGATTTAGTCTGGTCAATATTAACGGTTCCAGAAAGAGAAATAGTCTTTCTATGGGCGATTGAAGGCTTCACATCAACAGAAATTAGTGCCGAACTAGACCTACCAAGAGGTACTGTTCTGTCGAGAATTCATCGACTACGGAAAAAAATAACTGAGCAATTATCTGATGAAATAGGAGATTTAGAAAATAACAGATCAAACCAGGTACTTAGTAGTCCTAGGGGGGAATCATCATGAAAAACACACTCAAACAGGCACTGCAAGAGCAAATGAAGTTAGTCTCACTTGATGACCGTCAACTTGAAAACCTGATGCAAATGCAAAAGGATTCAGTTAGAGCGGATAATGGAAAAGTGAAAGAACAAAAAGAGCAAGGTGTGGTAAACACTACAAACCACAGAGATACAGCTCGCCTAAGATTTATGCAATGGTCAGTAGCAATAGCAGCGGTATTTGCGGTTGCCTCGTTGAGCTTTATTTTAGTATCAAATTTTTCGAATAAAACAGCCCCTAGTCTTAGCACACCCAACACATTACAAGGGGTATCATCAGAAATGATTCAGAAGATTGCTGATGAAGTTGCGACAAATCATCTCAAAATGAAACCAATGGAAATACAGACAGCCGCTATTAGCGAAGTACGAAACTACTTTACTGAGTTGGATTTTATGCCTCAACTTTCACAACATGTTGAGGGCATTGGAAATAGCCAGTTAGCTGGTGGGCGTTATTGTTCTATACAAGGTTCCACAGCCGCTCAACTACGTTATAGAGATAATAAAGGCGACTATGTAACACTGTTCGAGACTCACTATAGTCCAGAATTATTCAAACAATTCCCCGATGTTGATAAAGGACAGAAGCCTATTGTTACTTTTGCGAGAGGGATAAAAGTGACTATTTGGGTGGAAAAAGGATTATTGATGGCTAGTACCGAGAAGCCAAGTAGCTAGTACTCCAACAATATAGGTTTGATGGAGTACTGGAGTCTGGCACGCAATAAGTAGCTAACAAGCAACCTGCTAGGTAATCTCATACAAATTATCAATCACTTCTAAAAATTCATTGGTTACTTCTTCGTTGACTACTTTCAACAATGCACTAATTTTCTTATGCGAAATATAAACATAGTAATCGCCTGAATAATAGGTGATTAATGGAACCTGGCTATTGGTTGTATTGTTATTATTGAGGTACTCCCGCAATCTACGCGATGCAAATGGCATAAACTCAATGGTAAAATTCTCCTTATTGAGAGATTGTAAACAGTATCGATTGTTTTTCTGAATAGCCTGAGTGAGCAAGTCATAGTTATTAAAAGCATCATCTGTTAGCGTTATACGCATATTGTCATCTAGATACATAACGGGTTTAACAGAATCCCAAAATACATTGCTATGGCCTTTCTTTAATTCTACATATTCTATTGTCATTTTATTATTATCTTCCTAATTAGGAACCTTTTTTGCATTATTAGCGGAGTTGATTCTTTGATTAATAGCATCTATGAGGATGCCCAGGTAGATTAACCAATGTTCGGTTATACTCTAGGAGGCTGGCTGTTCGAGAAATAGAAGCGTAGCGAAAATCACAGGAGTACATAAGCGGGGTTATTGAACGAGGCGAATAGTCGTCTGCATTCGCTTTTAAGTAATTTGCAAGCAAAGCACTAAATATTTAACGATTTCAATAAGGTCAGATTATGATGGTTATGGGATTTGCAGTAGCTTCTAGTTCTCGGACAGCCTCCTGTGGTAACCTTATATTTATTAGGTGTTGGCTAATTATGAATAGAATTATATGTTTATGAAGGAGTAAATTCAATTCAATCCGATGTAATGCATGAGATGAATCAGAGAAAAACAGATGAGTGAACAAATAGAACTAGATGAAAGCTGGCTAACTATACTCAAAAAAGAGTTTGAACAACCTTATATGCACGATTTAAAACAGTTCTTATTAGCTGAAAAAGCTAGTGGAAAATCCATTTTACCCGATAGTTCTGTTTGGTTTAACGCATTAAATAGCACTCCTTTTGATGATGTGAAAGTGGTTATTTTGGGGCAAGACCCTTATCCAACTAAAGGTCATGCTCATGGGCTTTGTTTTTCTGTTATGCCCGATGTTAAACCCTTACCAAAATCTTTAGTTAATATTAATAAGGAGCTATTAGCTGACCTGAATATTGATAATAGCCACAGCGGATATTTACAACCTTGGGCAGAGCAAGGAGTTGTTTTGTTAAACGCTGTTTTAAGTGTTGTGGAAGGCAATTCAAACTCGCATCAGGGCAGGGGATGGGAACGTTTTACCGATGCTGTGATCCAAGCTATTAATGATCACAAAAAAAACGTAGTGTTTATACTCTGGGGAGCTTACGCGCAAAAGAAGGGAATTCAAATTGATCAAACGAAACATTGTGTTTTAAAAGCCCCGCATCCATCACCGTTGTCGGCACATCGTGGTTTTTTTGGTAGCAAACCATTTTCACAGACTAATGACTATCTTGCTAGAATGCATAAAAAGACGATTAATTGGCAATTACCTTAACCCCTACAATCCTACAAACCAATAAATTATGATTTATCAATCCCAACGTTTAACACTATTAGCTAAAGCTTCCAGTTTTTTCTTACTACTATTTGTGAGCCTGTATCCTCTTGTAGCCTGTTCTAAATCCATGAATACTGATTTGATAGAAGAGAATAATTTCCAACAGCTTGCACAATTAATGCAACAAAAAAACTTGCCTTTGTTATTAGAGTTTAATGCAGAGTACTGTGCCTATTGCCGAGAGCTGGAAGAAGATTTTTTAGCACCCATGAGTAAAGATAAAGAATTTGACGATAAGATTATTATTCGTCAGCTTGCTTTAGACTCGGATGAAATGATCGTTGATTTTCAGGGGAAAAAAGTATCAATTGCTACTTTTGCAGGCCGTTATAAGGCCTATATGACACCGACGATGATTTTTATAGACAGTAATGGAAAAGAACTTGCCGAGAAAATTATTGGCATAAACACCCCTTCGTTATTTGGTGCATACATAGATATCGCCATAGAAAAAGCCCTGAACAAAGTCAGGGCTAAAGGTCTCCCTCGCAAATAAGGGAAGTAGGTTTAGAGGTAAGCTACTAGCTATAAAAAACTAGACTAGTAGTCTTAACTCTGAGTCGTTTTATCTTTCACGAACGAAACGACGAATTTCTGCAACATGGCGACGGCTAACTTCTAGCTCGTCTGTAATCTTATCAATCGTTACACGTACACGACCAATGTCTGTCTTAGTAAGGCCTGTGATTCGGCTTTTACTAACAAGAGCATTACGGTGAATACGGATAAAGCGGTCATTTAAATCACTTTCTAATGATTTTAAAGACTCTTCGATGATCACTTCGCCTTTTTTGTATTTGACGGTTACATATTTTTGATCGGCCTGGAAGTAATACACGTCTTCAATTGGAATTAACTCTAGGTTGCCACGCATACGTGCACAGATATGTTTTCTCTGCCCGCCTGTGTCGCTCGTCTTTTCAAGGATTTCTGTTCGTTGTACACGGTTCAGTGAACGTGCTTGCGCAAGACTTTGTAATAATTGTTCTTGTCTTATCGGTTTCATTAAATACCCCGTTGCTTTAGTTGAAAATGCTTCTAATGCATACTCACCATACGCTGTGGTGAATATAACTGCTGGCGGCGAATCCATGCCTGATAAATGCTTTGCTACTTCTAGGCCGTCCATAACTGGCATAGAAATGTCTAGCAAAACGAGTTCTGGTTGATGGCGTTCCACCATCATCAATGCTTCAGCTCCGTTTTCTGCTTCGGCACAAATTCTGTAGTCATCATTTTCGTGTAATAACTTTTTGATTCGCTCTCTAGCGAGCTCTTCGTCATCTACGATTAGAATGCTTATACTCATTGTTATTGTTACTCCTTAGGAATGCGGAAAGCGACACGGTACTGATGGTCAGACTTTGTTATTGATAATTTTGCCTTATCGCCATACGCTAGTTTTAAACGTTTTTTAAGATTTTCTTGCGCTATATGGTTACCCTTCGAGTGGGCAGTAGTGCCTTCAGGAGGAGTCGGGTTACTAACAGAAATATCAAGATAATCACCTGCATCATATAAACTGATGCCCAGTGCTCCACCATCTTTACGAGGCTGGATACCATGATAAATAGCGTTTTCTATTAGAGGTTGTAATAGGAGAGGGGGGATGCTCATATTGAAGGGCAGTGAGTTTCTGTCCATATCCCAAACCACCGTCAGGCGCTTGCCTAAACGTAAGGCTTCAATGCGTAAATAACGGGTTGTGATGTCTAGCTCTTCATTTAAAGTGACACGATCACGGTTATCAAGCGTTGAGCGGAAAATGTCCGCTAAATCCAGTAATGATTCTTCGGCTCTATCAGCATCGGTAGAAATTAATTGAACAATAGAATTAAGGCTGTTAAATAGAAAATGAGGGCGCATTCTTGATTGTAGGGCAGAATATTTTGCATCAGAATCAGTTTGTATATGCTGCTCCCATTGATGTTGCATAAAGAAATAGCGCAAACTGACGGCACTGATAACAATACTCAGAAAGATATTTTTAAAGACAAATAACGTATCCCAGTATTCAATGTTTTCGGGTGTGGTATAGCTTCTACCTGCAACACCTAAAATAGACGCAAGTAGTGTGAAAACGATGACGATTGCAATTACAATGGCAGAGGCATAAAGAGGGGTATAGCGCTTTAAAAAGCGACTCATCATGCAGGTAATAAGCGCCGACATAATGGTTGTCCAGATAACAAATAATGCGGTTAAACCAAGGTTTATAAAAAAGGCTTTGAAATGATCAGCCGATGCTAACGCTAATACAAATGCAAGTCCGAATGCTGCAAATGTAAGATGCAACAATGAGCGTGACGCGCATAGGTTAGGCAAAAAACCTAGTGTTTTAAAGTTAGTATCAGACATTTTTTATGTTCGCGTGCTCTTTATAGTTATATGAATATGAGCTAACGCAAGTACCCTTAATTGTTTATTATTATTCTTATTTAAGTTTGAAAAAGCTCATAAGAGCTAAATCATCAAACATAGGAGAACTTTATCACCCCATTCCTGAATCAACGGTTAAGATGTTCAGACAAATGAAATATTTTTAAGGACGAGTGTAATAAAAGGTCTAAAAAAGACGATGAATGACACGAATATTTTGTATGGTTTTTAAGCATATTTCACCGATATAAATACCAGAAAAGAGATAAAGAAAGTGTCTAGTTTGCTAGCGATATGCTATGTTCTTGTTTTTTGATTATGCACAGCAAAGTAGGCAGAGAAAATGGCTAAGAATGGCAATGGAGATAAGCCCTGGGGTGGACGTTTCAGTGAATCAACGGATGCATTTGTAGAAGAATTTACCGCTTCAATTCAGTTTGATCAACGCATGTACAAACATGATATTGAAGGCTCTAAAGCGCATTCAGCTATGCTTGCAAAAGTCGGCTTATTAACGGATGCAGAAAAACAAAAAATACATCAAGGTTTAGACGAAATAAAGGCTGAAATAGAGCAGGGCACACTGGAATGGTCCATCTCTCTTGAAGATGTGCATATGAACATAGAGGCACGTCTAACCGACAAAATAGGCATTACAGGTAAGAAATTACACACTGGCCGTTCGAGAAATGACCAGGTTGCCACTGATATTAGACTTTGGTTGCGTGAGCAAATTGACTTCATTAGTAGTGAGATAAGACGCTTACAAGTAGCTCTTGTCGATGTCGCAGAGCGTGAATTTGATACCATCTTGCCAGGTTTTACACACCTTCAAGTCGCACAGCCTATTACTTTTGGTCATCATATGATGGCATGGTACGAAATGTTAGTACGTGATTATGAGCGGATGCAAGATTGCCGAAAACGCGTCAACATCATGCCATTAGGTGCAGCAGCACTTGCGGGCACTACTTACCCTATTGATAGAACCTATAGCGCAGAGCTACTAGGTTTTGATCGCCCTGCTAATAACTCACTAGATGCAGTAAGTGATAGAGACTTTGCCATTGAGTTTGTTTCAGCTGCCAGTTTGGTGATGACGCACTTATCACGCTTCTCAGAAGAGCTGGTTTTGTGGGCATCCGCGCAATTTAACTTTATCGACTTGCCTGATCGGTTCTGTACAGGCTCTTCTATCATGCCTCAAAAGAAGAATCCCGATGTGCCTGAGCTGGTACGCGGTAAAACAGCAAGAGTAAATGGAAATCTTATTGCTTTATTGACCTTAATGAAAAGCCAACCGCTTGCTTATAACAAGGATAATCAAGAAGACAAAGAGCCATTATTCGATACAGTTGATACGCTAATGGGCAGCTTAAGAGCCTTTGCCGATATGATGCCGCATGTACAAGTGAATAAAGATGCTATGCGCAAAGCCACCATGCAAGGTTTTTCAACCGCTACCGACTTGGCAGATTACCTAGTAAGAAAAGATATGCCCTTCCGCGATGCGCATGAGGTGGTTGGCAAAGCTGTCGGCTATGGTATAGAGATTGGAAAAGACTTAAGTGAGATGTCTTTGCAAGAACTTCAGAAGTTCTCTGACATTATCAGCGATGATATTTTTGAAGTACTAACCTTGGAAGGCTCAGTCGCTGCTCGTGATCATTTAGGCGGTACTGCACCCGCTCAAGTATGTAAGCAGGTTGAAGAGGCTAGGAAAACTTTCTAGTTAAAACTTAGAACTGTACCACTTACTTTACAGCCGAGATTTCAGTCTCGGCTTAACGGGCTGAACGCTAGTTTTCTGCAAGATATCGTCATTATTTTTCGAACTAATAATTGCCAGTAGGGCTACGTTAAAAACCCAGTTAATACCTTTTATTATTCTGTATTGGCACATACGTCATATTCAATAAAAAGTTGAATTTGTATTATTTCCTGATGATGATTTTAATAATGGATTATGCAGATTATGTGCATGACTTGTGATGATAGTATGTATATCACGGTTTTTTGATAGTTCGAGACCTTTACACGATGGGATGGCAAGAGAAAAATGAACGTAATTTCCTTTATTTTTGCTAAAAAAGAGGGTAATAGCCGAGCTATTGGCTGAATTTTTAGCAAAAATAGAGGAAATTCAAACCATTTTTTAGTGAGCTTGCCGTTTTATCGAAACGGTCAACTCAATTATTAAGCTTGCTATTAATCGTTGCATAAGTCTTTACATACAAGCACCGCCTTCGACTCCGCTCAGGCTCCAGAGTAGCACCCTGAGCGGAGTCGAAGGGTGCGGTTTTTACTGAATATACTTTTGCAACTATTAATATATCTTTCATATCTTTCGTGCAAAGGTCTCAGGTCATTAGATATTCTATGAGCGAGAGATTATATGTTTCTTTGTGTTCACTACTTAGAAGATAACTAATCTAATCTAATCGGAACCAAAATGCCTTCAGACTTTCAGCACTATTCTTGTATGACAATGGTAAAACCGTGACTAAGCCACACATCCTGTAGGTGAAGTGCATCAAACAGGATCTACCAGCCCAGATTCGCAGTTATTAGAAGCATTCACAGCATTTTTCAGTAGCGACGATAGAGAACTATCACTACTAATGTCTCCCGATAAATTAATCCACAACTCACCCAGTCGGCCTTTTTTATCACAACGCATATTCACTTTTTTCCCTAGTCCTTCTCCGAAGGCTTTATTAAAGGCTTGTCTTATTTGAGTAGATGAGACTCTTTTTCCGATATTATTTTTAAGTAGCGTTCCGACTTCAGACTGGTTGATAGTATCGGTGAGCCGTATTGCGTCTTGATAATACAACTCTGCCGATTTGCCATAGCAGCTTCCATGTTTGACCCATTCATGCCTTTGTAGGTTTGATGCGTAGCCAGGCATAACCGGTGTTTTTCAAGGTAGTTGTCACCTTTTGCTTAGTATTTAACCTGTCATTTTCAAGACAGT
>JALXAX010000045.1 GCA_026991755.1 Thiotrichaceae bacterium | reverse complement strand
TTTGCCAGGTTTTTGATAGAAAAGTTAGCAATAGCCGTAGCTATTGGTCACTTTTATAGCGAAAAGCTGGCGGATTCTAGCCTCAGAAAAACGAATCATGAGTTAATCAGAGCTTCCTTAAGTTTATACTTTGTTTATAGCACTTTAGTTCCCTCCCTTTAGCAAGGGGAGGGTTAGGGTGGGGATAGAAGAGCCTAACTAGCAACTACCCCTCAACAACAGGCTTACGCACTTTAATATGCAACTCACGCAACTGAGCCAACTCAACCTCAGAAGGTGCGGCTGTTAGCGGACATTGCGCGCTTTGTGTCTTAGGGAATGCCATCACGTCACGAATTGAGTTACTACCCGTCATCAACATAATCATACGATCAAGCCCAAATGCCAAACCACCTAAAGGAGGACAACCAAACTTTAATGCTGCTAACAAGAAGCCAAATTTGTTCTCAGCTTCTTCCTCGGAAATACCTAAAATCTCAAAGATGGCTTGTTGCATATCAGGCTTGTGGATACGAATTGATCCTCCACCTAGCTCTGTGCCGTTGAGGATAATGTCATAAGCGCGTGATAACGCTTGTCCTGGATTCGCTTTGATTGCTTCGATATCATCGGTATCTGCCGAAGTGAAGGGGTGATGCAGTGCTTGCCAGCGGTTGTTTTTCTCGTCCCATTCAAACATCGGGAAGTCAATTACCCAAAGTGGCGCCCAATCGCCATCGATGAGTCCGCGATCATTACCTAGTTTAACGATTAGTGCACCTAGTGCATCGTTTACTACCTTAGCTTTATCCGCTCCAAAGAAGACTAAATCGCCATCTTCTGCGCCCACACGCTGCATAATAGACAGCGCTACATCATCAGGTAAGAATTTAAGAATAGGTGATTGCAAACCTTCAATGCCGTCAGCCATGCTGTTGACCTTGATATACGCTAAGCCTCTGGCGCCATAGTTGCTAACAAACTTGGTGTAGTTATCAATGTCTTTACGGCTAAGCTCTGTGCCAGCAGGTAAACGCAAAGCAGCTACACGGCCACCTTCGTCGTTGGCAGGACCAGAGAATACTTTAAAGTCTACGTCTTTCATCAAATCGCTAACTTCAACCAGCTCAAGCGGAATGCGTAGATCAGGCTTGTCTGAGCCGAAACGATCCATCGCTTCAGCGTAGGTCATACGAGGGAAGGGCGCTTCTAAATCTACATCCAACACGGTCTTGAATAGCTGACGAAGCATATCTTCCATCGTGCCCATAATGTCTTCTTCATTAACAAAAGACATCTCCACGTCTAGCTGAGTAAATTCAGGCTGACGGTCTGCACGTAAATCTTCATCACGGAAACAACGAGCGATTTGATAATACTTATCCATGCCAGACATCATCAGCAATTGCTTAAAAAGCTGTGGTGATTGTGGCAATGCGTAAAATTCACCGTCATGAACACGGCTTGGCACGAGATAATCACGTGCGCCCTCTGGTGTGGCGCGCGTTAGGGTAGGGGTTTCGATATCAAGAAAGCCTTGCTCTTCCAGAAAACGACGCATAAAGCCTGTGACTTTAGCGCGTGTCTGCAAACGCTTTTGCATCTCGGGACGGCGTAAATCAACATATCGATACTTTAAGCGAATGTCTTCACCGACTTCTTCATCCAGTTGGAAAGGAGGTGTATTAGAGGCGCTAAGTACTTCTAGCTCAAGTCCGAAAACTTCGATTTTGCCGCTGACCAAATTCTCATTAATCGTGCCTTCTGGGCGAGGGCGTACACGACCTTTTACACGCAGAATATGTTCATTACGAATGCCTTCAGCCATTTTGAACATAGCTGCATCATCGGGATCAAAAACCACTTGAACCAGGCCTTCACGATCTCGTAAATCAACAAAGATCACGCCACCGTGGTCACGACGTTTATTTACCCACCCGCAGAGGGTGACTTCTTGGTCTAGTAGTGATTCATCAACAGCACCACAGTAATGGCTTCGCATAGTATTTTCTCGTTATATTGGTTGTCATAAGATTAAGGTGCGAAATGGTAAGCGTTGAGTGAAAAAAGCGCAAGTTTTCTAAGTAATTTGACTGAAATAACGGCGGAATTTCGATAAAACGATACTTTATTTTGATTATCGTGCAAATGCGTATTCGCTAACAACCATCAATGCTTCTTTTTTAGCTCGGATAAATCCATATTGATGACTTCAGAATACTTCTTAGAGGTGCTTCCAGGGGTTACCACACCCAGTGACATAATAAATTTGAGCGCATCTTCTACATCTAAATTAACCCTTATAATATCCTCATCGGGCAACATAATAATGACGCCAGAGGTGGGGTTAGGTGTGGTAGGTACAAACACGGTATGCAAGATCTTATGGGTTAGTTCACTAAACATAGGTATGGTATCACCTGTTAGAAAGGCAAGGGTCCATATCTCTTTTCGTGGATACTCAATCAACACGACTTGGCGAAACGAGTTTTTATCTGATGAAACAAGGGTCTGTGTAACTTGTTTTACGGCTGAATAAATGGAGCGCACTAAAGGGATTCGGTCCAGAATGTTCTCCCCAATACCTACCATTTTTCGTCCTACCAGATTGGTCACGACAAGCCCTGTCACGATAATTACCAATGTGCTAATAACGATTCCCAGTCCTGGTAATGGAAAACCGAGTAATTGCTCAGGACGTAAGCTAGGAGGCAATAGCACTAGACTGCGGTCTAGTAAATCCACCATTAGCTTGATGGCAAAAATGGTAATGCCCAGTGGAACCCACACAATCAACCCTGCAATAATATATTTACGGATATAAAGAAAGGGTTTAGAGAACAGAGATGGACGCATTCGATAGGATGGATTCATTAAAAGTTACTCTTGAATATAGGTTTTTTTTATAAAAATACAAGCAGGGTTATCGTAAAGTTATTTCAATCTGCTAGGATACCGACATGAAAAATGTATTAGTGACAGGATGTTCTACAGGCATTGGCTATTGCGTTGCCAAAGGACTTAAAGAAAAGGGTTACAAAGTCTTTGCGACAGCACGTAACGATGAAGATATCAAACGCTTAGAGTCAGAAGGCTTGACCGTGATCGAGCTGGATTATGCTGACCCAGAAAGTGTCGATGATTGTGCGAATGAGCTGATATTGCGAACCAATCATGAAATTTACGCCATCTTCCATAACGGTGCCTATGGTCAACCCGGTGCGGTAGAAGATTTAAGTCGTGAAGTGATAGAAGAGCAGTTCGCCAGTAACGTATTTGGCTGGATTCAGCTGACTAATCGTATTCTTCCTTTTATGCGTCATGAAAATGAAGGGCGTATTATTTTCAATAGTTCGTTATTAGGATTAGTGACCTTTCCCTATCGTGGCGCTTATAACGCCAGTAAATACGCGATTGAAGGTTTTGCCGACACGATGCGTGTGGAGCTTGCTAATACCGATATTGAAGTTTCATTAATAGAACCAGGGCCTATTGAAAGTAATTTCCGTAAAACGGGTTTGAAAAAACTGAAAGAAAATATCAACACAGAAGGTAGCTTTCACCGTGATAATTATCGTCATGTGCTTAAACGCCTTGAAACAGAAGGTCCTGTTGTACCTGGTACGTTACCACCCGATGCGGTGTTAAAGAAGGTACTGTTGGCGCTAGAAAGCAGGAAGCCTAAAGCGCATTATTATGTAACTTTTCCAACGTATCTGTTTGGCTATCTTAAGCGGGTTTTACCTGCTAGCTGGCTGGATAAGCTTATACTGAAAACTAGTGGGAATGATTAAATCGGGTGAAGTTTAAGCGTTGAGAAAACTGTTCATGACTGATTAGCATCCTTGAAGGCGGGACTGTTAGATTAAAGAGGAAATAAGGTGCGCATATCTAAGGAAGACACAGAAAAGATATCCTATATCAATATTACAGTATTTGATGACCGAGTTTTACCTTTACAACCTTGCCATTTAGGTGGTTCACACTGGGAGTTTTGGACTCCAACTGAAAAAGGTCTATTTCCTCTTAGAGTTATGGGAATGATTGATGGTTGTTATTTTGCAAAGCAAGCAAAAGACAAAAATGATATTCATATTGAGCTTATAGACTTAATAATGAAAAGAGCTTATTACAAAGATCTGGTTCATTTTGAAAAAGGTATAGTCGAAGATATTAACAACTTATCTGCTAGTGCCGAAAAAATTAACTTATTTCACGATTTGTGGAAAAAAGACAATAACTTGATCAGTTACAGATTTGTTACAACAGAATTAGAGTATATATTCAAAGTATGCAGAAGTTTATTCGACTTACTTCAAGAAATAATAGCTAAAATATGGAAAAGATTTAAGTACGTAGATCCCAAACTAAAGACCAAAAAACTTAAAAGCACTTTTTCAAAAATGGTACTATGTAACAATAAACTATCATCAGCTGAAGAAATCATGAGGAGATATGTTATACCAGAACAGTTAGCAGACTTTTATGTTCGTAATGGCGTTTTTTTTAATTGGCTCCGTTCATATCGTGACAAAATATCACATAGTGGAGAAAATATAGATAGGTTATATATTTTAGAAGATGGTTTTGCCATTTCCACCGAAGTTGAACCTTTTAAAGACTTACCAATCTGGGAGTTTACAGAGCTTAAACCTAATAACCTCGGTTCAGTAAGGGCGCTTGTAGCTTACTCTATACTAAATACCTTAGAAGCATTAAAAGACTTTAGTAGCGTAATTCAGGAAATAATGAAGCTCCCACCGAGCGTATCACCTGAATATGATGTTTTTATTAATGGCGGCCATTTGGGTATATTACGTGAGCTATTTAAATATGGGGAAGGTGAGGAGTGGGTGAAAATCTAATAAATTGCTTAACTTGACAGCTAACACAGCCCGATCTTTGTTGTTAGCTTTCGCTGATTTTTACACAAAAACCGTGCTGTGTTAGCTGTAAGTTAACAAGGCGTTCATGCAGCTAGAAGCGGGGTTTAAGTCTTGCCAATGCTTGTTTGTAGCTTGTATTTGCGGTGCTGAAGAGACTGTGCAAGTATTCAAAAAATGCTGTTTGTAGGGTGTGCTGAGGTACGAAGCGCGCCATAAGTGCATGATAAACGGTGCGCCTCCTCCGTCGGCACACCCTACCTATGAATACTTTTACAAGCTTTGAAGTCCCATTTCCAGAGAAATTGGTAGCCTTACAAGCAAACAGGAACCAGCATTGAATAGCCTTGTTCTTAACAACAAAAAGCAGTCTAGCTAGATCATGTTTTCAGCTGATTAGACATAGCAAACAAACCACCCAAAAAGTAACCTAAAGGGGTAATAAAAATGGTCGATATGATCGAATACTTATTTTTCAACGAAGCAATAAGCCTGAAATTTATAGAAATACTCAAACAGAAAAAAATCGAATGGGAAAAAGAAATTGAGTTTGTTCAAGAAGCCATTAGCATCCGAGTATCCGAAGATATCGGTGATGAGCTGTGGGATGAATTGGATGATATCTATGACGAACTAACCATTGAAGACCAGCTTATGCTAGAAGCAAGCTCTGACGAAGAAGATGTCAGCACAGCAGGTATCTACCTACAGTTAGCAGACGGCAAGCAAACCGTTGCCAAGATTGATCCCGATGTGATGAATAAGATGCTGGAAGTGATTACTATGGAAGAATTTAATCGCTTTATTGAAGTCATCGTCAGTAGTGTAGAGGAGCCTGATGATAGGCCTATTTGCAAGGTGTTGTCTTCTTAGTCTTCCATTAATCAGTTCCTTAAAAACTCCAAAATTCTACCTTCCAACCAACGTTTGGGTTTTATAGTTCCTCCTATAAAGCCCACATGACCGCCCTGTTTAGCTAATTCTAATGTGACATTCTTTGATAAATCTTCTTCTGTTGGAATGGTTTTTTCAAACATAAAAGGATCATCCTTTGCGTGTATTAGTAATGTTCGGGTATGAATATGTTTTAGATACTGTCTTGAGCTACAGAGTTGGTAATACGCTTTACCACTGCTAAAACCATGTAATGGCGCAGTGATCTGATCGTCAAAACTAGCAAAATTGTGTAGCTGGTCAACATCGACATCAAGAGGTGAAGGGTGCGTACTAAACTTCTGTCGATAGCTTTTTCTTAGTTTGCCAAGTAGGTAGTTTTGGTAAATTTTGGAGCCTCCCTGCGTCATGCGTAGAGCCGCATCAGAAAGTATATAGGGCACAGAAACAGTGACAGCACGTTGAATAACTGATTTTTCAGCCTGTTCTCCCAGCCATTTTAGTAGCACATTGCCACCTAGAGAATAGCCAATAGCGGCATAGACCTCTTTATTAGTCACATCTTGTACGTGTTGTATCACTTCTGACAAATCAGCAGTGTCGCCTGAATGATAGGATCTATCTTTAATATTCGGTTGATCACTACAACCTCGAAAATGCATAAATAAAACATGATAACCCTGCTGGTGTAGTGTTGAGGTAATGGCTCTGGCATAGGGAGAATGAATAGAGCCTTCCAGACCATGTAAGATAATCACTAAAGGGCCGTCAGCATCAAACCATGCGAGATCGAGAAAGTCGCCATCTGATAAAGTGAAACGTTCAAGCCTGCCAGAGTGTGCTTTTTTATTGGTGAGTACAGGCCACAGTGTTTGTAGGTGAGGGTTTTTCAACCACCACAGCGGTCGAAATTTGCTTTCAATAATCATGACAGTAGCTTACCCATTTCTTAGATTGATTACTTTGTTTGTAACTATTCAGCTTACCCTCTACTTTGCCCAATAGCTGCGTCGCTTACAGGGATGTAGGAGAGGGGCGAAAGCAGGACGTGGTAGCTTTGAAAGTGCTCATTTATACCTATAAACTGCGCGCTTTCGCCTTGCTCTTGAACAAAGTAGAGGGCAGTCTGAGCAGTTACGAATTACGCAGAGTAGTTACCTTTGTTTTAACGTGTCTTTAACTAAGAAAGAAAGCACCATGAGAATTAGAGAGCAATTTAAGTGGTTACTAGATAAAATACCCTATTAAGTAAATAGTTTAAGGTCTCTATTCTTCAATGAGTAAAATTACTAACCGAACCTGCCAACCTTGCACAGCGTGTTGCGATGGCTGGGTAAGCATGAACATTAATGGCGTAGAGGTTTACCCTGGGAAGCCATGTCCGCATAGTACGGGTAAAGGCTGTGATGATTATAACAATCGTCCCGTTGACCCTTGTGATCATTTTAATTGTGCGTGGAAAATGCAAGATAGTCCTTTGCCTGAATGGATGAAACCAAGTAATGCCAAGGTGTTAGTCGTGCTTGATAAATTACAGTGGCAAGGTATGTCAGTTGATTTAGCTGTCCCCGTAGGTAAGCGAATTCCACCACGGGCGCTAAACTGGTTAAAACAATTTGCTGAGAAAAATGCTCGCCCTTTAATCTATGCGGAACAAAAAATAGAAAAGGGTGAATACAGTCGTAGCCAGAACTTGGTAGGATATGGTCCCGTTGAGTTTCAGCAAGAAGTATCTCAGTGGGTGCAGTCCGGTAAACGTCTTTGGTAGTGTTATAGATAAGGGTAAGAAAAGAATTAGGTAGAGCAAAATGAATGAAATGGAAGAAGAAAAAGTATATGCAGAGCGCCCCAATAAAACAGCGATTAAACGTGAGATGTTGGAACTGCGTGACTTAGGCAAACAGATGATCGAGATGCGAAGTGATTGGTTAGATACCATTCCGATGGCTGACCAACTTAGAAAAGAAATTATCAAGGCCAAGAAGTTTAAAAAAGGTGCATTACGCAGACAGCTTATTTTTATTGAAAAACTCATGCGTGAGGAAGATGCGGAACAAATTAAAAAAAGTATAGACGAGTGTCTTCAGCCTCATAAGGAAGATACTGAAATGTTTCATCAACTTGAAGAGTGGCGTGATGCTCTTGTGGCGGGAGATAATAACTTGATGGAAGAGTTACTAGAGCGTTTTGTAACGCTGGATCGTCAGCATATTCGCCAATTAATTCGTAATATAGCTAAAGAGAGCAAACTAAAAAAAACACCGAAATCATCAAGAGCATTGTTTCGTTATCTTAAGGAATCTCTGATCAACTCATGATTCGTTTTTCTGAGGCTAGAATCTGCCAGCTTTTCGCTATAAAAGTAACCAATAGCTACGGCTATTGCTAACTTTTCTATCAAAAATCTGACAAATTCTATCTCTCAGAAATTCCGATCAGACTTAATCAGAGTTTCCTTAAAGAACATGCGGAATAATAGAAGGAGTATAGACTTTAGTCTCGTTATTGTTAGTTATAGCTGCCATTGGGGGACTAAAGAGTTTGTGAAGTATTCATATGTAGGGTGTGCCAACGGAGGAGGCGTACCGTTTATTATGCACTTATGGTGTGTTTCGTGCCTCAGCCCAACCTAGTGTGCCCGATATGGGCTAAAACTTGTTACCTGAAAGTAGTAACAATAACCATAGCGAAACCGCAGGGGGGAAACCGTGAGGTCAACCTGAAGGAAGCGGATAGCAAAGACACGACCATAGGAAATAGGAACACGAACAGATAGAGAGGCAGGGAATGGGCGAAGAGCATACCAGGAAATGCGAAATCCAACGGTTACCGAAAGACGCACCGAGTAGAATCTGATGGCACGGGTTGAAAGTTTTAGCACCTTGGTAACTCTGAAAGATAGTAGGATAGACACGACGGCATATGAGAAAATGTTTCTGGTTGCCCTCGCACAATCGAAAAGGGCGATACAATGTCTTAAAACGATTAGGTGCAAAAGGTAGAGTCTTAAATTTAGCCAGTAGCTCCCGAGGAGCATGGCGAATAGCAAGCTCACAAACAATGCACCGTGTTATGAACAACAAGTGACTCAGGCGGTATGGGTTATTTGTCGCAGACGACTTAATTGAAAGCATAACCGCTTTCAGATTCAACCGTCAGATACGGAAAACACGTATGTTCGGTGGTGTGGGAGGGATAACAAACGCAATTTTGCTATCCTGACCCGACCAATCGGTGTTTAATATAGCAATACTTTAAACTGTTTGATGTACTAGTACTCCAGCAACTTAGGTTTGATGGATACAGAGCAACCCAAAGTGCTCAAGACAAGGCATGGTTGCAGGCAATGGTTGTTCCCTTGTCAAGACCCATAACGCAGTATTGAGCGCTTTGGGTTGCTCCCTTCGGGCGAGCCAGGAAGCGGTTATCCGCGTTGTTGCGCCTTTTGTGAAGGGAACAACCCTTCCCTGCAAGACGCGCCTAGCGGCTAACCGCTTCCTGACTCGCTGTATTCATCAAACCTAACTTGTTGGAGTACTAGTACTCCAGCAATTTAGGTTTGATGGATACAGAGCAATCCAAAGCGTTCAAGACAAGGCTTGGGTAGCAGGCAATGGTTGTTCCCTTGGCAGACCCATAACGCAGTATTGAGCGCTTTGGGTTGCTCCCTTCGGGCGAGCCAGGAAGCGGTCATCCGCGTTGTTGCGCCTTTTGTGAAGGGAACAACCATTCCCTGCAAGGCGCGCCTAGCGGCTAACCGCTTCCTGACTCGCTGTATTCATCAAACCTAAATTGCTGGAGTACTAGTATTTTTAGTTTAATAAGTGAATAGAGCTAAGGTGATGCTCTCATGCTTATTACCTGAATCCGTGACTTCACTACGCACAGTGAATAAGCTATTGATTCATTACGGGTTTAAAAAATACCCACTTAACCTAAGGGTGAAGCTAATATTTTTTAAATTCTTTTGCTAAACCAATATCTTATCCCTTTTTATCCGCATTGAAGTCACGGATTCAGGTATTAGCTAGCCTTTTAATACAGTGATTTACTCAGTGGTCTCAATCAATAAATATAAGGTTTAATAATAATGAAAGAAGCACAACCCAAGACTATCTATTTAACAGAATATGAAACCTCTGCATGGTTAGTGGATAGTATTCATCTATCTTTTGAATTAGGTGAAAAAGCTACTGAGGTTACTACAACAGTCACTTATCATCTCAACAAAGGGCATGATATTTCATCTTTAGTACTGGATGGTGAGGACTTAGAGTTATTAGAAATTAAGCTAGACGGTAACCCGTTAGCTGAGGATGCTTACAACGTAACGGATACACAACTTATTGTAGATTTCGAAAAGGCAGCGTTGAGTGAGCGTTTCGAATTGCAAACCACAGTGCGTATTCACCCAGAAGCCAATACCACATTAAACGGGTTATACCAGTCTAGCGGTAATTTCTGCTCGCAATGCGAAGCACAGGGCTTCCGTAATATTACTTATTACCTAGATCGTCCAGATGTGATGACGACCTACACCACTAAGATTATCGCCGATAAAGAAAAGTACCCTGTGTTGTTATCTAATGGAAACCTGATAGAGCAGGGCGATTTAGAAGATGGTGAACATTTTGCTGTTTGGAATGACCCCTATAAAAAGCCGTCTTATCTATTTGCATTAGTTGCAGGTAATTTGGAACATGTTGAAGATCATTATCAAACAGCATCAGGCCGTGATGTGGTATTAAGAATTTATACCGAAGCTCACAATATTGATCGCTGTGATCATGCAATGGGCTCGTTAAAACGTGCCATGCAGTGGGATGAACAGCGATTTGGGTTGGAGTACGATCTTGATATTTACATGATCGTAGCCGTTGATGATTTCAATATGGGGGCGATGGAGAATAAGGGCTTAAATGTCTTTAACTCAAGCCTTGTTTTTGCAAGCCCTGAAACAGCAACGGATGGAAAATACATTAGTATTGAAGCGGTGATTGGTCACGAATATTTCCATAACTGGACAGGTAATCGAGTGACTTGTCGTGATTGGTTTCAACTTAGTTTAAAAGAAGGCTTAACGGTTTTTCGTGATCAAGAATTCACCTCAGATTTACACTCTCGCCCCGTAAAGCGTATAGACGATGTACGCACGTTGCGCTCGTATCAATTTGCTGAAGATGCAAGCCCAATGGCGCATCCGATTCGTCCCGCATCGTATATGGAAATCAATAACTTCTACACCGTGACCGTCTACGAGAAAGGTGCGGAAGTTGTACGTTTGTATCAGACGTTATTAGGTAAAGAAGGCTTTAGAAAAGGCATAGATTTGTACTTTGAACGCCATGATGGTCAAGCGGTAACAACGGAGGATTTTTTGGCCGCGATGGCCGATGCTAACGATGTGGATTTAAGCCAAATGCAAAACTGGTATACCCAGGCAGGTACACCTGTGGTGAGCGTGAACATGGATTACGATGAAGCGAAACAACACTGTACGCTGACGTTTGAACAGTCTTGCCCCGCTACGCCAGAAGCAGAAGACAAGAAGCCTTACTTAATTCCCATGGAATTGGGCTTATTAGACAAAGACGGCAATGATATTCCGTTGCAGCTAGATTCTGAGGATGCAACACAAGGCACCAGCCGTGTAATTAAACTGACAGACACTAGCACCACCGTTACATTTACGGGTATCAAAGAAAAGCCAGTGCCTTCTCTATTAAGAGGCTTTTCGGCACCTGTAAAGCTAGAGTATGACTATAGCGAACGGGATTATACGTTCTTAATGGCTAATGACAGTGATGCGTTTAACTGTTGGCAAGTCGCACAAGATCTGGCGATGCAAACGTTGTTAGGTTTGGTGGAGTCGCAACAGAAAAGTGAAGCACTAGGGCTTAGCCATGACTTTGTACATGCCTATCAAAAGGTATTGAATAATACGCAGCTTGATAATGCGTTAAGAGCCGAAGCCTTATCATTACCTAGTAGTTCGGATGTTGCTGAAAGAATAGGTAAAGAAGTTAACCCCGAGGTGGTGTTTAATGCAGGCCAATTCATGCGGAAAACATTAGCTAATGCGCTTCGTTTAGACTTAGAAAAACATTATGAAGCACTTAAAGATGATAAAGCCTATTCAGCTGATCCTGAAAGCATGGGTAAAAGGAGTTTAAAAAACGTGTGTTTGGGTTACTTGTCTTTGATTG
The DNA here is from genome assembly GCA_026991755.1 of Thiotrichaceae bacterium. Classification (GTDB taxonomy): domain Bacteria; phylum Pseudomonadota; class Gammaproteobacteria; order Thiotrichales; family Thiotrichaceae; genus HyVt-477. The sequence continues at coordinate 12,193 of JALXAX010000045.1, read as the reverse complement.
AAGATGAAAGTATCACGGCGCTTTGCTATGAGCAGTTTAAATCATCCAATAATATGACCGATGAGATGACGGCTTTTTCATTGTTGGTAGATCGTGAATGTACTGAATCAGAGCAAGCGGTTAGCGAGTTCTACGAAAAGTGGAAAGATAATACTCAGCTTGTGGATAGCTGGTTTGCGGTTCAAGCACAATCAAAAAGCAAACAGGCTCTAGAGCGTGTAAAAGCATTGATGGAACATGAGGCATTCACTCTGACTAACCCCAACAAAGTACGTGCACTGGTGGCAGGCTTTTCCTCTAATTATCCTAACTTCCATGCTGAGAATGGCGAAGGCTATCGTTTTATTGCTGATAGGGTCATAGAGCTAGATAAGAAAAACCCGCAAGTAGCTTCACGTATTGTTCGGTCTTTAATGAAATGGAGACAATTAGAAGAGACACGCTCAACCTTGATGAGGGTAGAATTGGAAAGAATTTTAAAGCAAGATAATCTTTCAGGTGATGTATTTGAAATTGTCAGTAAAGCACTGGGTTAGACCTGTTCATACGTATAGTGATAGGATTATGCAGATTGACCATACTTGATTGATTGTGCTTCAGTCTTATGAGGGTTAATTCCTCCAATATTCTGATTATAAATAGTTTTCTAGGTTGATAAATAGGGGCTTTGTTGCTTGCAGTAAATTGATTAATTGTTAATCATTTCCAGTCGAAAAATGTGCTCCGTTTATCAGTGTTTTTTGCTATCTTATTCCTAAGCTTATAACTTATAAAAATTAAAGTATCCTACATTTTGAGCGTAAGTAGAGATAAGAAAGGGTTATAAAGTAGAATGATAATAATAAAAAACACAAGGGTTCTTTTGACTCTTCCTATAGCCGCATTATTGGTTAGTTGTACATCTTTGCCTAAATTAATGAGCCAAGTGAATACACCTGTAGACGGATCTTCGAGCGCACTTAATAATGCATCTAAATATCCTGATTCCGTCATGATATACAACGTTTGTCATGAACGTTGGTTACGTAATGGCTATACAAATTATACGTTTAATGTTGAAGAAGGCACTTACATCGCAAGTCGTGAAGTACAGCGTGGTAAATTTACTCAAGCGGTAGTTCAAGACCACCGAGTAAGTCAAGCAGCTACTTGTAGCTTGGATTATCATTCAAGGGGAGCGAGCTGTAACCAAAACACACGCAGACGTCTTTCTCACGGTAGAACCATTGATGACTTTTTTGCAAAATGGGAGAAAAATCCAGGTCTTTATCAGTCTTGTCACCCTGTATTGGGTTACCCAACAGGTTATGGGCATACTTACGGCACTTCTAAACGACGTATAGACTCTAACAATTGGCTTATTATTTCTTCAGTAGTTCCTAAAAAATCTTCTCGTACAGAGAGACCTGCTCAGCCGCACAATAAAGTAGCTAAGACACAAGAAGCGGTTGATTACGCTGAACGACGAGTAGCTTCACCGACAAGAGTAAAGCCTCAGGTGGAAATTGAGAATTATACCTCGGTAACTGACCTTGAAATTAAATTGGTGTCTTCTGTTGTAACGGATAATGGAAACCGAAGTAGTTTAAAAAGCCTTTTTAATGTATTTAATAGAACAGACACCCCTGCTTTGCTGGGTATAAAAGGCTGGATTCTGGATAATAATTACAAGCGCTACCCTCTTAGTATTGATGGAAAAGTAGTTAAACAAACTGAGGATTCTGAAATTGTGACACTTAAGATAGATCCACATACGCAAATGGCAGTAAATTATGATGCTGAAGGAATTGCAAATATCAACGTTAGTCGGCGAACCGCTGCCATGTTGGAAATAATGAGTGTTGATGGTGCTAAAGTTAATCTGACACTACCTAACAGATAATAATTTCAGCGTCGAGAAAACTGCTTATGATTTGTTCAGGTTCCTTAAATGTAATAACACGTCTTGAGGGTGTGGGTAGGTTTATTCCACCTTTCTTCTTCTCAAAATAAGCTTAGACTCTCGTTCCCACGCTCCAGAGACTGTGAAAGTATTCAAAAAAATGCTGTTTGTAGGGTGTGCTGAGGCACGAAGCGCACCATAAGTGCATGATAAACGGTGCGCCTCCTCCGTCGGCACACCCTACATATGAATACTTTCACAGGCTCTCCAGCGTGGGAACGCATACCCTACTCACTAGTGTGTATAAACTTCCAGTGAACCCGCTGGGTTTAGAGTATTTTTGGGTGAGGGAGTTTTTTTGGCTCTTGTTTATGAATTACGTTCTGTATGCGTTCCCACGCGGGAGCGTGGGAACGAGGTTAGTATGTTATTACTTTCGCAACGATTAATGGTATGACCTCACTTTCCATGGCGATATCCGCCACTGCCTCCATAATAAACACCACCTCCGTAGCTACCCGAACGTACGCTTCTTTCAGTTGTACTTACTTTTGTATTAACGACGCTCACATCGTAGTAAGTCATGCCAACAGCACCTAGTGTTAGTGTTGAAAATATAAGGGTAAAAACTCGTGTCATTGGATATTATTCCCAACGCTTTTTATTGAAGAAATAGCGTGAAATATAAAAAAGTAAAAAGCTGATAATACTTATATAGAATAAGTATTTAAGGTAACGGTTGTTCATTACCCCTTCTTTAATGGTCAAAGAGATATAAGGTGTTATTCTGTCTGAATTTGCCCATTTTCTAGTCGTGATAGCTCGTAGACGTAGCGTATACTTTCCTGCTTTTTTAATTTTAAATTGCGCCGTACCTTGTTGCGAGCTAATGGTAGATGACTTCACTTTGAGCTTTTTACCAAAGGTAAACACTTCATGAGTATCATCAAACAGGGTGATGTCTTTAACCTGAAAACGAGAGCCGTAAGCATTGTCAAACTGTATTTCCACCAGATGATTCGCGTTATTAATGGTAAAATCTTGTACAAACAGACCACCAGTCATTTGTGAATGAGTAATCCTCTCTGATAACACCGTATTGCCCATATTTAAAAGAGTAAGAAAAAACATAAACAATACCGATAGCGCCATCGGTATTAAACTAGCTTTTGATAATGCCTTTCTGATAGGCGCTTTAAAGGGTTGAGCCGGGTGTACAAAGCTACGGTGTGTATCGTATTCTAGCTCAAAATTAGCATCTATTGCTTCAGGGTCGATATACTCTGTTAGATGATATTCTTGCTCGTTCTCGGTTTCTTCTTGAGAGAACATAAAAGGGGGTGAGATGGCGTCCCGTAGAATACTGGTATCGCCCACCTTGGCAATCCATGTTAATTCCCCGGCTACATGAATTACTTCAGTTTGATAGGCTTCTAAAAATTGATATGGTTGATCGTTGACTCGCAGTATTTCCCTAGGTGATAACTGCTTCATATTTCTACTGGGTAGATATCTTACGCGTCGTGTAAAGGTAAAGTGACCTAGCTGATAGCTGAGCCATGCATAGCCATGAGTTTCTGAATACAAATGTAGATCAGTCCAGCTATCACCATAATTAGAGCGATAACTAACCGTACCAATCACCGTAAAAAGCACATCTTTTATAGTGCCCTGCGTACCAAGAGAAAGAGGGCAGTCTGGGTGAGATTGATCTTTAAATTGACCTAAAAGTGCAAAGTCTTCTTGTACCTTCATGATCGCGCCACAGTATTCACAAGTAAGCGAACGAATACGATGACCACCGCCATGCAAGCTAAGTGGAGCGGCACACTTTTTACATTGAATGCTTTTTACTTTCATAACGTGCTCAATTAGCCCTCACGCTTGATTTCAAAAGGATCAATCCATTCACCCTGGAAGGCTTCAATACCTGTATCAAGGTATTCCAGCGTAATTAATTGTCCTGTTTGACCTGATAAATGAACAAAAGGGACAACGTCATCCACTTTAAGAATCTTGGGTAACTCGCCTTGAAAGCCTTCACATTTTCCTTTATCTATTTCTGTGACCTGCCATTGATCTTTCCATAGTGTGATAGTTTGACCTAAATAAAGATCATCACGAGAAGGAATACTGGCTACATCACGCGAGTCCAGGTCTAACGGTTTTTCAACCGCAAAATCACCTTCATCAACACTGATCCAAAAGCCTTTGCCACTATTGCCTATAACCCACCACTCTTCCCAATAACCAATAGTGTGGGCATAACGTACTTTACCGACAGGAACAAAAGAGGTTTTGTGATAGCTAAAAGGTGAGCCAAGCTCTAATAGCGAGGGTATGGTTGAAAGTACGGACTGTTTACCAGCCAGCCGTACGCCGTCATCCTCAATAAACAAGGTAGAATCACAATGCGTACAAACCGTTAGCTTGGCGTATTGAAACGTCAGCGGTAGTTGATTGCCACATTGAGGGCAGTTGATGTAGTGTGATGCATTTGGCATGTAGGGTTTTTGATAAGTTTTGGTAGCTGAGTTTAAATGGTTAATTGTTGCAAAAGCTTTCCTAATTAGGTAGTTGTCTCAGTCATACTGATCTAATGAAACGGTAGGTTGGGCTGACGTTAGGAAGCCCAACAAACGATGTGGCCTCATGTTCGCGTAGTTGGAGTACAGGTATCCTTGATAAAAAGTTTACTCGCAACTTGCCCTGTTGCCTTTTCTTTAATGAGTGTCATCGTATTGAAAGGCGAGTTGGCTTCTGAAGCTAAGAATACATCCAACGACTCATCAACACCATGTTCAATATACAGTAATCCATTTTCGGCTAACAGGTTTTGGGTGTGGATAGTCTTGATAAGCGTAGGCAAATAGTTTTTACCAAAAGGTGGGTCAAGAAAAATAATATCAAAAGCTCGAGTTTGCTGCTCTAAAAACTGAAAAGCATCCATATGAATACACTCAACTTGATCAGTCTTTAATAGCCCAATATTACTTTGTAACTGTTCAGCAGCCATTCGATGGCTTTCAACCAGCGTTACGTGTGCTAAACCCCGTGATACCGCCTCAAAACCCAGTGCGCCACTACCTGCGAACAAATCTAGACCTCGGGCATCTAACAGTCTACCTTGCAGCCAGTTAAAGAGCATTTCACGGACACGGTCAGGAGTAGGGCGTAAGCCTGGCGCGGTTGCAAAGCTTAATTTACGCCCTCGCCATTGTCCTGCGATAATCCGTAATGTGTTCGTATTTTTTCTCTGTTGATTTTGTTTGCTAGCATGTTTGTCATTTGGTTTGCCCCTGCGAGAAGAAGATTTCCGTTTCTTATTTCTCATTGCTACCTTTGCTAGTGGGCTTTTCATTGTTTGTGCCTTTAGACTCCTGTTGTCCAACAATAATCGTCAGCATTTTTTCAGGGTGCATTCGACGTGTGTAAGCATCCATTACCTGCTCACGGGTGATCGCTTGAATTTTGCTGGAGAATGATTCTAAATAATCCAGAGGTTGGTTATAAAAACCGATCATCGCCACGTAGCTAGCAATATCCGCATTACTTGCTGTACGAAGAGGAAAGCCTCCCGTTATGTTTTTCTTTGATTGCTCCAGCTCAGCTTTTGTAGGGCCGTCTTTGAGGAAAGTGTTAAGTTCATCACGGGCAACTTTGAGTGCCTCATCCACTTGATTGTTTTTTGTTTGCAAACCTAGCAAGTAAGGCCCTAATTCTCGTTGTGGCGAAAAGTAGCTATAGACGCTATAAGCAAAGCCACGTTTCACACGGATTTCTTTCATCAAACGTGATGTAAAACCACTACCGCCTAATACATGATTGCCTAGATACAGCGTGTAATAATCTTTATCGCCTCGCTTGTCACCCATTTGCCCCATGAAGATATGAGACTGGCTGGAAGGGAAATTGATTCGAACCGTTTTGGACTCTTTCAAAGGTGTCACTTCAGGAATTGCCGCTGCTTTCTCACCTGTTTGAAGGTTTTTTGATATGCGTTGAGCGAGTGCTTCTGCCTGATCACGGGTGATATTTCCCACCAACACTAATATGCCATTTTTAGCAACATAATGTTTGTTGTAGTAGGCTCTTAAGTCATCAGCCGTTATTGCGTTAACACTTTCTTCGGTACCATTACCAGGCGATGCATAGGGATGTGAGCCATACAAATGTTGATAAAAAGCTTTTATTGCAATGCTTCCAGGGTCTTGCTTTTCAGCTTGTAGGCTGATCAATGCTTGTTTTTTACTACGTTCGACATCCTTAGTCGGGAAGCTGGGTTTTCCAACCACTTTTAGCCATGTATCAATCGCTTTTTCTTGCTCATCTTTCATAGTAATCGTACGCAGACCCACTGAAGATCTGTCTAAACGGGAGCTGGATGAGAATTTAGCACCGACAGATTCAAAGGCATCCGCCAATTGATCCGCATTCATACCATCAGCACCTTTGTTTAAAGTAGCACTAGTGAGCTTTGAAACGCCTGGTTTGTCACCATCTCTTGCGCTGCCACCTGCAAATACTAAAGCAATATCTAACATCGGTAATTCTTTGGCAGACACATAGTAAACGCCTAAGCCATTATCGGTTTTCCAATGCTGAATTTTAGGAGCGGCCTGGGCTGTGTTAGTTAAGATAATCATAGCCATCAAGAGGAAGCTTGTTTTGCTGAAGAACTTTTTCATTTTATTGGCCTCCTTTTGAGCTATTTTTACTATCTTTAGTTTTGTCCACTTGAGGGCTTTCAATAGCTTGAGGCTCTAAACGAGCAATGGTCAAATGATCTTCAATCAAATATTTTTTGGCAACATCCCGAACCTGCTCGGCCGTTACTTTTAAAATGCCAGGCACAAAGTCATCCATTAGCTGATAACCCAAACCTGTGGACTCAAAAGCTCCCATGGTACTGGCAATATCATCAATAGAGTCGTGATCATAGACATCATTGGCAGCCACTTGAGCTTTTACTCGTTTAAGTTCTTCATCAGAAACCAAGTCGGTTTTTAATAGCTGTATTTCATCAAGCATGGCTGTTTTTAAGTCATCGACCGTTTTACCTTTACTGGGTGTTCCAGACAGGACGAATAAATCAGATAAGCGACCCATGCTGTAATAGCCTGCACTTGCACTGGCGGCGATTTCTTTACCGCGTACCAGTTTTTTAGAGAAGCGTGCGCTATTACCGCCATCTAAAATATTGGCTAAGACTTCTAGCGCATAAGGTTCTGCCGGATTTTTAGCATTACCTTTAGCATTATCTTTAGCATTAATAAAAGCGGGGGTTTTGTAACCCATGCGTAGATAAGGTAGTTTCGCAGGGGCTTTTACAACAAGGCTACGTAAGCCTTTCTGCTCGACTTCGGTACGTAATTTCGCAACGGGAATATCTGACTTTTTATACGTACCAAAGTATTTTTCAGCAAGTGTAAAAATCTGCTCAGCGTCCACATCGCCGACAACTACCAGGGTTGCATTGTTTGGGGCATACCATTTGCTATACCAGTCACGCAGATCGTCTAGCTTCATCGTATCAAGATCGACCATCCAGCCAATCACAGGTGCGCGATAAGGGCTATTTAAAAAAGCGATGGCATTAAACTGCTCGCGTGTTAGCGAAGTAGGGCGGTCATCAGTACGCCAACGACGTTCTTCTTTGACGACCTCAATCTCTTTTTTAAATTCCGCTTCATCCAGAACCAGGTTACGCATACGGTCGGCTTCTAACTCCATCGCCACTTCAATACGGTCACTAGCGATAATTTCGTAATAGGCCGTGTAGTCTTGGCTAGTAAACGCATTATTCCTTGCTCCATTGACAGCGAGGATGTTCTCAAACTCTCCTGATGCTCGGCCCTTCGTGCCTTTAAACATCATATGTTCAAGTGCATGAGAAAGTCCCGTAATGCCTTCATGTTCGTAGCTAGTTCCCACGCGATACCACACTTGAATCACCGCAACAGGTGCGCGGCTGTCCTTTTTGACCAGAATCTTCAAGCCATTATCCAGTGTTTTGACGGCTACCTTGTTGCTGCTAGTAGTGGTCGTTATTTCGGCATTTTTTGCGACATCTTTTGCATAAAGAGGAATGATTGCGCTAATGAGTAGCGCTGAGAGTAAGTATCGGTTAAAGATTTTGTTCATAAGTGTTAGTATCTTTCGCTTCTAGATAGTGATTATTTACGCCTACTAAATCTATCTTTTCATTTATTATCAAAGACCGAATTGTACGATGTTTGGATTTAAAAAGAAAAAAAAGTCAGCCGATGAGCAAGTAGCCGAAGCTATTGATGAGTCTAGCACTGTAGTCGATGCAGCAGAAGAAACGCCAGCAGAAACCTCAGTAAAAACCCAAGCAGAAGTCATCCCTGAACCAGAAGCTCCTTCTTCAGGAGGACTCTTTGCGCGATTAAAAAAAGGCTTATCCCGAACAGGTAGCTCATTGACAGAAGGCATGGGTGCGTTAATTCTCGGAAAAAAACAAATTGATGATGAGGTACTCGAAGAGCTGGAGACGCGTCTACTAATGGCCGATGTAGGCATTGAAGCCACACAACGCATTATTAAAGAGCTAACCAGACAAGTAAGCCGTAGCGAATTAAAAGACGTCGAATCATTGATGACTTCGCTACACACCACCATGACAGACATTTTAGAGCCTAGCACTCAAACGCTAGTTATTGATGAAAGCAAATCCCCTTTTATAGTCTTAATGGTGGGCATCAATGGTGCGGGTAAAACCACGACGATTGGCAAATTAGCTAAAAAGTTTCAGCAAGAAGGTAAATCTGTCATGTTGGCAGCGGGTGATACCTTTCGAGCAGCAGCCGTAGAGCAGCTACAGACTTGGGGTGAACGCAACAAAATCCCCGTTGTTGCACAAAGTACAGGTGCGGATACGGCATCGGTTATTTATGATGCTCTGGAGTCAGCTAAAGCAAATAATATTGATGTTTTACTGGCAGATACCGCAGGGCGTTTACATACTCAAAATAACTTGATGGAAGAGTTGAAAAAAGTACAACGCGTAATGAAGAAGTTAGATGATACTGCACCGCATGAAGTGATGCTCATTGTGGATGCAAGCATTGGGCAAAATGCATTGGCTCAAGCGAAAGAGTTTAATGCAGCACTAGGCTTAACAGGGATTACCGTAACCAAGCTAGATGGTACTGCAAAAGGTGGTATTTTATTTGCGATAGCTGAACAGACAGGTATCCCCGTTCGTTTTATTGGTGTGGGCGAAGGCATTGATGACTTGCAAACGTTTAATGCAGATGACTTTACCGACGCGCTGTTACAAGCCTAAGTGTTGTCTGGCAGTAACTACTCAGCTTACCCTCTACTTTGCCCAATAGCCGCGTTGAAAGTGCTCATTTATACTTATAAACTGCGCGCTTTCGCCTTGCTCTTGAACAAAATAGAGGGCAATCTGAACAGTTACGAATTACGCTGATGTGGTTACGTCTGGCATTAATGCATTAATAATGTAGTTCAAGTTTACACATGCTTGATTTGATCACGTCAGACACCTGTTTAGTTCTTCTCTTTTGATAGATAAGCTACTAAAATAGCAACGATTATTAACAAATCCAAGAACCAATAATTTAACTTCCTACTCCCCTATGATCGAATTTAGTAACGTCAGCAAACAATACCCGACAGGACAATTGGCCTTATACAACGTCAACTTATCCATGAAAGCAGGGGAAATGGCTTTTCTTACGGGGCATTCTGGCGCAGGCAAAAGTACCTTGTTAAAGTTGATAGCCATGCTAGAGCGCCCCACTCAAGGTGAGATTATTATTAACGGCAGTGCGGTGAATAGCATAAAGAACAAACACATCCCGCCATTTCGTCGACAAATAGGCATGATCTTCCAGAACCATCACCTTTTATTGGATCGCACTATTTTCGACAATGTAGCCCTGCCCTTAAAGATAACGGGGCTTCATCACCGTGATATCCGAAGAAGAGTACATGCCGCCTTAGATAAAGTTAGCTTGCTTAACAAACAAAAAGAAAACCCCATGATGCTATCGGCAGGCGAGCAACAGCGTGTCGGTATAGCGCGCGCAGTAGTCAATAAACCCACCATTATTCTGGCGGATGAACCCACTGGAAACCTGGACCCTGAATTAGCTCAGGATATTATGTATACTTTTAGACAGTTCAATGAGTTGGGCGCGACAGTATTGATCGCAAGTCACGATCATGGGCTGATCGAACACATGCAAGCGCGTACTATCGTCTTACAAAAAATTGATAATTAGAGTCAACAGATTGACATGAGTGAACACAACTCCATTAACCCCGTTAGCACATCGGCTCGTAAGGCAAATACCAAGAATTTGCAGAAATCCTTTATGGCATCTTGGTGGGCGCATGTGCGTGCTGCATTGGGTTTTAGCTTAAAACGGCTGTGGTTCAACCCGCTTTCAACGTGGATTACTTTAGCCGCGATTGCCATTGCACTATCGTTACCGACAGGGCTACATTTATTCTTAAAGAATTTACAAACCTTGACTGATGATCACCGTCAAATACCAACAGTATCGCTGTTTCTGAAAAAAAATATTACTGAACAACAAGCCAAAGACCGCGCTGTCTTACTCACCGAGTTAAATGGAATAGAAAGAGTAATTTTTGTCAGCAAAGAAAATGCCTTCAAAAAAATGAGCGCCCTCATTGGTTTTGAAGAATCAGACCTTAAAGCACTCTATGGTGATGAAACTCCTTTACCTCATGTGCTTGTAGTCACCCCCGATTTGTCGTTGACGGGTCAAATGGATGGCACAATTAAGGATTTAACTAAAAAGCTCAGATCTTACCCAGAGGTAGAATCCGTACAAGCGGATATCGAGTGGGTAAAGCGCTTGGGTGATATTATTTCGTTCGCACAACGTATGGGTTTAGTGGTTTGGGTGTTACTACTGCTCACCGTTTTATTGGTGGTTGGCAATACCATTAGGCTAGATATTGAAAATCGTAAAGAAGAAATTGATGTAACTCGTTTTATTGGTGCAACACGCTCTTATATCCGTCGCCCCTTTCTTTTCGGTGGACTTTGGTACGGTTTATTCGGCGGTATCATTAGTTTAGTGATCGTGCACTTTTCATTGTTATTTCTTATCCCCCCTATTAGAAAATTATCAGAATCATACGGCAGTCATTTCACCCTAACAGGGCTTGATTTTAGTATGACGTTTTATATTCTACTAATTAGTAGCTTTTTGGGTATTGTTGGAGCGTGGATTGCCGTAGAGCGACATCTAAGAAAAAATGAAGTGGTATTATGAATACGGACACTCTACTAATAATCGTTTTTCGCACGATTTCTGCGTTGGGTGACTTTTTGCGATTTCCATGTACCCTTTGTACAAGCGGCTCTCAAAACCCATCCACTTTCTACCCAAGGGCATTGCAAAACTCAAATGGAAAATCTATTGAATAGAGATACGCATATGTTATCTATAACTAAATTTATAAAAGGACATTCAATGTCTTATAAGAAAACAACAATTTTATACTCTCTTGTTTTATCAATGATAACGGTGCTTACGCCATCAACCTCTTTGGCGGCATCCGATATGGCTGAATGGAATAAATTGATCAAAGAAGTTCAAGCTTCTAACCCTGAACTGTTTCGTGACTCTTCAAAGAAAAGCAAAAAGTCTACTTCCAGTTCTGACAAGGATGATGACAAGGACAAGGACAAGGATGAGCTAAAAAAAGATAAAGAAAAACGCAAGTCAGCAAAAGAAGAGCGTAAACGGAAAAAGAAATTAACCAAAAAATTGCGTAAAGCAGTTAAAAATGGTGATTACGAGAAAGTAAAAGAATATGTACTCGCGGGGGCTGATGCAAGCTATGCTAAAAAGAATGGGCTTAGTCTATTACATATCGCTGCGGCACATGGAAACCTTCATATTGTACGAGTACTGGAAACTCATGGCGCTGACTACAACGCAACAACCATTAAAGACTGGACACCGTTACACCATGCTGCACGTTTTGGGCACTTAGACGTAGTGCGTTATTTAATGGGCAAAGGCGCGAGTATGTATCAAATCAATTCTGATGGAAAAAACCCATACACTTTAGCCCGACAGCTTCATCATGAAGATATTACTAAATATATGGATATTTGGCGTAAGTATCACTGAGAGAGTTATTCAATCTAATAGATTATAACTCGTTCCCACGCTGGCAGGGCTGTTCAATGCTAAATGAAATAAGCTCCCTCTCCCCTTTGGGGGGAGGGCTGGGGAGGGGGGAGATGTTCTAAGGTCGTCTTTTTTATCAGACTAT
>JALXAX010000044.1 GCA_026991755.1 Thiotrichaceae bacterium | reverse complement strand
TTCTCTATTTTTGCTAAAAAAGAGGGTAATAGCCGAGCTATTGGCCGAATTTTTAGCAGAAATAGAGGAAATTCAAGCCATTTTTATCCGTCATATCTTTCGTGCAAAGGTCTCTAGTACTCCATCAACTTAGGTTTGATGGATACAGAGCAATCCAAAGCGCTCAAGACAAGGCATGGGTTGCAGGCAATGGTTGTTCCCTTGGCAAGACCCATAACGTAGCATTGAGTGCTTTGGGTTGCTCCCTTCGGGCGAGTCATGAAGCGGTCATCCGCGTTGTTGCGCCTTTTGTGAAGGGAACAACCATTCCCTGCAAGACGCGCCTAGCGGCTAACCACTTCATGACTCGCTGTATTCATCAAACCTAACTTGTTGGAGTACTAGCTCACTCAAACAAAGGGAAATCGGAAATGAAAATTTGGGTAGATGCAGATGCCTGTCCTGCGGTGATTAAAGAAATCATATTTCGCGCAGCTGAGCGTACACAAACCAAAACAACACTCGTTGCTAATCATGCGATGCGCATACCCCCTTCAAAACACATTCAGTTTATGCATGTGCCATCAGGCTTTGATGTGGCTGATAATGAAATCGTTAAGCGCCTTGAAGATAATGATTTAGTCATCACTAGTGACATTCCGCTAGCTGCCGAAATTATTGAAAAAGGCGGCCAAGCTCTTAGCCCGCGCGGTGAGATGTATTCACCCGAAACCATTAAAACACGTTTAAGTATGCGTAACTTTATGGAAACCTTGCGCGAGACAGGCGTAAATACAGGCGGCCCCGCTGCACTGAATCAAAAGGATCGTCAGAACTTTGCGAATCATTTAGATAGATTGTTGATTAAACCTAAATTCCTCAGTTAACCGCTTCCAATATTAAATAAATTATTGATAGCATTAAAGTAAGTAGCTTTATCTACCTTCACTTATAGAGTGAAGACGCTACAGCCTATAGAGCAACCCTCTTCGACTGACTGACTATGTAAAAAAACTCATTAAGGATCAACCATTAATTCCTTTTTTTACTACGCCATTCAGCCGAAGAGAATCACTCTATAGGCTGTCTAACTGAGGATTTTAGGTTAAAGCTAATTGAATCTCAGTTAAATCCCACCTTATAAAAGAAGAAGCTATTGTGGTAATTAGCTTCACTGTGACGTAGTGAAGTCACAGATTCAGGCTATAGAGCAAATGGTGGTCATGGATTCAGATATAAGTGAATTAGGTAATAAATAGTGAATCTACTAAACTAGCCCTGCAAGCAGCGCCTCTACTAATAATAAACCCCGCTTGTACCCAACTAAGCCACAAGGAAAGCCCATGGAGTCAAGCAAGCATTATTCAGGAATCATCAGTAATATCGGTGAAGATATAACCCGTGATGGTCTATTAAAAACCCCAGAGCGCGCCGCTAAAGCCTTCGACTTCCTCACCCAAGGCTACGAGCAAGATCTAGAAACCGTACTCAACGGTGCCGTATTTGAATCGGATAATGATGAAATGGTCATCGTCAAAGACATTGAGCTTTATTCTTTATGTGAGCATCATCTACTGCCTTTTGTGGGCAAAGTGCATGTAGCTTATTTACCGCAAGGCAAAGTTATCGGCTTATCAAAAATTGCCCGTATTACCGACATGTACGCAAGACGCTTACAAATTCAGGAAAATATGACCAAGCAAATTGCCGAAGCTATTCAAACCGTAACAGGTGCATCGGGCGTAGGCGTAGTGATTGAAGCACAACATTTTTGCATGATGATGCGCGGTGTGCAAAAGCAAAACTCATGGACTATTTCATCCATGATGCTAGGTGCTTTTCGGGATAATCCACGCACTAGAGAAGAGTTTCTTAACCTAATAGCACGGTAATTTTCGTCAACCTGATGTACCATGTGTCTATCTATTTAAATCTATTCACTGGCAAAGGATGCACCTTATGAAATACACCGCAGAACAGTTTGAAGAAATTAACTCACTCCTCCTATTCGATATTCAAAACCCCTTAGATGGCATCAAAGCCCACAGTAATGCCAAAACTGAAACTATCTCAGCTATTAAGCGACTGTTTGATAAAGACCTGATTACACAAGTTGATGGTGGTTATTTAACGGATTCTGGGAAGAAAGCAGCTGAACAAGCTCATGCGTTGCTAGGTTTTTTGAAGTAATCCTTAGCCTACTTATAAAACCCAGCACAGTAGCTATAGCTGTGTTGACGAATGAAACACGGGTCAACCCCTCAAACAATCCCGTGTTTCGCAAACTCAAACATATTCCCGACCTCATTCATCAGTTGTGAAAATTCCTTAATAACGAACTATCCTATAGTCCTATTAAGAATGAAATCAATAAGAAGGAACTGATGAATCACTCTCCCTGTGTATTAAAATCTCTTGTATTACTCTGTTTGTTTTTTTCAGCCAGCCTGTTACCCAGTTACGCTGATGATGGCATCAGCGAACTAGAAAGCGCTGCTATTTTGATTGTGGCGACTAAAAAACCTAATGCAGTTTGTGGTGTAAGAGGTGCAGGTAAATCTGCCTCTTGCCCTGATAGCGCCTTTCCTCTTGCGGATCAGTTTCTTTTAGCGGTGGCTAAGGGTAACGATGCTTTGGCAAAGCAATTGTTACAGCAAGGTGTGCCGATTGATTACCGCTCGCAGAATCGAGTGGTGATTGATCGCGTTAGTGTTCGGGCTGATAAAGTAAACCCTTTTTTAGCGGGTAACAAGCGCTATCAATATGCCAGTGGCACGGCTTACGATATTGCACTCTCACAAAATAATGCGCGCATGGTAAAGTGGCTAATGCAACAGGGTGCTAACCCTGCTGCGGGTTATTTTAAGCATCGCATAGAAAACACCTACTTTGCTAATAACTATCCTGCCTCGTACTTGCTTTTGCCATTTAAAGAACGCGCTAAGATTGTTTCCGTCGGTTTGGTGCTAGAAATGGCAGTTAAAGAGAATAATGTACAAAAAGCCCAGCAATTATTGTCAATAGAGCCTCGTGCGATTCATTATCAAGGGAATCAACTACTACCTTCATTGATGCGCCTGGGCAAATGGAAAATGGCTGACCTGTTTATTAATAAAGGCAAGGATGTTGACCAGCTAGCAAATTTTTCATCCATGCTCTATGCACCTTTAGAGAGCGAGCCGACTAATTATCATTTACTGGAATCATTATTGCGCCACGCTAAAAAGCGCAAAAAAATGAACCATCAACCTTTTTTAGCCAAAGCCATCGCGAAAAAAGATGCACGTGCTTTGCGCATGTTGGTGCAATACGGTGCTGATCTTAACCCTAAAAGTCAGCGCGCTCCGTTGTACTTGGCTGCGGATAAGAATGATGTGGAAACCATTAAGTTTTTACTTAAGCTGGGAGCAAATCCTAACATCGAGTATGCAGGTAGCACCTTATTGCATCGTGCTATTGGTAATGAACAGTACGAGCAAGCTAAGGCTTTGCTGGATGGCAGAGCTGATGTAAATGCTAAAGATGCGGGTAAGCGCACACCTATTCATATCGCTATTCATAAAAAAGACACTTCTCTTACTAAGCTTTTAATTCAATACAAAGCCAATATCCACGAAAAGGACTATCGTAAAGATACGCTATTGCACATTGCTGTCAGGGAAGATAAGCCCGAAATCGCCAAGCTGTTACTAAACGCAGGAGCGAAGGTCAATGAAAAGAATGATGCCGATGAAACACCCTTTCAGATTGCCATTAGAGACAGCAAGCTCGCTATGTCGCGTGTGTTGGTCGGAGCAGGAGCGCAGGTTAATGTAAAAGATAGCCGCGGTCGCACACCGTTAAATATAGCTATGAATAAAAAAGATTTGTCATTCGTGAAACTGTTAATTAAAGCAAGGGCTGATATAAATGCTAAAGATAATAACAATAGCACACCGCTAATTCGGGCAGTACAACAGGTAAACATTCCACTGATGAAATTACTGCTTAATGCGGGCGCCGATGTGAATGAAGGTAATCATTATCAAGATACTGCCTTGCATATTGCCACCGAGAAAGTCGATTTAAATATGATGCGCCTGTTGCTACAAAAAGGTGCAAACGTCAACGCCAGAAATAGCATAAAAGAAACACCACTGCATTTGGCGGCAGAGAAAAAACATTTGGCAATGGTTAATCTGTTAATGCAACACAAGCCCAACTTGAACCTAACCAATAACAGCGGGCGTACAGCTCTACACCTTGCTGTGATGGAGAAAAATCTGCCTATTACACAGATTATGCTACAAGCTGGGGCGAACCCAAATACCGTGGATATTGAGGGTGACACACCACTGTTTGATGCGCTTTATTGGCGTAGGGTACAAATAGCTCAAGCTCTGATTAAACGAGGTGCAAAAATTAATGTGGCGAATGATCGCCGTCAGACACCGCTGGATATTGCCTTATCGAAAGGCTTGCGTGGTATAGCTACGCAAATGCGACAAGCTGGCGCGCAAACTAGTGAGGAATTAGGCTCTGCAGGGGCTTTACGGGTTAAGGTACTTAAACCTTAGAATCACTAGAAAGGAGTGATTTGTGTCAAATCACCGTAATTTATTACTAACAATCCCCTTATTATTGTAAGAGGATTAATTCCATGCCAACAATAAATCGAAGTGCACTAGTACCTTTCACTACAGAGCAAATGTTTAGCATTGTGGATGATGTTGATCATTATTCTGAGTTTCTGCCTTGGTGTGGGTACTCCAAGGAGTTGGAGCGTATAGATAATGTAGTTGATGGCACGGTAACTATGTCTAAAGGCATGGTTAATAAAGCGTTTACAACTCGTAATATCTTACATAAACCTCATTTAATCGAAATTAAACTAATAGAAGGCCCTTTTAAATATTTAAAGGGTTTCTGGCGTTTCGATGATATTGATGGGTTGGCCTGCAAAATCTCTCTGGATCTGGACTATGAGTTTTCAAGCCTGCTAGTCGATAAAGTAATCGGCAGTATTTTTGATCAAATCGCTAATACTTTGGTCAATTCTTTTGTCGAAAGAGCAAATAGTAAATTTGGTTAAACCTGAATTATAAGTGTTCATTAGTGATTGCCATAAAACCAAGTGGCATCAACGGACGTTGTCCATTGTTCATCTTCTGTACCAAAAAATATAGTAGGTACTTTTCCACCAAAGGGCTTGCCAGCACCCTCATAACGGTCATAGCGTATTTCTGGTCGAATTCGAAGTTTTTTAGTAGGCCACCACGATATATTGGCAGTGGCTGCATAGTAGTCGCCCTCAGGTAACAGGGCATGTGCGCCTTCATCATCACGTAGCCATTCTGCTCTTAGCCCTAGCTGCATATTGGATCGAAAACGATTGAAATAACTTGCGTTTACACCATACCAATCACTGTCTTCTGTAATCAAAAATCCAGGAGGGTTGTTGCTATCAGCGGCTACATCACCGCCTTCTTGCGCTCCATAAATAGCATTAAGTGCCATACGTTTTTTCTTATCAAAACGATGAGTTAGCGTTAGCGTATGCATATGGCGTAAAAGTTTTTCACCCGAACTGCTTACTGCATTAAAAGGTCTGGTTTGATCCGTAACGCCATCTTCTGACTGTTCGTTACCAACAATGTTTTCAAAGTCTAGCCATGTTTTAAAATCAGGACTGCGCCAGCGCACATCAAACAACAAGGTTTTGTCATCATTATTATCCTGTAAATTATTCCAACCTTGGACAAGCCCTAGTCCCACTGAGAACAGACCTTTTTCTTTATTTATGGGTAATTTCAACGCCCCTAAAGCCCCCACATGTTTTGAAGGTTGATAGGTGAACGCATAACTATGTGAATAAAAACCACTAGGAGGATCAACAGGTGCGCCTATTTCAAGCCCTATAGGAGTAAACCAACTACCCACTATGTAGGAAAAGCCATCCCCCCAAGGTTGATAGCCTTTTAGATACCATTGCTGCATCAACAGTTTATGGTCATGGTCTTTATTGCGATTTTCATCATCGAAGCCAAAGGTAATGGCAGCATCCTTGCCATATCGCGTGTCTATTTGAAAACCCACATCAGAAAACTGGGGTTTAGGTCCTGGAAAAGGTCCCACTCTTGGTTTGATATTAGATTTGATGGGCTTTTCGACGATTAAATCGGCTCGGTTAAGGTTGATCCCTTCATCAAAATTAAGGAAGCCTGTTGGAAAAACATTTTCAGAAGAGTTGTCATTATAAATTACACCTAGCTGAATCCGCCCATGCACTTTAATGGGGGAATTAGCCTGAGCTATGTTAAATAGATTAATGCCTATAAAGAGAAATAGATAATGTAAATTATTCATATTTTGTGTCTTTTTTAATAACGCTAATGGCAAGGATGAAACTCTTACGAGACCTTATTGTAAAGGATTATGATACATACATAATGAATTGGACTTGATGTAAGGCAATGGCTTTTTAACCCCCTACAACCAGGGCTGTTCAATGCTAAATGAAATAAGCTCCCTCTCCCCTTTGGGGGAGGGCTGGGGAGGGGGGAGATGTTCTAAGGTCGTCTTTTTTATCAGACTATCTACCCCCTCCCTAACCCTCCCCTGCTAAGTGGAGGGAACTTTGTCTATTCCATGAACAGATTCCTAGCATTCAACAGCCCTGATTTTCCACTTATATACACATGATCGCGATGGAAAAATTATCAAGAAAAAGTTAAAACGAGCACAGTTATAAAGGTTTTTTGTAAATTATCCAGCGAGCCTCATAGACATAGAAGCTTGGGGAAGTGCTCACCACTGGGAAAGAGAGCTAACAAAACTGGGACATGAGGCTATTTTACTTAATACCCGCGATGTCAAAGGTTTTGTGGTAGGAAATAAAACAGACTTTAATGAAGCATCCGCTATTTTCGATGCCGTAACCCGCCCGAACAAACGAGTAGTGAGAATAAAAACAATAGAACAGCAGGATATTTAGCTAGTACACACATTGAGAAGTCAGCTGGATGATAATGTAAAGAAATATGACAAACATATTCAACAGCCTAGCAAAGAAAACGAGCGGAGCCGCCGATATTTAAAAAGTCCCTGGAGTAGGGCCAATGACGGCTACCGCTGTTGCCTCTGATTTGGGGGATGGAACAGGTTACCGAAAAGGACGAGATTATGCGGCCAGCTTAGGTATTGTACCCAAACAACATACAACAGGAGGTAGACCTGTACTGCTGGGGATCAGTAAACGGGGAAATCGCCACCTTAGAACCCTATTAATACATGGAGTGACCTTTGCACGAAAGATATGACGGATAAAAATGGCTTGAATTTCCTCTATTTCTGCTAAAAATTCGGCCAATAGCTCGGCTATTACCCTCTTTTTTAGCAAAAATAGAGAAAATTACGCTCATTTT
>JALXAX010000043.1:250-2151 GCA_026991755.1 Thiotrichaceae bacterium | reverse complement strand
ACAAGCAGGTAGCGTCGTCCCGGAAATTGCCCTCTATCCCTTCCGTATTGGTGGCAATATGGCGGACGATGGTATGGTGTATATTTTAGGCTTTAAAGAAGGCACGGGCTATAACTACGATCCCATTACCCAATCCGACAATAAACGCTACCTCACAGGGCAAAGCCAGCCAGAAGATATGACCGTGAGTGACTATCGGGGAAAAATCCCCGATAAATTTGTGCGCTTTACGCTGGGCTTGAAAGACTTTGATTATCCCAGTTATTTTCGTGATTACACTACGTGGACACTGGCAGACTTTAAGCAAAATATGTCGACAGAATATCAGCAAATGAAAAAGTGGGTAAACCGTCGCTATAAAGAATACAGCACAGGCGTTCGTACCCCTGAGGCAGATAGAATCGATGGCAAGCTATTTGAATTACCCAATATTAGCCCTGAGCAAAAAGACCCTAAAGAATTTGGAATACGGTATATGCTCAATGAAGCCAGGAAATTACTAGCCAGCGAAGACAGCACACGCATGAATATGCGCTTGCCCGAGTTACAGGAAACCGCTATTCGCAGCTTTGCCATGAAGTGCATCGCCATAAAACACGGTAAACCAGAACCACTGTATAATCTGGGCAGAACCCTGAATATCCATCGCAAGGCGTATTTACATTATCTTATGCCTGCAAGCTATTTTGCCGATGAGAATTTAAACGATACCAATAACCCTTACCGTCACTTGTTTGAACATCAGTCAAATACCACCACACAAAAACCGGAAAATGGCAAAACACCCAAAGCGGGAGATGCCTATAGCAGTGATGCCGACAAAGAACTGGCAAAAGCGGTTAGAATTGCACCTGATCTCAGCATTTCGCAAGGCAAGCCAATAGCCTTTTATTTTGATTTTAAAGACGACTCCAAATACAGGCAGGGCTATACCTTTAAATGGAGTGTGCTTGAAAATAATACCGTTACACCAAAGGAAGGCGCAGAGACTTATTACAGTATTTCCAGTAAGACACTCGCCCTTGGTGATAACCGTGTGAATTGTACCGTAAGTAAAACAGGTGAGAAAACAGAACGGGTGATTATTCGTTTTAATGTTACTGAAGCAGAAGAACCCACTGATTCAGCCCAAACAGCAACAAATCAAACCAAACCTGTCGCCCCAAAAGCCAGTGAAATATGGAGTCTCCCCAAAGATAATGAGCTAAAAGCCGCTTTACGCGTCGCACCTTCACTAAGCGTTCCACAAGGCGAAGATATTCAGCTATCCCTGGCTTCACCTTTTAATGATGATGCCGCTTATAGCTACAAATGGACAGCTGTTAATACTGATTTAGCCATTGGTAAAAATAACAGCTACACCATCAAAACCATAGATTTGGCGGTTAAAGACAAATATCGAATCTTTTGTGATGTTACAAAAGACGGGCATATGCAACGGGTTATTGCCTATTACAATATAAAGGAAAAATCTGTTCAGATCGCTGAGCAAAGTAAACCGAAGGCAGTTATTCCAGAGGGAACATGGGGTAGTACGCGATTCCTGAAAGAAGGCCTGCGTGTTACTCCCTCGCAATCCCTAGCCAAAGGTAAAAAAATCAAATTCTTCTTCAGGGAAGGATCAAAATACAATGATGGCAGCTACACCTTCCGCTGGTCAATTAGTGGACATTCAAACCTCGGAACTGGCAAAGGCAAAAGTCGTACCATAGATACAGGCAAGCTTGATAAAGGTGAATACCGACTGGTATTTACCGTCACAGATAAAAATGGCACGGCGTCTAACGGTAGTGTTAATTTTACGGTGTTAGAAGCAGTCGAAACCTCCGCAACAGATACGGGAGCTACTGCTGAAATCCCGACAATAAGCACTGCTGATTTCCTATCACATAAACCCACTA
>JALXAX010000043.1:0-240 GCA_026991755.1 Thiotrichaceae bacterium | reverse complement strand
CTATTGTAAAAGACAAGGATATTATAACCGCAGGAGATATTGTCACTTTCAGTCTTGATGCCAATTATGAAGATGCACGTTATTACTGGGTTTTTGATGGTAATGGAATCACCGCACAAACAGGCGCAAAAAATACCTTGGTAGTCAACACGGTTGATTTACCCCCAGGTCGTTACCGGTTACGAGGAACTATCACCAGCAAAAATCGTGAACAACATCAGTTACAAATGAATGTAGATA
>JALXAX010000042.1 GCA_026991755.1 Thiotrichaceae bacterium | reverse complement strand
TCTGATAGAACAGGAACAGTGGTTGCGGCTTATCGAATGGTGTTCCAGAATTGGAGTAAAGAGAAGGCAATTAACGAGCTAAAATATGGTGGCTATGGTTTCCATTATGCTTTGTTTCCTAATATTCCGGAGTTGTTGCAACGTTTGGATGTTAAAAAACTCAGAGAAGATGTGTTGACGAAAACATAGCTGTATAGGTCGCTTTAGGAGCCTCTGAATAACTCTGATCGGAATTTCTGTGAGATAGAATTTGTCAGGTTTTTGATAGAAAAATTAGCAATAGCAGTAGCTATTGGTTATTTTTATAGCGAAAAACTGGCGAATTATAGCCTCAGAAAAACGAGTCATGACTTGTTCAGAGGCTCCTTTACTTAGGTGTAACTCCTTAGTGCCAGTTCAATAAATAGCAGACAAATAAAAGGCCAGAAATCATCTGGCCTTTATTGTATATTTCAGCTGATATTTATGGTGAATTATCAACGTGAAATAAGTGGCTACTATCGTGTTATACGGCGTTGACCTTTAACAGTAATAGATACCCGACGGTTTGCAGCACGACCTGTTTTAGTCTTATTGCTTGCAGCGGGTTGAGTTTCGCCTCTACCACCTATATGCATAACGCCATGGCTAATACCTTTACTAGAAAGGAAGCTAGCCACCGATTGAGCACGTCTAACCGATAATGCCTGGTTGTGAGCTTTAGAGCCTCGGCTATCTGTATGGCCAATAATAGTGACACTAGAAGGCGATACTCTAGAAGCTTTTACCTTGTTTGCAAAAGCGGTGAGTTGATGTTGCGCTTTACTACTAAGTTTTGCACTATTTGTTGCAAAGTTAGAACCACCTGATTCATTTAAGTTAAGTACATGTACTTTGGGAGCAGGTGCTGGGCGTACAATAGGCTTGGGCCTAGGTGGTGGAGCTGGCGCAAAAACGGGAGCTGGCGCAGGAGCTGCTACGGCAACAGGCTCTGGTTGAGGAGCAGGAGTGCCACAGCCATCAACCATGTTACCCAATACAGCCTTTACACACTTTCCAGAACTATCTTTAACAGCATTTCCCAATGAATCAGTCAGATAGTCGCCATTATGTGCGGATACAGAAGGCGCGAGTATTGCGGATAAAAGGAATGTTGCACTAAGAGTTGTCAGTGTTTTTATATTCATAATAGTCTCCATTATTTTAATAGGTATAAATTAAACTGTTGCAAAAAAGCAAGTATGTATTGACCAAGTCGTACCTGATTTTAAACAAGTCCTCACAACAAGGTTCAGCAGCCCAACTTATTTACTGGTTTTTTAGAAAATGAATGTCGGTTTTTTGCAACACTCACTTGTCAGAGTACATCTAACAAACAAAAGTTCCAAAAGGTTTGTTTGCTGTGAAAAAAGAATCCAATTAGAGGACGAGTCCTAAGAGCAAAGAGCCAAGTCTAAGGAAGGGAAAAGAGTGTGCCCAAAAAGCAAAGTTGTAGAGAGGCACTTTGCAAGAAATGAGGGTGGTTTGATAGAGAGGTAGCCTCCCTTGAAATTCAACCAAGTATCAAGGGGAGTAGCTATACATATAAAATGCGACCTTTGCACGAGAGATATGACGGATTGAAATTACGCTCATTTTTCTCTCGCCATTCTTTCATGCAAAGGTCTCATTAATTATTTTCCTCTTACACAGCGAGTACCTGCAGGGTAAATATTGCCTACATCTCTTCCTGCTGGCCCTTTGTTAGTGGTGCTAATAGAAGTAAGACTTTTGTCGCTTTTAACTGCTAATACACGAGCGCATTTAGGGTTCTTATAAAAAAGCGAAATACCGTTCGCATCGGTTTTTGTTTCTAGCTCGGTCATTTCTTTAACGGTTGCAAGTCGCCAATCACTATGCCCAGCGAAAGAAAGATCAGCACAAAAGTTGGTTGCTTTTGTAAGTGTTTGTGCAGGATCATCACCAAATAAGGGCTTACAGCCTTGTGCGCTATTGGTCCATGTTAAACCTGTTGTACTATCTGTGAGTACCGTATCACTCCCTACGGTTTTAGATGAAAAGCGTTTTGCTGTTTCAGTGCTTGCTGAGTTAGCCGTACATCCTGCTGTCAAAACAGTGCTACATAGTGCAATACTTAAAAATAGGCTTTTTGAAATTGCCATCCTTTGCTCCTTTGAATTTATCATTATTTATACCTGAATCAGTGACTTCACTACGGCATAGGAAATAAGATATTGATTTATCACGGGTTTAAAAAATGCCCGCTTAACGAAGGGTGAAGCTAAGATTTTTTAAAATCCCGTGCTAAACCAATCTCTTATCCCCTATTATCCGCATTGAAGTCACAGATTCAGGTTATAGAGAGACCTTTGTAGGAAAAATCTAATGAATAAAAAAGGCTTGAATTCCCCCCATCTTGTCTAAAAAATTAGCCAATAGCTCGGCAATTACCTTCATTTCTAGGCAAGATAGGGAAAGTTACGTTCTTTTTTCTTGTCATCCTTTCGTGCAAAGGTCTCATATAGTTGAAAAAGTGCTTAAGGCGCGCGCTAAAATACGTAATAAGTTGGGGCAGGCCTAAAGCACATTGCTGATATGGGTCAGCAATGTGGATGATTATAGTAGAAAAGAAGGTGGTTTGAATGTGACCAGTATCACACTCACTTATTCCCAGGTTTGCTAGACAGTGTTCCAACATCCCCACCTGCATTAGCAGAGGAGGTATTAGTGGTTTGACAAGCATCAGTACCTGATGAGCTATCAAGAGCAATCACCTGTCGGATACCTCTAAAGCCGATAGCAATTGGTCGTTCAAAGGTTCGATCTACACTAACTGAGCCATGGGCTGATGAGCCAACATTGACACTAACCCCTGGGGTAATTAACGTTTTCTGTTTTATGCGAGCGAGGTTCTCTTCCGCAACAAGATGGTTGTTTTTCGCATTTTTTGTTCCTGCACTTGCCGATTTTGTTGTTTCCTGAGGGGATGTCTCACTTTGATTATTGTTCCCTGCTGCGATGCTTTTATCTAGTGATAATTGCACCTTTAGCGTACGTGCGTAAAAGACTTCAGTAACAATAATAAGCATGGCTTGTTTAGTGTGCTTGTTAGCACTCTCTGTTTTGTCTACCGTGAATTTTAAGTTACGAAGATCCATTCCTGTTGCTTTGTTTATACAGAGCTGACCTTTCTCAAATAAGGTACCCTTCAGCTTAGCCACGGGTATTCCATAAGACGAGGCAGATGAAATAGTCACATAAGCCTTTTTAATATTTTCAGCTGCAATACCTAAACCCTTTAAAGCACTAGATGGGATTAATGAAGCTGCATCAAACGAACTGACTTCAGCTTTAAAAAAAGTAGGTAACAAGACCATTTTCAAACGATTCACCTCACCACCTGAAAATAAGTTACCTGAGGAAGTAGGCTGCCGCTCCATCATGGTAGAAGTATCTTTATTATGTGTGGTTTTAGGGAAATCAGGGCGCTGGCTATAGTGGTCATTTAGTTCTTTAGTTAAATTAATGGAGTTGATCCAAGTACCAATAGAGGCAAACTCTTTTTTCTTATTACTATCCTTTTTTTCTGAGTTGGGAGAATAGGGTAACAGGTAAACATCGCCCACTTGCACATCTTCTCGTGGGGGAAAAATAGGTTGAATATTAAGCTCTCTAAGATTATTAGACCAATCACGAGCAACAAAACCCTTGTCAATAGCACAACTGCTAAGTGTTGTTATGGCAAGCAATGAAAAATAAAAAAATGTAGTGGATTTCATAAAGATAGCCCGTTCCTCTAATATTTAAATATGAAGTAAAGATTCATATTGTCAATCATTTATTAGTTGTTCTTAGAGTAAATTATAGATCATGAATAGAGGTTATGCTTTGTGATTTATTTGATATAGCTCGATAAAGCACTTCTTACTAATTGTGATGTGTAAATTTGTACTAAACTAAGGAACGTGCGTGAAATAACTTCGACAGCTTTAACGCAGAATTATTGTTCCAGATTGGATGATCTAAAAACTTAGCTGAGCTTTAGCGAAACTTAGAAGCTTTAGCAGGCGCATAGTCACTCTACGCAACGATTTTAGATCATTCAATATGGGACAATAAGGCAAGTTAGAGTGTCGAAGTTATTTTATGCGCGTTCCTTAATCAGTCTTTAGTAGTCAGTTATCTGAAGTGTTGGTTTAGAGGCTGTGAAAGTATTCATAGGTAGGGTGTGCCGACGGAGGAGGCGCACCGTTTATCATGCACTATGGTGCGCTTCGTACCTCAGCACACCCTACAAACAGTATTTTTTGAATACTTTCACAGTCTCTTTGGAGCCTCCTTTAATCACTGAATTTAAAGTAAATTCAGTGATGATTCATCTGGCTATTGTTCTAATCAACTAAAATTAATCAATAATATAAGGGTTTGCAAATGAAACTAATGAAAAGCTCAATGACCGCTTTAGCACTCGCGATTTCTCTAGCTTCGTGTAGTGATAATAAAAATGAAGAAGCTACGACAGAATCTACTGGTAAAGCAGGAGAGGTAGTAAGCCAACATACAACGGCCGATGCGGGTTTTGAACAGTTGCTTTCGAATATCCCAGCGGATACTGCTTATTTGCTAGCTAATAAGAAAATCATACCTGAAGATATCTTAGCCGTTCACCTTGCACGTTCAAAGCAGGCTTTATCACTGTGGTTGGAGATGTTGAAGGACGCAAAAACAGAAGATAGCAAACCAGCAGCAGGAACAGAAACCGATAGCAGTACAGAGGCTAAGCAAGATGAAACTAGTCAGGTTTCAGCAAATGGCGCAGCTGTCGAAGATAAAACTAACGATTTCTTTATCGCACTGCTAGAAGATCTAGCGGCAAATATGAGTACCGATAAAATCGCCAATATTGGTATAAAGGTTGATGGGCATAGTGCTTTATATGGTGTCGACCTTGCACCTATTATGCGTTATGAAATCACCAATAAAGACGCGATTAAAGCAACCATTGCTAGAGCGGAGAAATCATCAGGGTATAGCGTAGAATGGCAGAAATGTGGTGACTACGATTGCATAGAGCTAGGTGGTAAATCAGACAGTAAAGAAGAAGGCGGTCTGATCATTACCTTACTTGAAAAACAGGTTGCATTAGGCGTTTTCACACCTGATAAACGACAAGCTGTAATGGATCACTTAACGGGAAAAGTAAAACCTGAAACTAGCTATAACGTAGCTAGCTGGAATAGCTTTTTGGCCGAGAATAAATATAAAGGCTACGGAGATGGCTACATCAACTTAAAGAAAGTTGCGGATACCGCAGAGGGCTTTATCTTAGAAGAAGCCAAAGCCGATGCACTTGATAAAGGGGTGAAATTTGATGAAGCGTCGTTTAAAGCGTGTTCTGCATTAGTAGGGCGTCATCTTGATCATGTCCCAGAAGCAGTGGTTGGGATTAAAGAATTCACCAAAAATGCAGTAGGCTACGAAGTCGTACTTAAAACAAGTCCTACCGTTAGCTCGGCTATAGCTGCTATCCCTAACTCACTAGATGGAATGCAACGTGCAGCCAACCCAGTGTTTGACCTTGGTTTGAATGTTAATTTTGGAAAACTAAGAGACGGTTTAACTCAGTACACTAAATTCCTAATCAGTACGGCTGAAGAAGTACATTGTGATGCTGTACAAGCTGCTGAAGTTCGCAAAGCGATGGGCGGTTTTACAATGGCAACGATGATGGGAGTAGGGCAGTTTAAAGCCCTTTATGTGGCGGTCAATGATCTAAAAATGGGTACAAACGGGAAGCCAGAAAAAGTTGATTTCTATGCATCTGTATTCGCGGATGAGCCAGGCGCATTATTACAAATGTTAGGAATGGTGAACCCCGCCTTTGCAACGATTAGCCTTCCCAAAGATGGCACTGCGGTTAAATTACCAGAAGGGCTTGTACCGCCTAACCCAACAGGTGTGAACCCAGAAATTTATGTAAGTCAAAAAGATCACCTGCTCAATGTGATGGTAGGCGATACAAAGCCTGCATTAAAACCGTTTAAATCAGAAAATCCTGTCTTCCTTTGGAATACCTTGGATAGCAAGCGCTATTATAAAATGATAGGTGGAATGATGAATAATGCGCCAGCAGACAGCCAAGATGAGGAAGCAAAAAAAGCGGTAGAAATGATGACAAAAATGGGTGAATTCTCAGGTAAAGTTCACTCAGAAATGGGCGCTGACTCGCGCGGTATCGTTATTAATTATTTGAATGAATATGATCAGTAATTAGAAACTATTAATGGTTTCAAAAGTAATGACATACATCTGGAGACGGGGCTTCAGCCCCGTTAAGCCGAGACTGAAGTCTCGGTTCCATGAGTATGTGCCAATACATATGAAATCATTAATATAACTAACAATGACGAGACTAAAGAGCTCGTGAAAGTATTCATGCATTTTTGAATGCTTGCACAGTCTCTTTAGCTGCACTAACGGCACTGGCGCGACTAAAGTCGCACGTCCTTGCACCCTCTCACTCAACAATCACCCTAAACTTCAATTCAAAATTAGGTGCAGTCGCCCCCGTTTGAGGTAAAAAAGCCCCATTCATGGAAGCGCTAAGTTTCTTTACATTAGAATCCGTGCCATCAGCGCTAGCGGAAGCACTATAAGCCGCCCCACCGCTATCAAAATATTGCGTACTAGCCAAGGTAAGATTACTACTTGGCGACCCATCTACAAAATAAGGTGCTAAACAGTTACCACTATTTGCTACACACAATCTAGTATTTGCAGGGATAAAATCAGATACCGTAATACTATTGTTATCAGCGGCTAAAGTACCTGAGTTACTGGCAAATATAATATATTCAAGCACACTACCAGGAATAGCCTTGGGGTTACTCGCACCATTATAAGGGTCGTATTTTGTTTCGACAGACTTTGTCAATGTGATCACGGGAGCGGCATTATTATTTTCAGCTTCGCTGTTTATGAAGGAAGTAGCATTAGTATCTTTAGTCGATAAATATCCAGTACAGCCATTATCACTAGCATTATCACTAGTGGTTCGTTCCCAACAAGCTGCTTTATTACTATCGTTGGCATTCGGTGTGAGTGAAATGGACTCGCCATCAATTGCGTTTTTAAGCTCGCTTCCAAAGCTATATGTCCATGTAATACTTGTGCCTAGCAAACTGGTTGGGATCGCATCCACATTGCTACCCACGTTGTTTCGTCCATAAGCCACATAATCAAAGGGGATTGCATTAAAATATTTCCCATCGGCTAGAGCAGTTACATCATTGCTGGGCTTCAATAATAAAACATCGTCATTTGAGTTATTCCAAATATTTAAAATGCCTTGATAGTAGTGGTGAACCTTCGCAACGCTACTATTAGTACCCGTTCCCGTATGGTAAATAACATAATCACCCACAGCGACTGATTGTGACGGAAAAGAATAAAAATGATTATCCTGGTCTGAAATAATAAAACCCTTAATATCTCCCGCAACCGTTACATAAAGCTCAATAAACTCATCATTATTAACACCCGTAACCGATTCGTTATACATCACCTCATTGATGATCATCTCAGCCTGACCACTATTAATAAACTCCGTATCAAAGGGTTCAGAGAAAACTAAGAGGCCACCCCGTTCAGTAATATGGCTTCTTTCAGAATCATGAGCAGTATCTTCATCAACCACTAAATCAATACGATTTGATGCAATATTAACTCGTCTAAACCAGCCACCATCAACGCCATCTCTAGTATTCTTGTTAGCTACTGCGATAGGATCTGAATAACTCTTGGAAAAAGGAACAGAATAACCCGTCGCAGAATCATCCCAACCTTGGATAACATCATTAGAACGGATGCTTTCATATTCAATCTGATTAGCATTATTAGAAGCAAAGTAATGATTACCGCCACTTAAGCCACTATCAATAGCAAGATAAGCAATGGTTTCATTGCTCGAAAGTGTACCTGTTAGTGTTTCAGAACGTTCCAAGGCAATATCAAAACCAGAAGAGGTTACATTACTGACAGCCGTAGTCATCCATGGTTGGGAAACAGCACTGGGCACAACAAGATCCGTCCGCTCATTAACTCTCGTTTGAATCTGACCTAAGACAATAGGAGTCGAGCTAAAACCACTCAAACTAACAGAATCCCAGCTTGCTCCAGCTATTAACCTTGATTGAAACCTCTGAGTGCTAATACTACCTGCAACAATTTTAGTACCATCAGGGAAAACATGACTTCCTGCTTCAATAGCAAAATAAGGGACAGCCGACATCTGAGCATGTGGCCCATCACTACCATCCTCCTCAACAGAATAAACATCAAACCCTGTTGTAGAAACATTAGTAACACGTAAAGCCGCAGGTTGCCCACCCGTGTTAGTCGGCAAAGTAAAAACCAGAGGAGGTGTGCTATAAGTTTGTCTGAAATTGATATGGGTCGATACGTTCCCGGCTGTGTTACTTACCACCATTTTATCTGCTTCTAATTTCCAGCCAAAAGCCACTTTACTGAATGATAGAAGTGTAAAGAGTAATAAATATAGGGATACCCTGAAGTTCATTATTATTATTTTTATTATGGTTAAAGTACTAACCACGCAGAGTACCTTACTTGTTGGGCACAATCTAAAAAATGGGTATATAAGGTATTATTTGAGAAGCGATAAATTGATATTAGAGACCTTTGCACGAAAGACTCCCTCAAGGATTAAAAATTTGAGATAATAAAGGCTTCAACACTGGCTGAGAGAACGTCGTATAGAAAATAGACTCATCAAATGCGCCTATAGAAACCGCTCTTTGACAGAGGAAGATAAGTGTTTTAATCATTTCATAGCGGAATGAGATGAATAGTTGAACGGGTATTTGGTGTTCTTAAACAGCACTGTGTCATGGTAAAGTGCGCTATACTGGATTGGCTCGTAATCGCATGCAATTTGAACTGAGCTGTGTGGCTTACATCTTGAAACGAGCGGCTTCACTTTAGCAGCAGAGTTGCGCCTAAAAAAGGAAATAGTGGCTAAAAAGCCCGTTATATGCAGAAACATCCCGAAAAATAACTATTTTTTGCGGTATTGATTGAAAAATTAGCTACGGGGTTTACGGAGCGGTTTATGGGCTCCTTGTGCAAAGGTCTCATATAGTATTATTGCCCAGAAACCAGCGGCCGTGCTCCGGCCATATACTCCGCTTTAAATGAGGATAATCCATGCAACAAACAAACAAGCTTCTAGAATGGAGTGGTTCAATACTGGCTGTAACAGGGGCAACATTGCTAGCATTTCATGTTAGTTTTAGTGGTTGGGCTTTTGTGATCTATCTACTATCAAGTTTTATCTTGCTTGCATGGGGTGTACGCAATGGAGCGTATGGCATAGCGGCACAGAACTTGGTGTTTACGATTATCAATATGGTAGGTATTTATCGATGGTTAATTGTTGGTAGTATCTCATGATGTTGTCGTGGTTGTTGTGAATTTTTGATGACTGAGGGTTTTTAAGTTGTCGAGCCAGTGACTAAACACGAATGGCAAGATTATTATGAATTGCGTTGGAAAATACTACGCCATCCTTGGCAACAACCCAAGGGTAGTGAAAAAGATGATCTTGAAGCTGAGAGTATTTTCGTATGGCAGTGACCAATAACAAGATTATTGTAGTAGGGCGTCTACATTTGATAGGTAGGAATATCCCATAGATTCGTTTTTGGCGGAGTTCCTGATTATCATAGAGGGTGTAGGGAGTAAGGTACTTGAGGAGCTAGTGTTGTCAATAACCGATAAAAGCGTCACTAAAATATGTTTGCATAGCAGAGAGGCGACTATTGAGTTTTATCGACCACGTCACACAACGTTCGTTTGTTCATTGAGTTGCCCGATTCGGTTGCTCTATACCGCCAATCCGCTCCAATAGTGTGTCATGCAGTTGTTGGAGTGTGTCGTTATGGGTAATGGGCTGGTTATTTAAATCTGTCAAATAGAATATATCTTCGGCTTCTTCACCTAGTGTGGTTATTCTTGCGCCTACAACACGACATTTTAGTTCGTAAAAAACTCGACTTAGCTTGGCTAGTAGCCCTGGAACGTCAATTGTTCTTAATGTTATTCGTGTTTGTTGTTTTTCACTATCTTGTTCTATTTTAATATGAGTTTTAACCTCAAAGGCTTTGAGTACACGGGGTATTTTGTAATCGTACTCGTGTTTTTGTTCTTCTTCTTTTGTGATCTCGTCTCTCAAGGCGCTTATTAAAAAGTTCTGGTTGTCATTATCGCTTAGAGGGTGGTTTTCCTGTCCGATGATGTGTAGCGTTGCTAAAGAAAAGCCATTAGGTGTTTGCATGATAGTGGCTGCGACGACATTGATATTAAGTTTTCCAAGAACGAAAGTGGTTTGTGCAAACAATTCATCAGACCCATGGGTGTAGATAAACAATGCAAAGGTGTCATTTTTCGCATCTTGGCGTAGCTGGATTAGTGGATACACGCTTTCTGTTTGAATATAAGCCATTTGCCAAAGAATAATATCTACTGAATGGTTGTGTAGATAATCGTCACCCATGCGATCACAAAACTGGATGCCGCTTTCTTTATCGATAGCGTGGATGGGTAATTGTTCTAAAATAGATTGTCGTTTTTGCTCCACCAGCTCGCTGTATGAAGAGGGTGGCAGGCTGTGTTTAAGGACTCTTCTTGTGTTTTTATACAAGCCTTGAAGTAGTGAGTGTTTCCAGCCTGTCCATAAATTAGCATTAGTGCCTCGAATGTCAGCAATGGTGAGTAAGTAGAGATAATCCAGGCGAGTTGATGCCAGCATCTTTGTGGCAAATTCTTGAATAACATCAGGGTCGCTAATATCTTGTTGCTGTGCGGTAATGCTGAGTTGTAGATGGTTTTCTACTAGCCAACTAACCAGGTGGGAGTCGTAAAAATTCATCTCATGAAAGCGGCAGAATTCATAAGCATCAACTGCGCCCAAGGTGGAGTGATTTCCGCCTCTGCCTTTTGCAATATCATGGAATAGGGCAGCAAGGTAAAGTATTTTAGGGTCTGGTAGGCTCTTGAATATCAGGCTTTCATAAGGCATGTCTTCCGCGCCTTTTGGGACACTATTGCGACGTACCATGCGGATAACGCGTAGCGTGTGATCATCCACCGTATAAGCATGGAATAAATCAAACTGCATACGCCCGACGATATTGGCAAATGCAGGTATCCATGCCGCTAGAATGCCATAGCGGTTCATGCGACGTAGCACATAGGTAATACCATGAGATTCAGACATGATATTCATGAAAATCTGTTTATGCTGTTTAGTGGCGCGATAATTGTCATTAATAATATGTAAATGTGCGTGAATCATGCGGATGGTTTGTGGGGCAAGCCCGCGAACCCCCGAAGTTATCTGCAATATGGAGAAGACTTCTAATAGAGTGTGGGGTTGCTCTACAAATATGTTGTCATTAGTGATGGTTAAGTAGTTACCGCAAAGTTTGCACCAATCATTGATGATGATGGTTTGTTCATCTGAAGTGGCAGGTAAAATCTTCTCTCTAAATATGCCTAGCAGTAACTCATTCATGCGTTCCATTTTGGTGATGGTTTGATAGTAATGATGCATGAACTTTTCGACGGCTTCGTTGCTGTGCTCGTCAGTGCCTTTATCATAGCCAAATAGTTGGGCGAGCGTACGTTGATGTTCTAACAGTAAACGGTCTTCTTTTCTGTTAGCCAGTAAGTGCATGGCATAACGGACTTTCCATAGTAAATCTCGACTAGAGATAAGTGATTCGTATTCTTTATTGGTGAGTAAATTTAGTGAGAATAATTCTTGTAACGACAGGGTGTCGTATTCACGTTTGGTGACCCAGCTGATCATGTGTATGTCGCGTAATCCACCTGGGCCATCTTTGAGATTGGGTTCTACGCGGTAGGCGGTATCGCCATAGCGTTTATAGCGATCTTGTTGTTCGCCCAGCTTGGCTTGGAAAAACTTGGCGCTATCCCATAAGTGATCGGTTGAGAGTGTGACACTTAGTCGCTTAAACAGCGATGAGTTACCGCATAATAAACGGGCTTCTATAAGATTGGTGATAACCGTTAAATCGGTTTGTGCAACCTCAGCGCACTCTTCGATAGTGCGTACACTATGGCCGATTTCCAGCTTTAAATCCCACAATTGGGTGATAAAGTTGGAGATGGCTTCTTGGCAGGCTTCATCGGGTTCAGTTTCTAATAGAATAAGTAAGTCTACATCAGAGAAAGGATGCATTTCCGCTCGGCCATAACCACCCACAGCGACAATGCTGATAGCTTGTGTGTCATGCGTGGTTACATAATGCTGTTTCCATAAATGGCACAGTACACTGTCAATTAATCGTGTTTGAGCTTCTAGCAACCGTTGTATATCTGCTTGTGCTACTTGTGCATAGAAAGCTTGGTTAATAACCTCTTTGCCCAAGGTTAGTTGTGCAGTTATTTCGGCTGTAGTTAGTGTGTCGGCATGGGTCAATGCATCGATGACCTGCTGTAATTCAGACTCCCATTTCAATTCAGTCATGGTTATAGCTGATCTTGCCAGTTTGCTTCTTCTTCACGTAGCGTCAATATTTCGAAACCGTCCTTAGTAACCAGTATGGTATGTTCCCATTGTGCGGATAGTTTGTGGTCTTTAGTGACGACGGTCCATTTATCAGGAAGGGTGCGTATATCTCGCTTACCAAGATTAACCATGGGTTCGATAGTAAAGGTCATACCTTCTTTTAGCTCTACCCCCGTACCTGCTTTGCCATAATGTAAAACCTGTGGTTCTTCATGGAAGTTTTTACCAATGCCGTGACCACAATATTCACGTACCACTGAAGCGTATTGAGACTCCACATAAGTTTGGATCGCGTTACCAATATCGCCCAGCTTAGCGCCAGGCTTAACTTGGCTAATACCGATATACATCGCCTTGTGGGCTACTTCACAAATACGTTTAGCGGGTACAGTCGCTTTCCCTACATGAAACATTTTACTGGTGTCACCATGAAACTCATCCTTGATAACGGTGATATCGATATTAACGATATCGCCCTTTTTTAATTTCTTGTTGCTAGGAATGCCATGGCACACTTGATGATTCACAGAGGTACAAATAGATTTAGGAAAGCCCTTGTAGTTAAGTGGAGCAGGAATGGCATCTTGCACATCGACGATATAATCGTGGCAGATCTTATCAAGCTCATCGGTAGTAACGCCTGGTTTAATATGAGGTTCAATCATGACAAGGACGTCAGCTGCTAATTGTCCTGCTAAGCGCATCTTTGCGATATCGTTATCGGTTCTAATTGCTATGGTCATTGATTCCTCAAGCGTTAAGTTTATAAATGTTGTCTGCTAACGGGCTTCATGGTATAAAGCGCACGCGAAAATCGCAATATCAATTTATATTCATGTGAGTATAAATTATTTTTAAATCTACACACGGATCGACACGTTTAGCAGGGTGCCTACTTTACTGGTTTTTATAAGCTAGGGAAACAGGGTTGTTAAATGGGATTTCGTGGAAGACTAACCCATACAATTAAGGTTTATTATGGCTAAAGTTACCATGCGTCAAATGCTAGAAGCAGGCGTACACTTCGGACACCAGTCTCGTTACTGGAATCCAAAAATGGCTCCCTATATTTTTGGAGAGCGCAACAAAATTCATATCATCAACTTAGAAAAAACATTACCTATGTTTAATGATGCAATAAACTACATCGGTAGTTTGGTTGCAAACGGTGGCAAGGTGATGTTCGTTGGTACTAAGCGTTCAGCACAAAACATCATAAAAGAAGAAGCAGCACGTTGTTCAATGCCTTACGTTAACCAGCGTTGGTTAGGTGGCATGTTAACTAACTATAAAACCGTTAAGCAATCAGTACGTCGTTTGCACGAACTAGAAAAAATGATGGCTGATGGTTCAATGGAAAAGCGTAACAAGAAAGAAGCGCTTATGCTGATGCGTGAACACGAAAAGCTAGATAAGACATTGGGCGGAATCAAGGATATGCGTAAGCTACCTGATGCTATGTTTATTGTAGATGTTGGCTATGAAACGATTGCGGTTAAAGAAGCACGTAAGCTAGGTATTCCTGTTATCGGAGTAGTTGATACTAATAACGATCCTGATTATCTGGATTATATTATCCCTGGTAATGATGATGCTATTAGAGCTATTCAGCTTTACACTACCGTTGTTGCTGACACTATTGCTGAAGCTCACGTAAGTTCTGCAAGGACATCTGAGGAGATGGCTGCTGCTGAGAAAGAGTCTAAGCCTGTTGAAGCACCTGCCGAGAAAACCGAAGCTGAGGCGAAGCCTACAGAAGAGGCGAAAGCAGAAGAAGCTCCTGCTGCATCGGAAGAAGCAAAAGCAGAAGAAGCTCCAGCTACGACGGATAAAGCAGAAAGCTAATATTTTAGCTTAAAATCAAATCAACTTTAGTTCATAATAAATAATGAGCTAACAATTAGATGGCTTTATTGGTTGGTTGAAGTTCTGGTCTATAACGACGCAAGCGCTTAATTTAAACTGATAAGGCTATCTTACACAGATTATTAAAAGGTAATGACATGGCAATTACTGCTGCAATGGTAAAGGAACTCCGCGAGCGCACTGGCGCTGGCATGATGGAGTGTAAGAAAATGTTAGTAGAGTCTGATGGCGATATGGATGGTGCTATCGAGATTATGCGAAAAAATGGTGCTGCGAAGGCTGATAAAAAAGCAGGTCGTATAGCTGCTGAAGGTCGTATTGTAATCGCAATTAACGATGATGCTCGTGAAGGGGCAATCGTTGAAGTTAACTCTGAGACGGATTTTGTGGCTAAAGATGCGAGCTTTCTCGGTTTTGCTGAAGCAGTTGGTGCTGTAGTGTTAGCAGATAAGCCTGTTGATATTCAAGCCTTAGCTTCTTTACCTCTTGAAAGCGGTGAGACAGTTGAAGAGACGCGCGCAACACTAGTCACCAAAATTGGTGAAAATATTCAGATTCGTCGTTTTGAAATGATGACAACTGAAACAGGTGCACTCTCTTCGTATCTACACGGTGAGCGCATCGGTGTTTTACTTTCTATGACGGGTGGTGATGAGCAGCTAGGTAAAGATGTTGCTATGCATATCGCAGCGAGTAATCCAACGTGTGTCTCTGAAGAACAAGTTCCTGCTGAAGATTTAGCGAAGGAAAAAGAGATATTGGTTGCTCAAGCTGAAGGTAGCGGAAAGCCAGCAGAAATCATCGAAAAAATGGTTGCAGGTCGTATACGTAAGTATCTTTCTGAAATCACCTTAGAAGGTCAAGCGTTTGTTAAAGACCCAGACCAGACAGTAGGGAAGCTACTAGCAGCAGCAGGTGCTAAGGTTGAAGCATTTGTTCGTTACGAAGTAGGTGATGGTATCGAAAAGAAACAGGAAGATTTTGCAGCTGAAGTAGCAGCTCAAATGGAAGGATCTAGTTAAGAGCTGATCCTTATAAAAAAGGGGCAATTCGTTGCTCCTTTTTTTTGCGCGTTATCTTTAGAAGTCTCTGAATAAGTTGGGTTGAATTTCTCGACATATGAAACTGTTCATGACTTGATCAGAGTTTCCTTAACGAATACCAAAGATGTTCGTGTAAAAAAGAAGTGAACGTATGATGCGTGCGCATTAGTAAATTTGTATACGAGGTGCTTTATTCAAAGTTGCCTTGAGCATTAATATTTCAAAATAGCGGGGATACATAATATGTCAGATATCAAATACAAAAGAATTTTACTCAAACTAAGTGGCGAAGCCTTAATGGGTGATAATACCTTTGGTATTGACCCCAAAGTGCTTCAATCGGTAGCTTCTGAAATTGTTGACCTGAGAAATCAAGGCGTGGAAGTTGGTTTGGTCATTGGCGGGGGCAATATTTTCCGTGGAGCAGGGCTGGCTCAAAGCGGTATTGATCGTACTCGTGCGGATCAAATGGGCATGTTGGCTACAGTAATGAATTCATTGGCTATGCAAGATCAGATTATTAAACAAGGTGTTGAGTGTATGGTGCTGTCTGCGCTTAATCTTGATCAAGCATGTGAGTCCTACTCAGCATCACGCGCTAGAAATCACTTATCAAAAGGTCGTGTTGTGATCATGGCGGCAGGTTCTGGAAACCCATATTTCACTACGGACACGGCGGCTAGTTTACGCGCTTTAGAAATCCATGCGGAGCTTCTACTAAAAGGCACCAAAGTAGATGGTGTTTATGACTCAGACCCTAAGAAAAACCCTGATGCTAAACGTTATGATAAAATCAGCTATACCGAAGCTATTGCAAAAGAACTGGGTGTTATGGACTTAACAGCACTCGTGCTTTGTAGGGAAAACGATATGCCTATGCAAGTTTATAATTTGTTTGAAGCGGGCAAGCTTTCGGCTATCATAAGCGGAGAATCTTCAGGTACGTTGATTCAGGATTAAACCAAC
This sequence comes from Thiotrichaceae bacterium, assembly GCA_026991755.1. Lineage (GTDB taxonomy): Bacteria > Pseudomonadota > Gammaproteobacteria > Thiotrichales > Thiotrichaceae > HyVt-477. The sequence continues at coordinate 7,896 of JALXAX010000042.1, read as the reverse complement.
TACGTACACAAAAACTATTGACTACGTAAAGAGTTATAAAAGAAAAGGGAATTAGTATGATTAACGAGATATTGGACGACGCTAGCGAGAGAATGCAGAAAAGTGTTGAGTCATTAAAAAACGAATTAACAAAAATCAGAACAGGGCGTGCTCACCCTAGTATCCTTGATCATATTCAGGTGGATTACTATGGTAGCCAAGTTCCGCTTTCACAGGTGTCCAATATCACGGCTGAAGATGCGCGTACATTATGTATTACCGTATGGGAAGATATGATGGCTAAGCCTGTAGAGAAAGCCATTATGAATTCTGATCTTGGTTTAAACCCAAATACAGCGGGCAACGTGTTACGTGTACCTTTACCTCCATTGACGGAAGAGCGCAGAAGGGATTTAGTGCGTATCGTTAAACAAGAAGCAGAAGGTGGACGTGTCGCCATACGAAACATTCGTCGTGATGCAAATTCAGATTTTAAAGCACTGGAAAAAGAGTCTGAAATATCTGAAGACGAACAACGTAAAGCAGAAGATAGCGTGCAGAAATTAACGGATAAATATATTGCACAAATAGAGGGTGTACTGGCTGATAAAGAAAAGGATTTAATGGCAGTCTAACCTTCATAACGCGTATTTACCGTATTTACGATATAAAAAGAAATGGAAGAAAATAAAATAGTCATTCCAAAGCATATTGCTATCGTCATGGATGGCAATGGTCGGTGGGCGAAAAAACGTTTTTTGCCGAGGACTTATGGGCATAAAAAAGGTGTGGACTCCGTGCGTCGCACTATCAGAGCTTGTGACAAGCTAGGTGTTGAGTATTTAACGCTATTCGCTTTTAGCAGTGAAAACTGGAGACGACCTAAAGAGGAAGTCAGCGCATTAATGTCTATATTTATGACTGCTTTAGAAAGTGAAGCTAAGTCATTAGCTGAAAATGGAATTCGATTAAGCTTTATAGGTAATACAACGGCTTTCCCTGAGAAGCTTCAAGAGAAAATGCGTCAAGTTGAAGCTTTAACTGCGAAGGGTACTAATTTGTCTATGCAAGTTGCTGCCAACTATGGTGGACGATGGGATATCGTCAATGCCTGCAAGCAATTAGCCGAACAAGTCAAAGAAGGCACGCTTTCTATTGATGATATTAATGAAGAAACGCTATCTGCCTTAGTGAGTACCCATAATATCCCCGATCCAGATTTGTATATCCGAACGGGTGGTGAGACACGCGTGAGTAACTTTTTGTTATGGCAACTAGCCTATGCTGAGTTTTATTTCACCGATACGCTGTGGCCAGATTTTGATGCAAAACAATTAAAGCTGGCGATTAGTTCTTTTTCCAAGCGTCAACGTCGTTTTGGCAAGACTGGCGATCAAATAGTGAGTGAGCAGAATGCTTAAGCAACGAGTAATTACGGCTGTTATTTTATTGCCCTTAGTGGTTGCGGCCATCCTGTTTTTGGATAAAGGGCAATTTAGTATGTTTGCTTTTATTCCTCTCATAGCGATTGGTGGTTGGGAATGGACGCGACTATTGTTGCTTGAAGATGTACCCAAAAAACGTAACCTCTATATGCTTGGGCTGGCAGTCATGGCGGGTTTTGCCTATTTTCTTAATGGTTGGTTCTATCAACTCATTATCGTCCTTGCACTAGTGTGGTGGGTCATCGCCTTTGTTTTATTAATCACCTATAAACGTGAATCTACTTTGTTTATGCATCGCCCCTGGATTTTTGCAACGGCGGGCTTTGTGGTATTAGTTTCTGCATGGTGGTTCCTGGGTAAGCTCCATGGTTTTAACCCTCAGTGGGTGTTGTACCTGATTTTATTAACAGTGATTGCTGATACAGGCGCGTATTTTTCGGGTAAGAAATTCGGCAAACATAAGCTTGCCCCTGAGCTTAGTCCAGGAAAAACAGTAGAAGGTGCTTTGGGTGGCTTAGTGGGTGTTTTTGTTTGGTCAATACTTGCCGCATGGTATTTTCAAGTACCCACTAATCTTTGGGTATACTTTATATTACTATCACAAATAACCGCTATAGTTTCGATTGCGGGGGATTTGTTTATTAGTATGATGAAGCGTGAGTCAGGCTTCAAAGACAGTGGAAACATCCTTCCAGGGCATGGTGGAATTCTTGATAGAGTGGATAGCCAGTTAGCTGCATTACCTGTATTCACAAGCGGATTAGTTTGGGCGGGTTTACAAGGACTGTAGCAACCATGAGTAGTATAAATAGTAATAAAAAAAATATCACCATTCTAGGTGCAACAGGCTCTATTGGCGTGAGTACGTTGGATGTATTAAGCCGACACCCCAACGCTTATAATGTGTATGCATTAACGGCACATACTAATGTTGAAAAGCTATTTCAACAGTGTGTAGCGTATACTCCTGATTATGCCGTAATGGTAGATGCCTCTTGTGCGGAGCAGCTTGAAGCTAAACTTAAAGGTACCGTTGCAAGTGAAGTCACGGTGCTTGCGGGTACAGATGCCTTAGAGACGGTTTCTAGCTCGCAAGACGTTGATTATGTTATGGCAGCTATTGTGGGCGCAGCGGGTCTTCTACCTTCACTTGCAGCAGCAAACGCAGGTAAACGCGTATTGCTAGCTAATAAAGAGGCATTAGTTATGTCGGGTCAGCTCTTTATGGATGCGGTTCGTGATAATAATGCTGAGTTACTACCGATAGATAGCGAACATAATGCCATTTTCCAATGTATGCCTGCACAACATGATTTGGCGGGTGTTGAGAAAATATTGCTTACGGGTTCTGGAGGTCCCTTCAGAACTCGTGATATAGCGACTCTTAACGCGGTCACCCCTGAAGAGGCAGTAGCTCATCCTAATTGGGATATGGGTCAAAAGATTTCAGTTGATTCGGCTACGATGATGAATAAAGGGCTGGAAGTGATTGAAGCATGTTGGCTGTTTGATGTGCCTCATGACAAAATTCAAGTCGTTGTTCATCCCCAAAGCACTATCCATTCAATGGTTTCTTACAGTGATGGTTCAGTGCTTGCACAATTAGGTCATCCTGATATGCGTACTCCTATCACTTATTCATTGGCTTGGCCCGAAAGAATCCCCTCAGGTGTTGATCAGTTAGATTTCTTTGAAGTAGGGCGTTTGGACTTTGAAAAGCCAAATTTTCAGCGATTCCCTTGCTTACGTCTTGCTTACGAAGCGCATCAGCAAGGGGGATGCGCGAGTATTGCATTGAATGCAGCCAATGAAATTGCAGTAGCTGCTTTTCTTGATAAAAAAATTGCGTTCACAGACATTCCTATTTTGATTGAAGAGGTGATGTCAAAAGCACCCTCAGGTACACCGTCTGTCTTAAATGATATACTGGTTCAGGATTTAGCAAGCCGTGAGTACTCAGAATTATGGGTGCAACAGAAATAACATGATGTGTTTTTTATACAGTTACATAAGTTTTCAAAAGCGCTAGTAACTGATAGTAACTAACGAAATAGAATAAATAAAAAGGTTGGTCTGGTAAATATGAATTTTCTAATTGCGCTTAGCGCATTTATTGTCACCATTGGTATTCTTGTTGCCATTCACGAATACGGTCATTTCTGGGTAGCCCGTAAACTGGGTGTAAAAGTTCTGCGCTATTCGGTTGGTTTTGGTAAACCCCTTTATACCTATATCTCGAAAGATGAGGATAAAATAGAATATGTTCTCGCGGCTATTCCATTCGGTGGCTATGTAAAAATGCTGGATGAGCGTGAAGGTGATGTGCCTGAAGAACTCAAGCATCGTGCCTTTAATTTACAGCCCGTATGGAAACGTATCGCAATCGTTTTAGCAGGGCCTGTTGCAAATTTTATTTTTGCTATTTTTGCTTATATGTTGACCTACATGGTGGGAGTTGAAGGTGTAAAACCCTATGTGGGGGGCGTGGTCGAAAATTCTCCTGCCGCTGAAGCAGGTTTTGAGCGTCTTGATGTCATCACTGCTATCAATGGCACTGAGGTTAAATCTATTCGTGATGCTCGTTTGTTAATGCTGGATGAATATTTAGCCAACCCTGATAAAATTAACTTTACTGTGACTAATGAGAGCGGTAATTCAGCACTCCGTGAGATGAACCTGTCCAACATTAATTTGTTAAAAGAAGAGGGTGATCATCTTGAGAAAGCAGGAATAACTCCGTGGAGACCCTATTTGCCAGCAGTAGGTCAAGTAGTGCCTGGGAAAGTAGCAGAAAAAGCAGGTTTTAAAGCGGGTGATAAATTAATTTCAGCTAACGGAAAAACCTTTGACTCAATAAAAAGCTTCTCTGACTTTATTAGCAAGAGTGCAGACACTGAGATTATTGTTCGCGTTGAGCGCAAGTTGGAAGAGGGCAAGAAGGAAATTGATATTCCCGTTACACCTGCATGGGGTGAAGTTAATGGAGTAAAACGCGGTTTGATCGGTGTTGCTATGGCTGGATACCTAAGCGAAGAAGTCTATGATAAACTTCACGTCGTTGTCACTTACTCACCCTTAAAAGCGCTTGAAAAAGGTGCTGTTGAGACATGGAATATGTCCATCATGTCATTAAAAGTCATGGGGCGTTTAGTAACGGGGCAAGCTTCACTGAAACATATCAGTGGGCCTGTAACCATTGCTACTTATGCGGGTGAAACAATACGCCATGGTTTAGTTGTCTTTTTAGGTTTCTTAGCCATTATCAGCCTGAGTTTAGGTGTGATGAATCTATTGCCGATCCCTGTATTGGATGGTGGCCACTTGTTGTTTTATATTGTTGAACTTGTTAAAGGTAGCCCTGTATCGGAGACCGTTCAAGAATATGGTATGCGCTTAGGTGTGGCGATGGTGGGTGCTTTTATGATGCTCGCTTTTTACAATGATATTTTACGATTAATTAATTAATCGGTAATTTCTGGTTAGATGCTCTGTTTATGGGCATGCTAGCTAATTTACAAATCGTTATAGTGAGACCTTTGCACGAAAGATATGACGGATTAAAATGGCTTGAATTTCCTCTATTTCTGCTAAAAACTTGGCCAATAGCTCGGCTATTACCCTCTTTTTTAGCAAAAATAGAGAAAATTACGCTCATTTTTCTCTCGTCATCCTTTCATGCAAAGGTCTCATAGTATTTACTGGTAGTACTAAAATAATATGAAAAAATCTTTACTTTCGCTATCTATAGCAAGCTGTTTATTAGCACTTTCACAATCTGCATGGGCTGAAAAATTTATTGTCAAAGACATTCAGGTCAATGGTATTCAACGTGTTGATCCTGGAACCGTACTTGCTAATATACCCATTAAAGCGGGTGAGACTTATCAAGATTTTATGACAGCGGATATTGTCCGTTCGTTGTATAAGACAGGTCTTTTTGACGATGTTAGTTTGCAAAGAAATGGAAATATATTAGTTGTTAATGTCCACGAGCGAATGGCTGTGGGTGAGATTAATATTACCGGTAATAAGCTGTTTGAAACAAAACAGTTACTGGATGCGCTTAAGCGTGGTGGTATTCGTAGAGGTCAAACACTTAACCGTTCAGCTTTAGCACGTATTCAGCATCAAATTAAGCAACAGTACTTGGCTCGTGGTAAATATGGAGTTAATGTCACCACAGATACTAGCACTCTGGCTCGTGGTCGTGTTGCCGTAAATATCAAAATCAATGAAGGTGCAGATGCACGTATTGGAAAAGTAAGAATTTCAGGCAATAAAGCATTCCCTGAAAAAACATTGTTGAAATTGTTAGATTCAGGTACTCGAAAGTCGTATCAATTCTTCAGTGATAAAGATAAATATTCACGTGAAAAGCTAGTGGGTGATATTGATAAGCTGACTTCTTTTTATCGAGATCAGGGTTTTTTGAAGTTTGAAGTGACTGATACGCAAGTGACTTTATCACCTGATAAGAAATTTATAACAGTAAACATTGCCATTAAAGAAGGTGATCGTTATCGCGTCGGTAATGTTGATGTGAATGCCGCCCCTGGGGTATCTGTAGAGCAAGCTAGATCTGTATTAAAAATGCGTAAGGGACAAGTCTTTTCACAGAAAAAACTTGAAGAGTCTCGTAAAGCCTTAAGAAATAAAGTATCAGAAGGTGGACATGCTTTTGCTCGTGTTGGTATCGTCCCGCAAATTGACGAGGCAGGTAAAATTGTAAATATTCGCTTCGAGTCTAGCCCAGGAAAAAGAGTATACGTACGAAGGATTAATATTAGAGGTAATTATCGTACTCGTGATGAAGTCTATCGTCGTGAAATGCGTCAGTTAGAAAGCTCATGGTTCTCAAGACAAAAAGTTGAACGCTCTAAAGTACGTTTGCAGCGTTTGCCTTATGTACAAAGTGTAAAAATAAGCCAGGTTCCTGTTGCAGGGACTAAAGATCAAATAGATTTGGAAGTAACTGTTGCCGAGCAATTATCCAATCAGTTTACTGCGGGTGTAGGCTTCTCTCAAAGTCAGGGTGTTATTTTTAACGTCGGTTTAAAGCAACAGAACTTCTTAGGTTCTGGTAAAAGCCTTGGTGTTAATGCTAATAACAGTAGTGCTACTAAACGATTTAGTCTGAATTATTTTGATCCTTATCATACGGTTGACGGCATAGGGCGTGGTTTCGATGTTCATTACAATCGTACGGATACAGATACTGATGACCTAATTTCAAGCTATCTGAGTGATAGCTATGGTGCAAACCTTAATTATACGATTCCTTTGAGTGAGGAAAACTCCTTGCGATTTAGTGTAGGTTTTGAGCATCGTAAAATTACAGCGGGCACGAACACGCCTCAATTCATTAAAGACTTCATTGACCCAGCTAATCATGGCAATACGTATAATGAGCTTTTGGGAACCGTTAGCTACGTACATGACACACGTGACCGTTCTATCTTCCCAACTACAGGTAGCCGACAAAGTATAGCCTTTGAAGCAGGTCTGCCAGGTAGTGACTTGGAATACTACAAAGTCCGCTATAAAGGCGCTAATTACTGGCCTGTTACCGAGAAGTTAACCTTTGCGATTAAAGGCGGTGTTTCTTATGGTGATGGTTATGGTGATAGCAACGAATTGCCTTTCTTTGAACGCTTCTTCTCGGGTGGTATCGGTTCTGTTCGCGGTTTTGAAAAGAATACATTAGGTGTAAAAGATAGCTTTGATAATGCAGAAGGTGGTGAGTTCGTGGTGAATGGAACGGCTGAGCTATCTTTCCCTGCTCCATTTGCTGAGGATATTAAAGGTCTCAGGTTAAATGCTTTTGTTGATGCAGGTAACGTGTTCAAAGACTTTGGTGCTTTTGACTCGGGTGATATCAAGTACTCAGTTGGTGTAGGGGCTACATGGTTATCACCATTGGGGCCATTGACTATCAGCTATGCTAAACCTTTCAATGTAATAGAAGGTCAAGATGATGAGCAGCAGATTCAGTTCTCTATAGGTGCTACTTTCTAACGCTAGAAGTCATCTATTTGGTATCAATACTACCTAAATAGAAAAGGATATGTCGTCGACTAATCGTAGTTCCGTAATCCACTGAATTCCATATGTTTATCTGTAATCACCTGCATGTTGTTTGTCCCAAAAAAACATGCAGGTCTAGGTAATATTCTCCCGTTTATTATTTAAGGGTACTTCTATTAATTCAGGTTCGTTTTGCTGAGGCTAGAACCGCTACAATTTCCGCTATAAAAGTGGCCAATAGCACAGCTATTGCTAATTTTTCTATCAAAAATATAACAAATTCTATCTGCCGGAAAGCTTACTAAGAAATGGTTTGAATTTCCTTTGCAATATTCATCATGCAGGGCTGTTCAATGCTAAATGAAATAAGCTCCCTCTCCCCTTTGGGGGGAGGGCTGGGGAGGGGGGAGATGTTCTAAGGTCGTCTTTTTTATCAGACTATCTACCC
>JALXAX010000041.1 GCA_026991755.1 Thiotrichaceae bacterium | reverse complement strand
CTATCTACCCCCTCCCTAACCCTCCCCCTGCTAGGTGGAGGGAACTTTGTCTATTCCATGAACAGATTCCTAGCATTGAACAGCCCTGGTCCGAGAACCAAGAAGCTACTGCAAATCCCATGAACATCATAATCTGACCTTATTGAAATCGTTAAATAGATCGAGCTATTGGCTGAGTTTTTAGACAAAATGTGGAGAATTTAAGCCTTTTTTAGTGAACTTGCCGTTTTATCAAAACGGTCGACTCAATTATTAAGCTTGCTATATCCGTCATATCTTTCGTGCAAAGGTCTCTTATTGTCTACCTGTAACACCTACATCCCTGTAGGTGTGCGCCGCTCAACCTAAAAGAGTCCTCTATAAACCGCTCAACTGAGGATTCCAGAATCATTCATTGTCCTATCCTTTTTTGCATGTTGTTATTACACTTATTTCCCCAAAAAAACCTATTTAAACTGATCTAAAATAGTCTTTTATACGTTATACCCTAAACACTGTTTACTGTTCTTAGACGTTAATAGTGTGCAAATACTTATCAGAAGCATTACAGGATTAACAGTATGCCGATTTATGAAAAAGAGGATGGCTCTCAAATACGGGTGGCAGTTTCTGTTGGTGGTAAACTACGGCAACAGTATTTTCATCCTAAAACCTTAGAGCAACTTACTAGTGATCGTAAAAAAGCTAAAGACGTTGAATTAGAGTGGAAGTTTGAAGCTAACCTAATTGCCTCCCAAAAAAATAAAGAGCGTAAAGAAAAGAGAAGAAGCTCAGCTTATGTTACGGGTGTGGGTGGCATCAAGATGAAATTTTTGGTTAACACTAAAAGACGCCCGAGACGTGGAGCAAAAACGAAACACAAAAGAAAAATTAGCTATTTTACTCCCGCGTTTGTGGTGTCAGGCAGTCAGGATGGAAAACTTTTCTGTAAAAACTTTAATATTAAAACTCAGGGTTTCGATCAAGCTTGGTTTAATGCCGTTTCTTATTTAGGTGAAGTAAAAAACATTAGAAGTCTGGATCATTTATATAAGAAAAAACCACATGTTGTCCAATTTAAAGTGATTTATGACTGGCAACGTAAATTAGGTCACAAGATTCCAGAGGAACGCCTGCCTGATGAGTATTTAGCTATGAACTTGTTAGAAGGAAAAGGAGAGGGGTAGTATAAGTATAAGTAGGTCTTGTGTCGTTAAGGACCTCTGATCAACTCATGATTCGTTTTTCTGAGGTTATAACTTGTCAGCCTTTCGCTATAAAGTGACCAATGGCTGCGCTATTGCTAATTTTTCTATCAAAAATATGACATATTTTATCTCACGGAAATTCCACCCGACTTAATTAAGAGGCTCTTTAATCAGCTGGACAATAAACTGGATCACACATTACTTGTGTTGTTATAAATAAAGCGCTATAAAGCAAATCCCCTCTCTTTTATAGATGTGTCTCCGATGTTTCAAACTTCAAAAAAATCCAATTCTATTCCCCTTATTCCTGTTCATATTGATAACTTTGATCATTGGTTAGCAGATCAAGAGCCAAAGATGCGAAACTGGATTGAGCAGAATGCTTTTGAAGCAGAAGAATCTCAATTCTGCATTATTCCTGATGCGGATAATAATATCGAAAGCATTGTATTTGGCATCACTGATGATGATCACTTGAGATGGGCGCTTGGTAATATATCAAACGCGCTTCCAGCGGGTAATTATCATATAGAGGGCAATTTTAGGGATGATGAAATTGAAATGATGGCTATTGGCTGGGCGCTAGGGCAGTACAGTTTTGAAATCTCTTTAAAGCCCAAAGATAAACATTACGCATTACTCTATATAGAAAATCTACCACCTGTTCTGGCAGTAGTTGAAGCGGTTAATCTGATACGAGATTTAATCAATAAACCGCCTAGCCATATGATGCCTGAAGATTTGTCAAAAGTGACCGCAGATTTGGCACAACGATTTAATGCCAATTTTAGTGAAGTGACAGATGAAAATGTTCTAAAAACTAGCTATCCCGCCATTTATGCAGTGGGAAAAGCCAGTGCTTATCGTCCTCGATTGATAAAACTGGAATGGGGGGACAAAGACGCACCCCATGTTTGTTTAGTCGGTAAGGGTGTGTGTTTTGATACCGGTGGATTAGACCTTAAGCCGTCTAAGTTTATGCGAAATATGAAGAAAGACATGGGCGGTGGTGCGCATGTGCTAGGTTTAGCTAGTTTGATTATGGCAATGGATTTGCCGATTAACCTAACGGTACTTATACCTGCTGTAGATAATGCCGTTTCAGGTAATGCTTTCCGTCCTGGTGATGTGATCAATACACGAGCAGGAAAAACAGTAGAGATTGACAATACCGACGCAGAAGGTCGCTTGGTCTTGTGCGATGCACTCACAGAAGTAGCATCATTAGATCCAGAGCTTATTATTGATTTTGCCACATTAACAGGTGCAGCAAGAGTGGCCTTAGGCACTGAAGTTCCTGTATTTTTTAGTAATTCTATGTTGCTAGCGGGTGAGCTGGATGAGGCAAGTTATTCGTCAGGAGAAGCAATGTGGCAGTTACCTTTACATAAACCTTATAGATCACAATTAAATAGCTCAGTAGCTGATTTGATGAATAGCTCACCAGAAGGTTACGCGGGTGCAATTACCGCTGCACTTTATCTTAACGAGTTTGTTCCTGAAAATATCCCATGGATACATATAGATATGATGGCATGGAACACACGATCAAGATCAGGCAGGCCTCAGGGTGGTGAAGCGATGGGATTGTTTGCGGTTTCACATTTTTTATATAATAAATTTAGTGATATTGGCTAGCAATTCCCTGTAAATATGGTAGTTACAGAAACGATGATTCAATATGAGTCATCGTTTTCTCCTAGGAGATTGTCCGAGAACTTAAAAGCTACTGCAAACCCAGGGCTGGTCAATGCTGATGACCGCTTCCTGGCTCGCCCGAAGGGAGCAACCCAAAGCACTCAATACTGCGTTATGGGTCTTGCCAAGGGACCACTATTGCCTGCAACCCAAGCCTTGTCTTGAGCGCTTTGGATTGCTCTGTATCCATCAAACCTAAGTTGATGGAGTACTAGTATTCTTTTATGAAATAACTCAATAATTGATGCAATTGAATCCCACTTATCAATTTTTCCCTTACTTTAATGATAATAATTTTATCATTACATTTTCTACTTTGTCATACTCCAATCTGTTTTATTGAGTGCTGCTTTTCGCATTTGTATGGAAGCTTTGATTAGTCTTTTCAGAGTATCCTATAGACACCTAATATCATATCTTCTCAAGATAATTGACGGCTACTTTTCATGTTACTGATGCAACCTTCATCGTCTCCCCGAAAAAAAATAATGAAGTCGCAACGACTTAGTGCGGCAAAAGCCATGTCTAAACGTAAAACAAATGCGTTTGATCAACGTACTAAAAAAAGGTCTTCTTTTTTAAAAATAATACTGACGATGCTGCTACGCAGAAGATGGCTTATTCTGCTAACAGCAATAATGATTAGCTTAATTGGCATTATTACTTTTCTGTTTTTTGAGCCTTCTAGTATAACTATTAGCACAGTGCTGTTGGTGTCTGTCTTATCAGGGTTATTTCTGGGTAGCATTGTTGCTTCTTTTCGAGAATGGAGGAATAGCCTGTTACTTAGTCGAGAAGATTTGCAGAAAAATACAGGGTTTCCAGTGATTGGTGTTATCCCTGAAGTAAAGCGAGGTGAGCTTTTTTTGGCTAAGGAAATTGTGAATAATCCCTATTCTCGCATAGCTGAAGCTTACCGTCTTACTGCGACGATGATGTTATACGGCGGTAAATTTAACGATAGTAGTGATGGTCATAAAGTTATTCTGGTGACAAGTGTTAATGCAGGCGAAGGGAAATCAGTCAGTGCAAGCAACTTGGCATTAAGTTTTGCTGATTTAGGTGAAAAAGTCTTGTTAGTTGATGCAGATCTTCGCATGCCATCAGTACATTTTAAGTTGGGAATACAGAATAAGCCTGGACTTATTAACTACTTAATGAGCAAAGAAGAGCTATCGGATATTACGCAACATGTGCCAGCAATTCCTGGTTTATTTGTGATAACAGCAGGCTCTGCATTGGATTTTTCACCTCTTAACCTTTTGTCTCATAATAGGATGACTTCGTTTCTAAATAGTGCAAAGAAATATTTTGATTGTGTCATTATAGATTCACCTCCTATAAGGGGGTTTGCAGAAACCTTATTATTACATTCTATGGCTAATGCAACTATTGTGGTTGTATCAGAAAAGAAAGCACATGTTAATGAGATTAAGCAAAACCTGAAAACACTTATGAAAGTCAAACTGTCAGTAGTTGGCTTGCTAAAAATCAGGGCTAAAAAAGATATAGTCGATAGAGAATACTTTAAAAATTACAGTAGAGAATCCTTTCAGTCCAGAATCCGATTTAATAAAAAGCGGAAGATCAATTTGGGCAATAATCGGTAATCCCCTGTTATGCCAAAGTATTCTAGCAAAACTGAACAGGTTCAATGGCGTTAAGCCATATCTATGTGTAACTTGGACAGTAGATATGATGCTTTAAGTACCTAGAATCCTCAGTTGGACGGCTTATAGAGTGATTCTTTTAGGCTGAGTGGCGTAGTAAAAAAAGGAGTTAATGGTTGATCCTTAATGAGTTTTTTTACATAGCCAATCAGCCTAAAACTTAGTTGAGCTTTAGCGAAACTTAGAAGCTTCAGCAGGGTTGCTCTATAAGCTGTAGCACCTTCACTCTTAGAGTGAAAATTAAAATAACTACTTATTAACAGCTTATCAATTACTTAATGATAGCTGGAAGCGGTCAACTGAGGAATCTAGGTTAAGTAGTTATGCCTCAAAGCTATCAATGTTAGATGAGGTAGAAGAGTAGAACTGTTGTCCTTAACGTTCTGCTTGCAAGTTTAAAAGCGTTGTTGTTTTTTCGATCCAGTACCTTATTAATGGTATGCTTGATCTGCTGGTAGAACATATCAGTACTGGATCGTTTTTTTTAATAATTATTAGTTCCAACCCATTCAATGAATTACAAAGCTCTCATTAAAATACTCCTCATCGGATTTATTATTTTTGCCATTGCGGTTAGCTTGGGTATTAAATTTAACTGGGGACAATATATTCAGCCTAAAGCATCTGAAACTTCAGTTAACTCGGCTAAATTAGCTGATCAGAGCGATCAACAAGAAGCTACTCAGGAAAACAGCCAGAGTGGTATTCAGAGTAATAATCAAACTAAGTCATCAATGCGAGCGAGCGAAAATATCGAACTCATTGATGAAAATAATATAGGAGATTCCTCTGAAGAACAGATTCGCAATGATTGCATTCGAGCTAGCAGAAGAGCAGGCGTTACTGATGAGAATATCTTAGCTGTAGTGAATGAATGTGTTGAGATGTCGACGAAAAATGTTATGGACAGTGATACTCACGAAGACGGAGGTTTTCCTGTCGAAACAATAGAAGCGCCTGAAGTACGGCCTACAGAAGTTTTAGATATTGAAGATAGCTTAGCGCTAACGCGTAAGGCATGTAAAATCGTTGCAGATGGAGAAGAAGGGCTTAGCACTGAAGAGCGTTTAAAAGTTATTGAGCAATGTGTAAAAGCTAATATGGATTCACAGTAGTCTACTCCTAACAGTCTTTCTGAATAATACCCAACTTAAAAGAAATATAAGTAGTTATGAAACAACCCATTGTTATTATTGGTATTGGTGAAATTGGTTCGGTCTTTGCCCGAGGCTTTTTACGTTCTGGTCACGTGGTTTATCCCATTACTAGAGCTATGGATATGGCTGTTGAGGCTGAAAACATCCCAGACCCAGAAGTCGTTTTAGTTGCTGTTGGTGAAGCCGCTTTACCTGAGATGTTAGCGGCTATTCCTCAACAATGGCGTTCGAAAGTAGCATTGATCCAGAATGAATTATTACCTACAGATTGGCAACAACATGGTTATACAGAGCCTACGGTTATATCTGTATGGTTCGAGAAAAAGAAAGGTCAGGATGTTAAAGTTGTCGTGCCATCTCCCATCTTCGGTCCTAAAGCTCAGCTGTTAGCGGACGCGCTGAATGCGTTGGAAATCCCCAATGAGGTGTTAGAAACCGAAGAGCAACTTTTGTTAGAGCTTGTTCGAAAAAATTACTATATTTTGACAACGAATATTGCAGGGTTAAAAACGGGTGGTTCAGTCTCTGAGCTATGGGGTAAGCATGAAGATTTTGCACGTTCTGTTACCGCTGATATCTATAAGCTACAAACATATTTAGCGGAAAAGCCGTTAGATCATGAGCAATTAATTGATGCGATGGTTGTCGCTTTTGAAGGTGATCCTAATCATCAATGTATGGGCAGAAGTGCTCCCGCTCGTTTGGCTCGCGCCTTAGATATTGCTAAGCAAGCTGAAATAGAAGTCCCTATTTTGCAAGCTATTCAAGACAGTATTAGTGGTTGACGTGAGTGAAATGGAGTCATCAATTTTTCAAACAACCTTCGCCCTTATGGGATGAAGTGCTTGCTTTAAGGCTTGCTGTCTTTGTCGATGAAATGGGTGTGCCTATTGAGCTTGAAGAAGATGAGTATGATAAAACAGCGACTCATTTATGCATTAAGCACCAACAGCAAAGTATCGGTACAATTGGTACGCTGAGACTAGTTTTTACTAGCAAAGGCGTCAAGGTTGGGCGTGTTGCGATTCACTCTGATTATCGTCGGCAAGGCTTGGGACGTCAGATGATGCAGCTTGCTATTCGTTATTGTCGTCAGCTATCTAGTTCTAAAATCACCTTAGGGTCACAAACGTATATTACCTCGTTTTATCAATCCCTTGGCTTTACTCAACAAGGAGAAGTCTTTGATGATGCGGGTATTCCTCATGTGGAGATGTATTTAGACATCGAAGACGATGAAAATAGAAGTACCTGAACAACAAGCGCTTATTGACCAGTTTATTGATGCATTATGGTCAGAAAAAGGCTTAAGTAAAAATACACTGGATGCGTATGAACGCGACTTACGCACCTTTGCTCATTGGTTGTTTTCAGTACCACATCAAACTATGCTGATGGATGCGAGCACAGCGAATATTCAAGAATATCTAGGCTGGCGTTTTGATCAAAAAGCAAAGCCAACCAGCACAGCACGGTTAATATCCACGTTAAGACGTTTTTATCGTTACCTGCAACGTGAAGGCCGTATTGAAATATCTCCCGTTGAGTTAATAGAACCACCCAAACAAGGCCGCTCTTTACCCGATACCGTAACGGAAGATGAAGTAGTTGCGTTATTACATGCCCCCGATTTACAACAAGCTGCGGGCTTACGAGATCGGGCTATGTTAGAACTCTTGTATGCCACGGGCTTGAGAGTAAGCGAATTGATCGAGTTAGAGCTATCACGTTGTTCCTTACAAAATGGGGTGATTCGTGTTTTGGGAAAAGGCAGTAAAGAACGATTAGTGCCGATGGG
>JALXAX010000040.1 GCA_026991755.1 Thiotrichaceae bacterium | reverse complement strand
ACTTTATACTTTGCGATGGCGTTGATTTGCAGTGGGTGTGAACTTAGAAGTGTCGGTGTGGTTGAATCACAGAAACTAGTACTCCAACAACTTAGGTTTGATGGATACAGAGCAATCCAAAGCGCTCAAGACAAGGCTTGGGTTGCAGGCAATGGTTGTTCCCTTGCCAAAACCCATAACGCAGTATTGAGCGCTTTGGGTTGCTCCCTTCGGACGAGCCAGGAAGCGGTTCTCCGCGTTGTTGCGTCTTTTGTGAAGGGAACAACCATTCCCTGCAAGACGCGCCTAGCGGCTAACCGCTTCCTGACTCGCTGTATTCATCAAACCTAACTTGTTGGAGTACTAGACCACTTCCTGAGCCTGCAAATCAGCATGATAAGAAGATCTAACCATTGGCCCACTAGCGACATGAGAAAAGCCCATCTTCTTACCTACTACCGCCAGCTCATCAAACTCTTCAGGTGTAACAAACCGATCAACTGCAATATTAATCTCGTTCCCACGCTCCCGCGTGGGAATGCATACAAAGTGTAATCCATGAACAAAAGCCAAAAAAATACCCCACTCAGAACAGTCTAAACCAGTGAGTTAGCTGAGAGTTTGTACAAACTGGTGAGCAAGGTATGCGTTCCCACGCTGGAGCGTGGGAACGAGAGCGACTTTATACTTTGCGATGGCGTTGATTTGTAGTGGGTGTGAACTTAGAAGTGTCGGTGTGGTTGAATCATAGAAACTAGACCACTTCCTTAGCCTGCAAATCAGCATGATAAGAAGACCTAACCATCGGCCCACTAGCTACATGAGAAAAGCCCATCTTCTTACCTACTACCGTCAGCTCATCAAACTCTTCAGGTGTAACAAACCGATCAACTGCAATATGTTCTAAGCTAGGTTGTAGATATTGCCCTAAGGTCAGCATATCGCAATCATGATTACGCAAATCTTGCATCACTTCATGCACTTCTTCAATCTTCTCTCCTAAGCCTAACATCAAGCCAGATTTAGTTGGCACAGAAGGATGCAGCGTTTTAAATTTCTTTAATAAATCTAAAGACCATTGATAATCAGCGCCAGGTCGGGCTTTCTTATACAAACGTGGCACGGTCTCAAGGTTATGGTTAAACACATCAGGCGGAGCTTGCTCCATGATGCCAAGCGCTCGATCCATTCTGCCTCTAAAGTCAGGCGTGAGAATTTCGATTTGAATATCAGGGCTAAGTTCTCGTACTTTACGGATGCAATCGACAAAATGCCCAGAGCCGCCATCGCGCAAATCATCACGATCAACTGATGTGATGACCACATATTTTAAAGACATCGCTTTAATGGTTTCAGCCAAGTGTAATGGCTCATCTTGATCGAGTGGCTCAGGCAAGCCGTGTGCCACATCACAAAACGGACAACGACGCGTACAGATGTCGCCCATAATCATAAAAGTCGCCGTACCGTGAGTAAAACACTCACCCAAGTTAGGGCATGAGGCTTCCTCACACACAGTCACCAGCTTTTGCTCACGCAATACTTTTTTAAGCTCGCGTACTTCGCGGCTAACAGGTGCTTGTGCACGGATCCACGAAGGCTTGCGCTGTATTTTAGTGCTAGGAACGACTTTAATCGGAATGCGCGCGACTTTCTCTTTGCCACGTAGCTTTTCACCACGTATTTTTTTCTTCGGTGTTTGTAGGCTAGTCGTATTTTCGTTCATAGTTTTTCTCCAGCACGTAGATATTTCCAGGGTAGTGGAAAGATACCAGGTACTTTCTGTAAATAACGGCGATAAATATCACCGTGATAAGTCACTAGCTTGCGCTCTTCCAAACGTGAACCGATGATAAAATAGAGGCTCATGGCGATAACACTAGCAAGCATCATCATATCCATACTACTGCGCGCCCATAGTATAACGATGCCTAAAAAGTACCAGGGGTGGCGAACATAATGATGAAAAGGGGATAGCTGGAAATGTTCTTGATCTTCGACGGATGTTTGATGTTCGCTGATTTGGCGCAAGCCTAAAAATTCTTTCATATCGTAGAATTTGAGGGTTACTAAAAACAACACAACAGCTAGTATGCTAAGTCCATTGACCAACCACAGCATCATGCCATGCCATTGCCAGACAGGTTCAGTATGCCATAGCGACATCAGGTATAAAGGGACTAATAGGAATATAATAGCCGAAGCATTAAAGCCAAGGCGGTAAAATGCCATACAGCGCTCACACCGTGATGCCAGAAAGTTCTTTACCGTCAAGGATGCCAGTAGTGAGTGTACGATAAAGTAGACAAGCCATACGGCTAACAAAATGACAGCGTGTTTTAAGTGAATATCCATAAGGCGGCGATTATACTATGTATCAGCTAGTAATCTATATCCCTGAATCGCATTGTGAAGCGGTGAAGCAAGCGATGTTTAACGCGGGAGCAGGGCGTTATGAACATTACGAACATTGCTCATGGCAAGTCAAAGGGCAAGGGCAGTTTAAACCGCTTGAAGGCAGTCAGCCATTTATTGGCAACCAGAACGAATTGGAGTACGTAGAAGAGTACCGCGTGGAAATGATATGTGAGGAAGTATTTTTAGAAGCGGCGATTAAAGCTATGCGAAAAGCCCATCCTTATGAAGAACCTGCTTACACTGTGCAGGCTCACAAGGTAATATGAGCAACATATTAATGGTTTCATATGTTATTGGCACATACTCATGGAACCGAGACTTCAGTCTCGGCTTAACGGAGCTGAAGCCCCGTCTCCGATGCATGTCATTACTTTTGAAACCATTAATAGAATACACCCCACGAACTGACAACCCTTATGAATAGAGCGATGACTTTAACAATGACTACACAAAAAAAATCAACAGTAAAATTGCTAACCTTACCTTTAATACTTTTTGTGTTTATCAGCACTAGTGGCTGTGGCGATAAATCAGCTACAAACGAAAGTAGCGGTAATGAAAGTAACAATAAGGTAAGTACAGCCTCCATACCACCTGCTCTAAGCAAAGTGAGTCCATCCTTCATAGCACCCGATACCGAGTTAGTAGATATGGACGGCAAGAAACATAAAATGTCGGATTATCGTGGCAAACCCGTTATCGTAAATTTCTGGGCAACCTGGTGTCCACCTTGCCGTGCAGAACTACCCTCAATGAACCGCGCCTGGGCGAAAGTAAAGGATGAAGGTATTCAAATGCTAGCCGTCAATATGGGTGAAAGTGAAGATACTATTTTTCCCTTTACGGGCGAATACCCGATTGATTTTACGATCTTGCTAGATAGTAATGGCTCTTATGCATTGGAGTGGAAAGTACAAGGTTTGCCGACTACTTATGTAGTTGATGCAGAGGGTAACGTGGTTTATCAAGCGGTTGGTGGGCGTGAATGGGATGATGACAGTATATTGGATATGGTTCGTGGGTTGAAGAAATAGACAATTATGATTCACACCCTTCTAGGGTAAAATCAAAACCATGTTCTAAGAACGTGGTTTTTTACTTGGTGATGATTGTATTAATGGTTTCATATGTATTGGCACATACTCATGGAACCGAGACTTCAGTCTCGGCTTAACGGGGCTGAAGCCCCGTCTCCGATGCATGTCATTACTTTTAAAACCATTAATAATGAGGCTGATTCACAACACCATATTCAAACCTAGATAGATTGACACCCGTCATTTTTAAAGGCAGTATTTAAAAATGACGGATAAAACTAGACATTTAGAACAAAAAATAGACAAATTGCTACAGTTATTTCCTGTTGTCGCAATAATCGGCTCCCGTCAATGTGGAAAATCCACACTCGTAAAAAAGCTGAGACCTGATTGGGCGTATTATGATTTGGAACGTCCTGATCATTATCAGCTGATTAGCAGTGACCCTCTAGGCTTTTTCAGCCGCAGAAACAAAAAAGTAATCATTGATGAAGCACAGCAATATCCAGAGCTTTTTCAAGTATTGCGTGGAGTCATTGATCAAGACAGGAAAGCGACTGGACGATTCTTGCTGACAGGGTCAAGTTCACCTGAAATAGTAAAAGGATTAACAGAAAGCCTTGCTGGTCGCATATCCACAGTAGAAATGTGGCCGTTCAAAGCAGCAGAGTTTTATGACAAGCCTCTATCCACTGTTTATGACCTCCTACCCCATACCCACACTGACTTTACCCTCTTGCTCCAATTACAACCAACGCTCGAAGTAAGTGAGCTTTATACGCATTGGTTATATGGAGGCTACCCAGAACCCCGTATAAAATCCGAGGAGTTTCCTGAATTTTATGGCTTGTGGATGGATGATTATTTTTCTGACTATATCCGGCGCGATATTCAGCGTTTGTTTCCTAGAATAAACATACATAAATTTCGCCTTTTTATTCAAGCTCTATCCCATTATTCAGGGGGGATAATCAACCACTCCAAAATCGCTCGTGCTCTGGATACCAGCTCTGTTACAGTAAAAGAGTATCTAACCATTTTTCATAGCACCTTTATTTGGCGCAACTTACCAAGCTACGAGAAAAACTCACTCAAAAAAGTACAAAAAATGGCAAAAGGCTTTTTTAGAGATCAAGGGATACTGCATCACCTACTAAAAATAGACAGTGTAGACAAACTATTATTACACCCCGTTGCAGGAGCCTCTTTTGAAGCTTTTGTTATAGAAGAGATTATTAGAGGGTTTCAAAGCACTCTGTTGTCAGGTCTCGACTTTAACTATTATCGAACACGAGATCAGTCTGAAATAGATCTAATCATAGATGCCTCTTTTGGCCTAATCCCCATTGAAATTAAACTAGGTCATAAAATTAACAAACGAATGCTCACAGCCTTACATGGCTTTATAAAAGATACACAGGCTAATTTTGGAATATTGGTTAATAATGCGGAACAGATAGAAATGCTTAGTGATCGAGTTATTCAAATTCCTGCCCGTTATTTTTAGACATGAAAGTTATCAAGATTAACCTGAATCCGTGACTTCACTACGGCACAGTGAATAAGCTTACAAAATAAAGACACGTGCATAACATTGCTCATCTTTAAACCAGCATCCACTGGTTATAACGCCTCGTTTACATGCCAACAACTTAGGGAAGCTTTTGTACAAAGTGAGCAGTGCAAATGCACAAAAAAGCCCTGAGTGGTTGGTTAAAGATGTAATGTTATACGTTTTTTAATTTGGGTGGTGATTTGCATTGGTTCAGCTTACACGGGCACAAACTTTGTTAAGTTAATTTCTTTTACAATTTTATAATGTTTTACGTTACCAGTTACTAAGCTCTCTCCATGTGCTACCGCAGTAGCCCCAATTAATGCATCAGCTAACTGTACTGAATGACTAAGGTAATGTTGTTCAACATAAAACATAGCTTTGCTTGATATTTCTTCGGTAATGTAAATTATTTTTGTTTCCCAGTTTTTTAAAGCTTTGCGAAGAAGTGTTAGTTCTTGTTTATTCCTCATTCCTTGAACAAGTTCCATATACGTTACGACTGAAATTTTAAAGCCTTTGTTTTTATTTAGTATTTCATATGACTTTTGATTTCCACGCATGTACCAAATAATAATATCTGTATCAACTAGCACTGAATCGACCTTTTCTTAAGTCTCTTACATAGTTACCAACTTCCTCAGTTTCTTTATTATTCTCCCATATTCCGAATAATTCGTTTTTTTCTATTGATTCTTCATTGTCCTTAATGGGCACAAGTTTTGCGCAAGGCTTGCCACGAAAAGTTATAGTAACTTCCTCGCCTCTTTTTACAGTATTTAATAACTCTGTTGAGTGGAACCTTAGATCTTTTGCTGTAGCTTCCATTTATTAGACCTCAATATTTATTGTTTATACTTCAAAGTGTAAATTTGAACAAATAAGAAGTCAAATATAGATGCTTGGATTTCGAATAATAGTGTCATTCCAATTATTGAGACAAACCTCAACTGATCAAGAAACCTACAGAAAGATATTTTATAACCTTATATAGCCTTTAAAATCATCTTCATCTGCTCACCTTCTTTAGCTCTCCCCCAATTGTTCTCGAAAGTATCAATATAATTGAGAATGGTTCTGTCACGATAATGGATATGAGTGTATTGTCTTTTCTGAATAGTCAGCAATTGGTCATCAAAGATATTAAACCCTTCAGCTCCAGGGTGATTGGGAGTTGGAATCCACTCCCTTTCAAATAAAACACGTACCTTGCATCCTATATTCTGATATTTGGAAATATCAGCTCTAATGGCTGCTACATGATGTTGCATTAGATGGTTCGCAATCTGATATACACTTAATAGCCTCCTGCGCAATCTGCCAGCGAGGTTGCGATAGCGACAAGAATATCATCTGATGAGATTGAGAATTACCTTGGTGATGCGTTGTTAGAAATGGATATTGATGGAGATGGAGCTACTAAACCATTGACGGATGGATTGCTAGTATTGCGTTATCTATTTGGATTCCGTGGGGATGAGTTGATGAGTGGGGCTTATGAGGCATCGGGCACACGTAATACAGCTTCTCAAATAGAAGCGTATATTGATGGACATATTCAGCAATAGGTTAATAAACATCCTAAATATACATAAGTTATGGTAGAAGTTATCACTAGGTCTATAACCTGATATGAATTATCTGTTCTGGTTTGTGAGTGTGCGAGAGTTGAAAGAAGTGAAATGAATTGGAAGTATGAAAGCATACTTCCAATTCTTATACGCTACTGCTTAGTAAACGTCATTTTACCCTCTACCACATCGACATAAATAGCGTCACCGCTGGCAAATTTACCACCGAGTATCAATTGAGCTAAGGGGTTTTCAACCTCACTTTGAATGGCACGTTTTAAGGGGCGTGCACCAAATACAGGGTCGAAGCCTTCTTCGCCTAATAAATCAAGCGCTGCATCGCTAAAGTCGATAGTCATATCATTGTTGTTGAGACGCTTATTCAACTGTGTTAGTTGGATTGAGGCGATCTTGCGGATATCCTCTTTGCTTAGAGGTCTAAACACCACGCTATCGTCGATACGGTTGATGAATTCAGGTCTAAAGTGCGAGCCTACGATTTCCATAACTGCTTTTTTCATATCATCGTAGCTGGTTTCTGACTCCGAGTCTGCTCCTACCATGGTCTGGATCACATCAGAACCTAGGTTAGAGGTCATGACGATGACTGTGTTACGGAAATCAACGGTACGACCTTGTCCATCGGTTAAGCGACCATCATCAAGCACTTGTAGCAGTACATTGAAGACATCAGGATGAGCTTTTTCAACCTCGTCCATTAGCACAACAGAATAGGGTTTGCGACGTACTAGTTCTGTCAAATAACCGCCTTCTTCATAGCCGACATAGCCAGGAGGCGCACCAATCAAGCGAGCCACAGAGTGCTTCTCCATAAACTCCGACATGTCGATGCGTACCATGGCATCAGGTGTATCGAACAAGAAAGTCGCTAATGCTTTGGTCAACTCTGTCTTGCCGACACCCGTTGGACCTAGGAACAAGAACGAGCCATTAGGACGGTTAGGATCCGAGATTCCCGCACGTGAACGACGTATTGCGTTTGACACCGCAATAACCGCTTCTTCCTGTCCGATGACTTGCTTTTTAAGTTCGTCTTCCATGCGCAATAGCTTGTCGCGTTCGCCTTCGAGCATTTTAGATACAGGGATACCTGTCCAGCGTGAGACAATTTCTGCAATTTCTTCATCCGATACTTTGTTGCGTAGCAACTGGAAGTTGTCGGTTACATCGGCTTTGCTGGCGGCTTCTAACTGTTTTTCCAATTCTGGAATACGACCATATTGAAGCTCTGACAGGCGCTGTAAATCGCTCGCACGATGAGCCGTTTCAAGCTCTATTCGTGCTTGATCTAGCTCTTCTTTGATATGTGCAGTCCCTTGAACGGCTGATTTCTCGGCCTTCCAGATTTCTTCTAAATCAGAAAATTCTTTTTCTAATTCAGCGATCTTTTCTTCTAGTTCGGTCAAACGCTTTTTAGAGGCGTCATCACTTTCTTTTTTCAATGCCTCGCGTTCGATTTTGTATTGAATGAGTTTGCGTTCAAGCTTGTCCATCGCCTCTGGTTTAGAGTCAATTTCCAAACGTATTCTTGAGGCAGCTTCATCCACTAAATCAATGGCTTTATCTGGCAATTGGCGATCAGTGATATAGCGATGCGATAGTGTAGCTGCTGCGACAATGGCAGGGTCGGTTATCTCCACACCATGATGTGCTTCGTAACGCTCTTTTAAGCCACGCAGGATAGCGATAGTATCCTCTACGGTAGGCTCATCAACGATGATTTTTTGGAAACGACGCTCAAGTGCGGCATCTTTTTCGATGTATTTTCGATACTCATCCAGCGTAGTTGCACCGACACAGTGTAGCTCGCCACGTGCTAGCGCTGGCTTTAACATATTACCCGCATCCATCGCGCCTTCTGCTGCACCCGCACCGACCATGGTATGGATTTCGTCAATAAACAGAACGATATTACCTTCTGATTTAGCAATGTCATTCAGCACAGCTTTTAAGCGTTCTTCAAAATCACCTCTGAATTTTGCACCTGCTAGCAATGCGGCTAAGTCTAAAGACAGCAAACGTTTGCCTTTTATACTTTCTGGTACTTCGCCATTAACAATACGCTGCGCAAGGCCTTCAACCAGCGCGGTTTTACCAACGCCAGGTTCACCGATAATCACGGGATTGTTTTTAGTACGACGTTGTAAAATCTGCACCATGCGACGAATCTCTTCATCACGCCCAATAATAGGATCGATCTTGCCTTGTTCAGCACGTTCTGTAAGGTCAATAGTGTATTTCTTGAGTGCTTCACGTTGGTCTTCTGCGTTAGGGTCTTCAACCGATTGACCACCGCGGATGTTATCAATGGCCATTTCTACGGCTTGTTTGTTTGCACCTGCTTCGCGCAGGGTTGCGCCTGCTTTGCCTTTGTCGTCCATCAGAGCAAGCAAAAATAGATCGGATGAGATGTATTGATCGCCACGCTTGCTGGCTAATTTATCAGTAGCGTTGAGTAGTTTGGCAAGGTCATTAGAAACATGCACCTCGCCTGCATCACCACCGCTTACGCTAGCCATGCTGTCGATGGCTTCGCCTAAGTGTGAGCGCAAGAGGTTTACGTTAACACCTGCTTGCGATAGCATGCTACGTGCTACGCCGCCTTCCTGATCTAACAGGGCGACTAGCAAGTGTGCTGGCTCAATAAATTGATGATCTTTTGCTAAAGCAAGTGATTGTGCATCCTGTAGAGCGAGTTGAAATTTGCTGGTTAGTTTGTCTGTTCGCATTAGAAATCTCCCAAAATAATCATTGTAGAGACCTTTGTATGCGTCATGTATTTCGTGAAAAGTCTCTTTAGTTAGTTACTAAATGAGGATGCTGATTTCAATTACAAGGGTAGTAGAAGATTTAAGGGATATCGCTGAAAATAACGAGTGACAGGTGTCTATATCATGATGATTAAACTAATAAGAAAGATAATTTTTATTGATTACCTCTTGATCATTTCGTTCATATTATGTACAGTTTCAGCCTAAGACTTAGTAAATAGCAACGCCAATACCTAAACCCCAAGGATAAATGATTTACTACAAAGATAAATGGACATGTCCACACTGCGACAGTGACTCTGTTCGTAGGGTACATCGTGGATTTGTTAAAAAGTATATTCTTAGAGCTCAGCCTAAGTACCATTGTTTTTCGTGTAAGACTTCATTCTTACAAAATGCTCTTAAACCCATTAAAGTGCTCAGTTAAACACTAAACTAGTGCTTCGATAATTACATCAATTACATTCTCACTCTTCAAAATACGGTTATGGCCAAAGCCTGTTGAGTGAATTAGGGTTGCCTCTGGCCATAATGCTGACCACTCTTCAGCGAGAGAATAAGCAATGAGTCGATCATTCTGGTCATGAATAATTAATCCGTTTACCTCTTGTTTACGAAAAGTATCAACTAGTTTAGTGAGTGATACGATCTTGTATGAATCGTGAAGGATTCCTTCTATTTTGTTGATAATACCTTGTCTTGTCGTCTCTGACGCTCCAATCGTTGTGCAAAACTGATCAAGAATATAATCCATATTGGTGGGTGCACTAATAGAAATAAAATGTTCGGTTAACCTGCCTTTAGTACTTTTAGCGATAGCATACCCCACACTTGCTCCTCCAAAAGAATGTCCAATTATTGCCTTTAGTGGCATACCATCACCTTCTTGCTGGGCTAATTGTTGAATGATGTGACTAATCTCTAATAAGTTTGTTTGTTTGCCTGGCGAAAAACCATGAGCGGGCAAGTCTAATAAGACGACTTTCATTCCTTGATCTAGTAATGCTTGAGCGATGGTTGATAAACTAAAGGCAGAGCCTTCCCAACCGTGGACTAACAACACAACAGGGTTTACTTCCGCTGAAAGGCTCTTTCCTGCTGAATAGACTTTGCATTTACTTATCACACCTTGGGCATTGGTGTAGTGGTGCCAATGTTGATGTAGGTTGTCTATATCAGGTAGTCTTTTCTTTGAATGCTTGCCAGAGTGGCGGGGTGAGAAAAAGAGTTTATTCGCCCAAGTAATAGCTAGTTTTGGGGATAGTATTTCGAGTAACTTAGTGGTTGTCTGGAAAAGGCTGAGTAAGATGGATTTCATGAAGTAGATCCTTTACATAGAGTATGATTTATTACTACGATACTGATGATATATGGATACATCGTATTTGTATGTTGTATCAGTTGTATTAAAAGTTAAGTTTAGTAACAAATAATTTGGATAAAGAAATAAAATGAGAGTTCACCACCTACAACATGTACCTTTTGAGGGCTTGAGCAGTATCGAAGCTGTACTCAAAGCAAAGGGGCACGCTTTAACAGCGACCCACTTATACAACAATGAAGCGCTACCCGTATTACAAGATATAGACTGGCTAATCGTAATGGGTGGCCCAATGGGTATCTACGACGAGGTTGACTACCCTTGGTTAGCAGCGGAAAAGCAATTTATTAAACAAGCGATTGAGGCAGGTAAAAAGGTCTTGGGTATTTGTTTGGGTGCACAAATGATTGCAGATGTTTTGGGGGCAAAAGTTTACCCGGGCAAACATCGGGAAATAGGTTGGTTTGACATTGAGCGAAGTGCTGGTGTTGCAGATACCATTTTGGCTGAAGCTATTGGAGAGAAACAGCAAGTTTTTCACTGGCATGGTGACACGTTTAACATACCCAAAGATGCGGTTGCTCTAGGTGGAAGCGAAGCCTGCTCTAATCAGGGTTTTATTTATGATAATCGCGTAGTAGCTTTTCAGTTTCATCTAGAAACAACGCTTGAATCGGCAACAGCGCTTATAGAAAACTGTGGTGATGAATTAGATGGCTCTCACTATGTACAATCTGCCGATGAGATGCTTGCAGACCCACAAAGATTTACTGATATTAACCGTATTATGGTTAAAGTACTGGAAGCCATGGAGGGCTGAGGAAGGTTGATTTATAGAAGGTCAAAGAACTCCCTCCTTTTTTTAAAGCATATTGACATCCAAAACCTAGTCGTCTAAAGTCGCCCGCAGTAAGCCTAGGGGTGGTAGAAATAACTGCCTGAGATTCCTAATTGGAAAACCCTATGAACCTGATCTGGATAATACCAGCGTAGGGACAGGCAAAGCTCAACTTATTTATAGAGACCTTTGCACGAAAGATATGACGGATTAAAATGGCTTGAATTTCCTCTATTTCTGCTAAAAATTCGGCCAATAGCTCGGCTATTACCCTCTTTTTTAGCAAAAATAGAGAAAATTACACTCATTTTTCTCTCGCCATCCTTTCATGCAAAGGTCTCTTGTACTCTCAGAGTACGATTTTCATTATGCAGTGTAGCGGCATAGATGAAAATAAGTTGCGTAACTCCTGTCCGTTTTTTCACTTAGGAGTTAAGCATGGATTCTCGAAATTTCCCTCTATATTCTTTTTTACCCCTCATTCTATTAAGCCCTCTGGCATTAGCTGAAGACCTAGCGATTGATGAGTTAGATACCATTACCGTGACATCAGATTTCCGTCCTGTCTCATTGGAAGACAGTACGGTCAGCGTGTCGGTTATTGGCGAACAAGAAAGCAAAAAACGCGGCGCGCAACATATTGAAGATGTGTTAAACGCTGCACCTAACGTCAATATGTCAAGTGGCGGATCACGTGCTCATTATTTCCAAATTCGTGGAATAGGCGAGCGAAGCCAATTTAAAGCACCGATCAATCCATCCGTAGGTTTGTATATTGATGGCATTGATTTAAGCCGAAGCGGTGCATCCGCGACTATGTTTGATGTAAAGCAAGTTGAAGTAGTACGTGGCCCACAAGGCACACGCTATGGTGCAAATGCGTTGGCTGGTCTTATCAACCTAACCACTACCGAACCAAGTAATGAAAGCAAGCTACACGTAGAAGCCACGCTAGCAGATTACAATACTAAAAGCCTGGGTGTAGCAGCGGGTGGCGCACTGGTAAAAGATAAATTACTGAGTCGTTTCTCGATTCATAAAAATAGCTCTGATGGCTATATCACCAACCAGTTTTTAAACCGTGACGATACCAATAACCGCGATGAGCTAACCGCCAGAGCACACCTTAAATGGTTAGCAAATGATGACCTGACGGTAGATTTTCGCTACCTTCATTTAGATATTGATAATGGCTACGATGCGTTTAACTTTGCCAATACGCGTACCACTTTTTCTGATCAGCCAGGCAATGATACTCAAAAAACTAATGCCTTCTCCATTACTTCTATCTGGGATATCAATAGCAAAGTAGCGATGGAAGCCAGTACTAGCTATTCTGATTCTGACTTGGAATATAGCTATGATGAAGACTGGTCTAATGACCAAGAGTTTGCAGGACAAGTATTTCCTCCCTTTTCGGGGCCTTATTCGGGCTTTGATAAGTACCTTCGTAAACGCAAGAATAAGGAATTGGATATTCGTTTTCTATCGAATGACGAAGGTCGTATTTTTAAAGAGAAATCCGACTGGGTGTTAGGGATCTATTATTCTGACAAGTCCGAAGATTTACACCATATAGAAGTAGGAACTTATGATGATGGGACTCCTAATGGTGCTCCTTTTGGTGAGAATATAACTTCTGAATATGATACAAAAAATATAGCACTCTATGGGCAGATAGATACGCAACTTACTGATAAATTAAATCTAATTACAGGGCTGCGTATAGAGAAGTGGGATGCAAAGTATAATGATTCGACTAATAACAAGATTGATGTTGATGAAATCTTGAAAGGAGGTAAGTTAGGATTAGAGTATGAATTAAGTGATCAACATCAAGCACATGCTAGTCTCTCTCGTGGATATAAAGCAGGTGGTGTTAATACTGATGCTTCATTACCTGTAGAGGCGCTAAACTTTGATACAGAGTATTTGTGGAACTTTGAAGTTGGAGTTAATTCTTCCTGGATGAATAATACATTATCTTCTCGTATTTCAGCTTTCTATACAAAGCGTAAAGACCAGCAAGTTAGTAGTTCATTACTGACTAGCATCGGTGGTAGTGTCACACAGTTTGATGATTTTATTCGTAACGCTGCTGAAGGTAAGAACTACGGCCTAGAAGCAGAAATGGCTTGGAAGGTGAATAACAAATGGAGCATTAACTCTTCACTAGGATTACTTAGAGCCAAATTTGATAAATATGAAGACCCTGTTGGTTTTGCAGCGGGACTTGATCTTTCTGGTCGAGACCAAGCTCATGCACCTAAATATCAATATGCGATTGGAACAGAATACCAGCTCACGCCCAAACTAAGTGCAGGGCTAAATATTGAAGGTAAAAGTGACTTTTTCTTCTCGGATAGACACAACGAAAAAGCAGGTGCATATAACTTGCTTAATGCGAATCTAGCCTATAAAAAGGATAACTGGACAGCGACGTTATGGGGTAGAAACCTGCTTGATAAAGACTACGATGTACGTGGTTTTGGTAGCTTTGGTAACAACCCGGGTAATGGTTATGCAACTGAAAAGTACTCGCAAAAAGGTGAGCCACGGGTGGTAGGTGTTACCTTGTCATACGACTTTTAGTGACAAGTGTGGTAGAGACGTTGCATGCAACGTCTCTACCACAGTAGATAAGAAATTTAAGGTGTGAATATCTATAGCAACAAAGGAATAAACATGGAAATATCAATAGACATCAGCCTCTACCCCTTAAAAGAAGACTTCGTAGAACCGATTCTCGCCTTCATAGACGCTATCGAAAAAGTGGAAGGAATAAAGGTAGTAAGAAACAGCCTAAGTACACAAGTTTTTGGCGACTACCACATTATTATGAAGATGCTGGAAAGCGAGGTTTATAACGTATTAGATGTTATCCCCGATTCTGTTTTTGTGCTAAAAATAGTCGGTAGAAGCCGATATGGAATAACCGACTAAATGGTAACTACTCAGCTTACCCTCTACTTTGCCCAATAGTTGCGTTGAAAGTACTCATTTATACCTATAAACTGCGCGCTTTCGCCTTGCTCTTGAACAAAGTAGAGGGCAATCTGAGCAGTTACGAATTACGCTGAGTAGTTACACTAAATGGATCTAAACAACATAAATTTTCAAGTCATTGCAGATGCTTTTGCAGCGTTGTCTGGCTGGGAAGTGTTAGCGACTATTCTGGGCATTATCTACGTTATCCTAGCAGCTAAAGAGTCTGCATGGTGTTGGCCTGCCGCTTTTTTTAGTACGATTATCTACACGGTATTATTTTGGGAAGGGCAGTTGCCGATGCAAGCATTGCTGAATTTCTATTACATGGGGATGGCTGTCTATGGCTTTATGCTATGGAAGCGCAAGGCAGAAGAAGAGGGTGACTTTTTAGTGACTACCCTTCCGTGGATTAAGCATATCTTGATCATCATCATTGGTGTGATGTTAAGCTTCTCGATTGGTTATTACTTATCGACTTCAACAGAAACACGCTTGCCCTATCTGGATGCCACAGTGATGATCTTCTCGGTAATAGCAACGTGGTTGTTAGCACAAAAAATTCTAGAAAATTGGCTGTACTGGTTGGTGATAGATTCAGCCGCTATTGGCTTGTACTGGCAAACGGGCTACTACGTGACGATTATTCTGTTTGTGGTCTATGTGGTCTTAGCGGTTTACGGTTATAAAGAATGGCGTACCTCGTATCAGCAACAAGTAGTTTCCTGAGTCTCCCTGTATGTAACCCTTAAGGCTGTTTAATACATATTGGAAGTGAGAAGATTTCAGAGCTTGTGAAAGTATTCATGCACTTATGGTGCGCTTCGTATCTCAGCACACCCTACAAACAGCTTTTTTTGAATACTTACACAGCCCTGATGTAAGCCTAACCCTTTAAGTCTGAAGACAATCTGCGTTCATCCAAGTATCAATATCAGTTTCACCCAATACCTGCATTAAAAACAACAGCAAGCGATAAGCTGGTCTGACTTCGCTAATATCAGGTATTGTTAAAGCAGTGCTATAGCATTGGCAAAAATATGCATAATGCTCGGCAGATAGAAGATACTCCAATAAGACAAAATCCAGCTCACGAGGTGCTAACACAAAAGCATCTAAATCTACCAGAGCCGTTAGCTCTCCATCCTCTTGTAAAAACTGATCCCAGCGTAAATCAGGCATAATCGGGACAAATTCTGCTGTTTCTATGTGCTTGCAAGCATCAATCGCCTCAGCTAGATACTCGGTAGGTATCGTTTGTTGCGCAGAGAAATCTTGCAATATGTGTACTAACGTTTCAGGCCATTGTTTGTTATTGGGTGAGCCATAAAAGCATCCCCATCGAGTAAATGTGTGTTGATGTAACCCCACTATATGTTCAGCTAATTGTTCGACCATGATGAGGTTAGGCTTTTCAACGGCTTCCCCTGCTACTAACGATGAAAGGATATAGGCATTGTGATACGAGCTGTTATCCTTTTGCTGAGCCGAAACAGCTGTAACAATGGTAGGTATCTGCAAAGGTGTGGCTGCATCAATAAAGCGATACAGTTGTGCAAAGTTTCCTATTTGCTGAGGTAAATCAAAACCGAATAAAGACTGCATAATCTGCCAAAAAGGCGATGAAGTATTACTACAAATTTTTAAGAAGCAGGATGAAGCACTATTCTCCAGAAGCCACAATTCATGAGTACTATCGTCGAATCGTTGTGGAATATGTGTGGCGCTATTAAAAGTAGGGAGATTGTTAAGGAGCCACGCTGGAAGATGGTTTTTATTTGTTTGTTTTGTCTTCGACATAAGATGAAGTGCAGGACTGTTATT
This sequence comes from Thiotrichaceae bacterium, assembly GCA_026991755.1. Taxonomy (GTDB): domain Bacteria; phylum Pseudomonadota; class Gammaproteobacteria; order Thiotrichales; family Thiotrichaceae; genus HyVt-477. Next base: position 8,607 of record JALXAX010000040.1, on the reverse strand, counting down.
AGAGGCTGTTAATTGTAACTCTTGGCAAGTAGTTAAAATGGCGAAATTTATGATAATTGTGGAGTATACACAGAAGCCCCCTTCTTTAGTAAAGAGGGATTATGCTAACAGGGCTAATGTATTTTAAAGGGAATACCACAGATACTTTATCCTGTTTACCCAGCTACCTTAGCCATAGTTTCAGAAATATTCACATAAAGGGTTGTGGGTGAGGAACGACCCCAACATGGGTGCTACATCGTTTGTTGGGCTTCCTAACGTCAGTCCAACCTACAGATTTTATTAGACATCTACAAGTATGGCTGAGGTAGCTACCGTAATCAGGTACTTTTCTAGTTACGCCCTAGCTGACAACAGCTTACTAGCCTCCACCATATTCACCAGTGCTGGTCTCACTTCATCCCAAGTACGCGTTTTTAAGCCACAATCAGGATTAACCCAAAGTCGCTTGGCGGGTATACGCAGGCTCGCTTTTTTCATCAAACTAACCATCGAATCAACCGATGGAATATTGGGTGAGTGAATATCATACACACCAGGGCCAATCTCATTGGGGTATTGGAATTCGTCAAATACATCGAGTAACTCCATATCAGAACGTGATGTTTCAATAGTAATGACATCCGCATCCATATCTGCAATGGCTGCGATAATATCGTTGAACTCCGAATAGCACATATGGGTATGGATTTGCGTATCATCCGCGACACCATTGGCGGTAATTCTAAACGCTTGAATCGCCCAATCCAAATAAGACTGCCATTGTGATTTTCTAAGCGGTAAGCCCTCACGCAGTGCGGCTTCATCAATTTGAATAATGTGTATACCTGCTTTTTCCAAATCCAATACTTCATCACGAATAGCAAAAGCGAGTTGTAGACAGGTTTCAGAACGTGGTTGATCATCTCGTACAAAAGACCAGTTTAGAATAGTCACGGGACCCGTCAACATACCCTTCATGGGATTATCGGTAAGCGTTTGTGCGTACTTTATCCACTCTACCGTCATTGCTTTTGGCCTAGAAATATCACCAAAAATAATGGGAGGTTTTACACAGCGTGAACCATAAGATTGTACCCAACCAAATTGTGTAAAGGCGTAGCCTTCTAGCTGCTCACCAAAGTATTCAACCATATCATTGCGCTCAGGTTCGCCGTGTACAAAGACATCTAGCCCTAGTGCTTCCTGCTCAGCTACACAGGTCTTAATCTCTCTTTCCATGTTCTGACGATAGTGCTTCTCAGTCATTTTCTGGTTTTTATAATCACTACGAATTTGCCTAATTGCCTTGGTTTGAGGGAAAGAGCCAATAGTGGTAGTCGGATAAAGAGGAAGATTAAATTTTTTATCCTGTAACTTGGCACGTTGGGAATAGGGCGACTGGCGCTTTTCTAAGCCGTTGTCTAGTAAGCTAACCCGTGCTTTAACCGCTTTGTTATGTGCCCGCTTGGATTGCTCTCGGCTAAGTAGTGTGCTGGCATTTTCTGCCAGTACCTTAGCAACACTATCGCGACCTTCGTTTAAAGCTTGGGCTAATACCTGTAGCTCGTCAATTTTCTGTAACGCAAAAGCTAGCCATGATTTGATATCGGGGTCTAGTTTCTCCTCACTTTGTACATCAACAGGCACGTGTAATAACGAACAAGAGGGCGCTAGCCATAAACGATCTTGTAAACGCAGGTGTATAGGTTCTAGCCAGTCTAAGGTTTTGTTTAGATGGGTTTTCCATATATTACGACCATTAATAACGCCTAGTGATAGAACCTTGTGAGTGGGTAGCCAGTCAATCACCTTTTCTATCTCGTTTCTAGCATTAATAGCATCCAGGTGTAAACCTGCAACAGGTAGTTTGCAAGCGAGTTGCAGGTTTTCCTGAAGCTCACCAAAGTAGGTGGCGAGCAGGATATTGACGGGGCTGTTAGTCAATTGGAAATAAGCTTTTCTGAAGACATGTTGCCATGCTTGAGATAGCTCAGTGACCAAAATAGGTTCATCAAACTGTACCCAATCAACACCTGCCTGATGTAAAAAGTTAAGTAATTGTGAGTAGGCTTTTAGTAAATCATCAAGCAACGCTAGCTTATCTTCTTCATTTGCCGATTCAGTTTTCAGCTTGCCCAACCATAGGTAAGTCACTGGCCCAATAACAACAGGTTTTGCGGTGATACCTTGCTGTTTAGCTTCTTGCAGCTGCGCTAGCAATTGGCTAGCATCTAGTGTAAACGACGTATCTTGTTCAAACTCAGGCACAATATAGTGATAGTTGGTGTCAAACCATTTAGTCATTTCCCCCGCGCTTACGCAACAACAGCTTGACTCATCGTTGCTCGAACGACCTCGTGCAACACGGAAGTAGTTATCTAAATCATCTCCTTCTAACTGGCTAACACGGGATGGAATATTACCAAGCATAAAACTGGTATCTAATACCTGATCATAGAAAGAGAAATCACCCACGGGTACAAAATCCAAATCAGCTTGATGCTGCCAATTTTGCTGGCGTAAACCTAATGCTGTCAGTTGTAGTGAATCTTTTGAGGTTTCTTTTCGCCAGTATTTTTCCAGAGCGAATTTCAGCTCGCGCTTTTTACCGATACGTGGAAATCCAAGATTATGTGTGGTGGCCATTGTTAGTACTCCGTTTTTATTAGCTCTATAGTGTGCTGTGTAAATGTCGAGGTATTGTATTTAGGTTGTTAGTTGAGTAATAATGATTGTTTTATAGTTATTGATGAGTATTTATCATGATTGAGCATAGCCACTTAAGAATATTACAAGCGCTAGCACAACATGGAACGTTGACTAAAGCGGCGAATGCGTTGTACTTAAGCCAATCAGCGTTATCTCATCAAATTCGTTATTTAGAAAAGAAACTAGAGGTGAATTTGTGGCAAAAAGAAGGTCGTTTATTGCGCCTTACCCAAGCAGGAGAGTTGCTGTTGCAAGTAGCTCAGCAAGTTTTGCCGGTATTACAACAAGCAGAAGAAACGCTTAAAGCATACGGTGAAGGCAGACAAGGCATTTTGCGGATAGGCGTAGAATGCTACCCCTGCTCACGATGGTTAAATGGTGTGGTAGGTAATTTCTTACAAGAATTGCCTGATGTGGAAATTGATATTATCAACAAATTTCAATTTTCAGGATTAGAGGGGTTGCTGAACCATCATATTGATGTATTAGTAACCCCAGACTTTGAGAAAAACCCTAAAATCCACTACGAATCCATCGCAGAATATGATTTGGTCTTGCTGGTTTCGGCGAACCATGAGTTGGCACATTCTTGTAAAACCTCACAGAGGGTAAACGCTGAGCAACTCGCAAAAGAAACTTTATTAACTTTCCCCGTACCGCTAGAACGTATGGATGTGATGACTCACTTCTTAACCCCCGCATGTGTGAAGCCCGCCAAGCTAAAAGAAATAGAGTCCATCGACTTAATGGTTCAAATGGTGTCACTAAAAAGAGGTGTCTGTATTTTACCCGAGTGGCTAGCTAGCTACTATTGTAAGCGCAAAACTGCTCAATTAAAGCTGACAACACTTGCTTTAGGTAACAAGGGTATTCATAAAGAATTGTTTCTCGCTATGCATCATGTTGACCGAGATATTCCTTATATTAAACAGTTTATTGAGGTAGGAAAAAAGGCAGCTAAAGATTTGTTTTAGTAGGTTTAGATTCTAGTTTACTAATAATATCGTACATTATCGCCTCGGGTGGTTTTCCTAATGTATAAACAATCTTTTTAGCAAAAATATCATTGGTAGGGTGCATGATGATATGCGTATTGATAGGAAAATCTTCTTTAAGCCCAGGGAGCGATTTGATGTTGGTCGCTAAGTCGGTAGAAGGCATAAGCAGGAATACGTTGGCAATAGGCTCCAATAGCTTTCTGGTTTGATCAACTTGATAGGCTTCGTCAAAGGTTTGTGCGCCACCGCCAAAGTCAATAATGTGCGCGGGATGGTCTTTTATAATACTTGCAAAAGTATCGACTTTATAACGATTCATATAGCTTAGCATGGCATAGATACCTTGCTTTTCTTCAATAGTTAATGCTGTTTCTTTATCTAACCCTTGGTTGTTCCAATAACTACCTTTTACCTCATCGTAACTACATCGGGGAAGTCCTAAGTGCTCGGATAATAACTTAGCCTGAGTTGTTTTGCCGACACCGATGGGGCCGATAATGATGATGGTTTTATAGTCAGTAATCATCAGTCATTTCAAGTTATACCTCCCTATGAAGGTCTCAGTTAATTTCGCTTTGAGAGGGTGACTTTATGCGTTTCGTTTCTATCGTCATCTTCTGAAAAAGCAACCGTATAGTTACCGGTACAGCGTGTACTGCTAGAGAGATTAGAACAATCTAAAGAAATGCTTTTTTGCTTGATTCGCCAAGTGTTCTTTTTAGGGTTGGGAGAGCAGTTAGTGAGTTTTGAAGGCAAACCACGGCTGGTAAAACTTAATGCGCAGTCAATTGAAAACACGCTTTTAATGGAGACTCTAAATTGATCGTTCTGGATATAACCTTTTACAGGCGTTAGTGCGGCAACTGACATTGTGCTTCCATATAAGGATGATGACTGCCAGCTACTTGTCCTGCTTACGGCTTTAGAAGGAATGTGTGCTTTTGCTTTTGTTTGGGGCTTGGTTGTTGTCTTTCGGTGCGCTCTTATGGTGTTCTTTGGCGCAGAGCGTTTTTTTCTGGGCTTAGACTTACGTGAGTGCTTTTTGACTTTTCTGTTCTTCTTCGCAGAGCGTTTTTTTCTGGATGTAGACTTACGTGAGGTTTTTTTGACTTTCCTCTTCTTCGTTGTAGCTTTCTTGTTGTCTTCATCATCAATATCAGTAGAGGCGATAACCTCTGTATTATCAATCGAGCTACAGCAGTTGTCACAGGCTTTACACATCTGTTCGTAATCTTCTTCAGGGATGTTCTCGGCACTGGAAAGTGAGCTAGTCAGCGCTAGAGATATCCCCAAAATAATGAGTGACGTTGTGCGGTTCATGTCTTTTACCTTGTGTTAAATTCTTATCCAGTCAGTATATAACTAATCGCCTCACTATACGACAAGAGGTCATGTATTTAGTTTTTAATTTCAGCACGTTCTAACCTATACTTCTGACTGCTAATTTCACCAAGGTTATTGCATGTCTCATTTTAAAGCCCCTCAAGAACTTTCCATCCCCGTTGCCGCTAAACATAGCTTTGAACAAACCTATCATGGTGTGACCACTCAAGATAACTATCACTGGTTACGAGCAGATAACTGGCAAGAAGCCATGCGAGAGCCTGAAAAATTACCCGCGGACATTACCGCCTATCTCGAAGCAGAAAATGCCTACTTTAAAGCGGCAATGGCAGATACAGAAGACCTGCAAAAAGCATTAGTAGAAGAAATGCGCGGACGCATGAAAGAGGATGAATCAGGCGTACCTGAAAAATGCGATCAATATGCGTATAACACGCGATATAACGAAGGTAGTGAACATCCTTTAATGGTAAGAACGCCCCGTGATGGTTTGCCTGATGGTGCAAAAGAGGAGGTATTGCTGGATGCTAATATCGAAGCAGAAGGCAAAGACTATTTCGAATTAGGTACGACAGAAGTTAGCCCCAATCATACGCGACTCGCTTGGTCTTGTGATGTCAATGGCTCTGAGTATTTCGAGTTATCCATTCGTGATTTATCAACGGGGAAAGACTTGGATTACACGCTTGCCGATGTAGAGTCGGTTGCTTGGGGTGATGAAGACACCTTATTTTATAGCCGTGTAGACGAGCATCATCACCCTGGGACTATCTATCGTCATCGTATTGGCACTGATCCCAAAGAAGATGTGTTGATTATGCAAGAGAAGGACACAAGGTTTCGCTTGGCGGTTGATCGATTGTTATCAGGAGCGTATTTAGTCCTGTCCAATTGCACCATAGATTCGGATGAGCATTGGCTGATTCCCACCGCTGATTTGCAGGCAGAACCGCGTGTTATCCAACCTAAACTAGAGGGCTTGGAATACTCGGTAGAGCATCAAGATGATCAATTGTTTATTGTCACCAATGCCGATGGTGCTGAAGATTTTAAAATAGTTTCAGCCCCGATTGATGCACCCCAAAAAGAAAACTGGGTGGATGTTATTCCGCATCAACAAGGCAGAATGGTGTTGGGGCATGAGGTTTACAAAGACTGGTTAATCTGGATGGAGCGTGAAAATGCATTGCCGTGTATAAAAATGCGCGACAAAGCAGGGGTGGTTAGCACTATTAGCTTTGATGAAGAAGCATATGCCATTGGTTTAGATCCTTCCCTGGAATACGATAGCCACTCAATACGTTATAGCTACTCTTCACTTACGACACCTTCTCGCATTTACGACTATGATCTCAACACAGGCGAGCGTGAGCTGCGTAAAGAAACCGAAATTCCATCAGGGCATAACCCAGATGACTATGTAACGAAAAGACTGATGGCAAAAAGCCACGATGGAGCAATGGTTCCTATTACTCTTTTGTATCATAAATCGACAGCGCTAGATGGCACAGCTCCCTGTTTGTTGTATGGCTATGGCTCTTACGGTAGCTCTATGCCTGCCAGCTTTTCGACTACCCGACTATCCTTAGTAGATCGTGGCTTTATCTACGCGATTGCACATATTCGAGGAGGAGAGGAAAAAGGTCGTGCCTGGTATGAATCGGCAAAAGGGGCAGGTAAACCGAATTCTTTTCATGACTTTATTGCTGTGGGCGAGTATCTAGCCAAAGAATCCTATACAAAAGAAGGCAACATCGTCTGCCAAGGCGGTTCGGCAGGTGGTTTATTGGTGGGTGCAGCGGTCAATATGAAACCTTCATTATTCGCAGGTGTGATAGCACAAGTGCCTTTTGTAGACGTGTTAAACACGATACTTGACGATACCTTACCGCTAACCCCGGGAGAATGGACACAGTGGGGCAACCCCATTGAAAGCAAAGATGCGTACGGCTGGATAGCTTCCTACTCCCCCTATGACAATGTTGAAGTCAAAGATTACCCCGCCTTTCTAATCACAGCAGGGGTATCAGACCCAAGAGTGACTTATTGGGAACCCGCCAAATGGGCAGCAAAATTGCGTGAATTAAAAACAGATGACAACGTGTTAATGCTGAAAACCAATATGACATCAGGTCATTACGGCACAACAGGACGTTTTGCCGCATTGGAAGATGTTGCTCAGGCTTATGCGTTTGCGTTGAAGGTAGTGGGGTTGGCTTGAGTTGAGTAGATTGTTGTTTGCCAAGATAGCCTACATGCTTTCTAAATATGGGTAGGATGGGTTTGGGCTATGTCAATGTCGTGGCTTTAATTCTGTGTAGACCTTAAAAGGGTTCTCTCTGCTTTATTGGCTCTAAATTCATCTAAAATTAGTACATGAACCGAGTATCAGGCAATGAATACTGTCCCATCTTAAGCTTAAAATATTCTAGGAGCGGGGTCAGGTCTTTATTCTTGTATGGATTCCCTTGTTTTGTCAAGTTTCCTCTATGGTAAGACTCTTAAGAATAGAGTTTGCAGGTGCTTAATACCACGTTACATCCAGAAGGATTATTCATGATGGTATGCAACTGACCCTTCCTCCTGTGAATGTCATTAATCACAGCGATTCAAAAATAGTATTTACACATTTTTATAGCACTGAAAGATAAAAAGGAAGATAATTTATATTCATTCATGCGAGGTGAATTATGAAAATGCATAAACCATTAAAACTATTAATCATAAGTATCATTGCTCTGATAAGTATTGGTCAAAAAGTTATAGCTTTTGAACCACTTTCTGCAAAAGAGTTAGCAAGCCATTGTGTTGCTTACGCCGAAACGCCAGAAAGTTTAGATGCTCAGTTTTGTATACGATATATACAGGGGTTTAGCGACGGTGCAATTGCAACGAATACCCAAGTTATGTTGAATGCTGAAGCTGAAAAAAAGACTAAGGAGACATTCACAGAAAGGGCAATGCGTACTAGGAAATCCAGAGGTACAAAACAGGAGCGAGCATTACAATATGCAGAGTTTTGCCTAGGAAAAACAATAAAATTAAAAGAAATTGTTAGCAAAGTTGCTAAAAATCTTGAGCAAAGGAAGAAGATAGAGGATAGCATTTTAGCCCATGCTGTAGTTTACGGGATACTAAAACAAGAATATCCTTGCCAGAATATAACCACAAAAAATAATGAATAAACATGATGAATTGCCAAAAGAGCATGAAGGGTAAGCGTTCACGCACTATAAACAAGCATAAATAGAAAAGATGTACTATATTTCTATTAATTAGTTACCAATGATAGTTAATTTTGAATCTAGATAATCTTTCCAGTGCAGCGACCACGCTTGAAGAAGCTAACCTGATCATCAAAGAACTGGTGGCTCTGGTACAGGCACAACAAATTGAAATCGAATCACTCAAAGCCGATATAGAAGAACTTCAGAATACACTGGGACGAAGCTCACGCAATAGCGCTAAGGCTCCCTCCCCCCTATGTCAGGCTAGTTGTCACCCCTAAAATTTCATAAATCAGAGGGGCGGATAGGATCAAAGTATGGCTTATTCACAAGAACGCAAAGAAGCA
>JALXAX010000039.1 GCA_026991755.1 Thiotrichaceae bacterium | reverse complement strand
GCCCATAATGGCGTGCCCCATTAAGGCACCGATGATACCAAAGGGAATAATACTCATTACAATAAGAGGTTGAACGTAGGAGCGGAAGGGTATGGCGAGTAGGCCAAAGATGGCAAAGAGTACAAAAAGTAATCCTGTCTTTAGGCTTTGCATCATTTCTTTCTGTTCGCGCTGCTCTCCTTCTAGGCTGGGCTTTACGCCAGGAAACTCGCTTAAGACTTCAGGTAGCCAAGATTTTATATCAGCAATAATTGTTTTAGCATCGCCTTTTTGTTTATTAAGGTCAGCCGTAATATTGACGACGCGTTGACGATTTTGACGGGTAATCACGGGGAAGCCTACTTCTGTTGTCAGTTCAGCAACTTCTTGTAGCGGTATTTGTGAGCCTTCTTTGCTGCGGATGTACATATTTTCCAGATTTTCCTTATTCTTACGGTCAGCCTCTGGATAGCGAACCATGACTCGAATTTCATCACGATCACGCTGGATGCGTTGTGCTTCGGCACCATAAAAGGCGTAACGAATTTGTGTGCCTAAGTCACTGAGGCTTAGCCCTAGCAAATCAGCATTGTCATTGAGGTTGATTTGCAGTTCGTCTTTGCCTCCTTCAAAGCTGTTTTTAATACCAAATACACCGTTATCGTTATATTCTTTTTTGATTCTTGCTTTCACAGCATCAGCGGCTTTGGCAAGTAACTCAAAATTCTGACTTTCTAGCTGGATGTCGATGGGAGAGCCGCCATGTGCAATTTCAGAGCGAAATTTAAGCGCTTGTACACCAGGAATATCACCAATCATTTTGCGCCATTCACGTGAAAGTTCAGAGCTGGTAATCGTGAGGCTACGTTTTTCGGGGGATACGGTTTCAAGTTGTATTTGTCCGACGTTTGATGCACCGCCTGATGTGCTTTTTAAGCCTCTTCCTGTAGAGCCAACGGTAACAAGTATGTGCTGGATAATGCTTTTATTCGTTTCGGGATCAATATACTTATCTCTTAGTCTTTCAGCCTGCTGGGAAATATTGTCAATGTGTCTCTTGGTCGTTTCAATAGGTGTGCCATCAGGCATATAAATAGTTGCTTTGATGTATTCTGATTGTACACGAGGCATGAAGGTGTAGCGAAAATGCCCCGATGTGACCAGAGTAATAGAGAGTACCAGCAAGCTAATGAATACTGCTACAGTGAGGTAACGCATATTCAATACCCAATTGAGTAGGGGTTGATAAATATGCTCAATGAAGCTTTCTAAGCCATTGGCTATGGCTTGTTGCATTCGCAGTAATGGGTTGGCGTGTTTGCCCTGAGGGATGGGTTTTAAATGGCGTAAATGGGTGGGTAATATGAGTTTGGATTCGATCAGTGAAAAAATTAAAACGGGGATAATAACCATCGGTATAAAGGCAAATATTTTACCTCGGTCACCTGCTAACATGAGTAGAGGCGTAAAGGCGGCAATGGTTGTTAATATACCGAAAGTAACAGGTACGGAGACTTCTTGAGTACCTTCAATAGCAGCCTGTAATGGGTCTTTTCCTTTCTTTTGGTGAGTATAAATATTCTCGCCAGTTACAATGGCATCATCGACCACGATACCTAAGACGAGTATGAAGGCGAATAGGGAAATAAGGTTGATACTAATACCAAGCTCGGGCATTAAGGCGAATGCACCCATAAAGCTAATCGGAATCCCCAATGTAACCCAAAAAGCAATGGCAGGGCGAAGAAAGAGAGCGAGTAAAAGGATAATTAGAATGCCGCCTTGCAGAGCGCTATCGGTGAGTGTTTTTAAACGTGCTTTTACAACGGCTGAGCGATCACGCCAATAGGTTAGTGAGATGCCATTGGCTAATGATCGTTGCTTTTCTTCCATGTAGGTTTTAACGGTTTCAGTTAGCTTTAAAACGCTTTGTTCACCGACACGATAAACAGGAATAATGGCGCTACGTTTGCCATCAAAAATGGCATATAAAGGATCTTCCGTAAAGGCATCGTGGATGGTGGCAATATCCCCTAAACGTAAGCGATTGCCGTTGTTGCCACTTACAATGACTATGTTTTCAAAGTCTTTTTGTCGATAAGCCTGACCAAGTACCCGTAAGCGGAGTGCGCCACCTTCGGATTTTAGTGTTCCCGCAGGAATATCTCGGGAGGATGCTTGAATTTTTTTTGCGACGCTATCCAAGGTTAGGTTATAGCGTTGCAGCGTTGCTTCTTCTATTTCGATAGAAATTTCATAGGGGCGTAAACCTGTAACC
>JALXAX010000038.1 GCA_026991755.1 Thiotrichaceae bacterium | reverse complement strand
GTTTCAAATGTAGGAATAGGAACAAATGTATATAGGTGGACTGTAAACTTTGATGTATGTTCAAACAATGATGATGTAAATGTTGTAAATAATTTTGTAACAACAAATGCAGGAACTGACCAAATAGTTTGCGGAACAACAAGCGTGCTAGATGCAAACCCTTTGCAAAGTGGTGAAACTGGCAACTGGGAAGTTCTTGAAGGAGGTGGAACAGTTTTAAACATAAATCAAAATAATTCAGAAGTTGAAAACTTAGCTTATGGGAATAATAGATTTAAATGGGAAATTACAAAAGGTTCGTGTTCTGCATCTGATGAAGTTGTAATTTTAAATAATAAATATTTTGTATCTGCTACTATTAGTGGTCCTTCTGATATTTGCGAAGACTATACTTCAATAATAGGAAATACTCCTCCTGAAAATACAATAGGTTACTGGCAAGTTCAATCAGGAAGTGGAACACTTGACAATTCAAATGATAATTCAACTATTGTAAGAAATTTATCTTTAGGTGAAAATATTATTAGATGGACAATTTCAAAAAACGGATGCCAAGATTATGATGAGATTACAATTAACAGAAATACAGTCTTTGCAAATGCTGGAGATGATTTTGCTGTTTGCGAAAGTACAACAACTTTAAATGCAGTTCCTGAAAATTCAGGAGAAGTTGGAACTTGGTCTATATCAGGAGGTTCTGGGCAAATTACAAATCCTAATAGTTATAATTCAGAAGTTACAAACCTAAGCATTGGCTCAAATACACTTACATGGACTATTGAAGGAAATGGTTGCTCAGCATCAGACAATCTTATAATTACAAATAATAAATTTTATATTTCAGCAGGTGCAAACCAGCAACTGTGTCAAAACAATACAACTATTAATGCTTCAGATATTGGAGTTGGTTACTGGGAAGTAATTTCTGGTGCAGGAACATTTACAGATGTTTCAAATCATTATACAACTGTTACTAATATCCCTAATTATTCTACAAATACTTACAGATGGCATGCATTTTTAAATAGTTGTACAGATACAGATGATATTGAAATAACTAACAACATAGTTTCGGCAAATGCAGGAAGTGATTTTTCGGTTTGTAACAATTCAGCAACTTTAAATGCAGAAATTCCTATTGCAGGAAGTGGTATTTGGTCGAACCAAGCAGGTGCAGGACTTTTTGCAGATGTTAATTCAAACTCAACAGAAGTTACAGGATTAAGCCTTGGAATTAACACATTTAGATGGACAGTAACTCATGAAACTTGTGAAACTTATGATGATGTTTCAATTGATAATAACCACATTTCAGTTTCAGCAGGACCAAATCAAGAAATTTGTGATGATTTCACTCAACTTTCAGGCGGGCAACCTCCTGCAGGCGAAACAGGTCTTTGGGAAATTGTTTCAGGTTCCGTAAGTTTTGAAAATCCAAACTTATATAATACAAACATTACAAATATTCAGCAAGGAGAAAACGTATTGCGTTGGACAATTAATAATTCAGGTTGCACAAGCAATGCAGGAGAAGTTATAATTACGAACAAAGGTTTTGTTGCAGATGCAGGAGAAGACCAAATTTTAGATGATTTTGTAACTTCAACAAATTTAAACTCTGTTCTTCCTACAGGAGCAAGTGCATATTGGATGTTAGTTGGTGGTTATGGCGATATTGTAGATGCAAATAATCCTAATACCGAAGTTGTTAATATGGAAACAGGTATAAATCAATTTTCATGGACTGTATCAAAAAATGGTTGTACCGAAGAAGATATTGTAAATGTAACAGTTGTAAACTTTACCCCTAATGCTGGAATTGATAGAATTATTTGCTCTGATGAAGTTAGATTAAGTTCAGCAGATGCAGGTGGAACTCCACAATATTGGACTGTTATTTCAGGAAGTGGAACTTTTGATAATCCCAACTTATACAATACTTGGGTAAGAAATGTTGGAATTGGCACAAATGTTTACCGATGGACAGTAAATAAAAATGGAGCAATAGCTTATGATGAAATGACTGTAACCAGAATATTTGCAGAAGCTGGAGATAATCAAACAGTTACAACATCACACGTAACACTTAATGGAAATACTCCTGCTGAAAATTGCACAGGAACTTGGTCAAAACTTTCAGGAACAGGAATTATCAACTCTCCTACTCTTTTCAATACAGAAGTTACAAACCTAAGTTCAAATAATAATATTTTTGAATGGACAATAAGTTCAAATGAATGCATTATTTCTGATTATGTT
>JALXAX010000037.1 GCA_026991755.1 Thiotrichaceae bacterium | reverse complement strand
AAACCCAAGTGCAAAAGCAATAGCCAACACTAGATTAAAAATGATTCCCCATCCGAAAAACCAGATCATAACAAGCACACCAGGAATAAGCGCATAGAGCAACTGGCGCATCTCCTGCGCTACTTTGCTGTTATCAACCTGATTTGATAGATTATCCGCAGTAAATTCCATCGCTATTATTCCTTGTCCTTTTCGCGCGTATCATCTGTCTGTATGTTATTAATAGGGCTTGTATTTTTTGAGCGACGAAGTTTAGCTTCTTCCACTTGCTTACTTTGAGAGTCTGTTAGATTTTCTGTATTGCGAGGTTGCTTCTCCAAACTTTTTTGTACTGCTGCTTTTTTTGCTTTGGCTCTTTCCATTGCCGCTTTAATAACATCTGTAGATTCACCTTTTTTAGCTTTTGCGGCTGCTTTTTTCTTCTGTAGAGCAGCTTTATGTTGCGCTCGCTTTGCATCACGTTCATCTTTATCACGTTGAATTCGGAATTCACGGAAGTCATGACGGTCTCGTGATTGCTCTGTCTTTACCGACTTTTCCTGCTCAGCTCTAACTGCATTTTTTGCATAGCGATAATAGTCTACCAACGGTATATTACTTGGACATACATAGCTACAACAGCCACATTCAATGCAATCAAACAAGTGATGATTTTGACTTTTTTCAAAATCATCGGCACGTGCATGCCAATACAGTTGCTGAGGCAATAAATCAACAGGGCAAGCTTCAGCACACTTACCACATCGAATACAGGGCATTGCCATGCTGGTTGAATAGGGCAGGTCGGATTCGGGCAACACAAGAATACAATTAGTTGCTTTCACAACGGGGATTTCATCCGTTTGCATTGAATAGCCCATCATAGGCCCTCCCATAATCAAGCGCTCTGCTTTATCCGTGTAGCCACCCGCCATACCAATAAGATAAGAAAAAGCAGTTCCTAGAAGGGCATTAAAGTTTTGAGGCTCTTTAACACCAGCACCAGTAACGGTCACAACACGAGAAATTAATGGCTCTCCTTCAACAACCGCTTTATAGATACTATGTATCGTCGCAATATTATGACAAAGCGACCCCATGTCATAGGAGCGCTTTCCTTTTGGAATTTCAACACCCGTTAATAACTTGGTCAGCTGTTTTGCGTCACCACTAGGGTATATAGCTGGAATACTAACAATTTCTACCCTTGCATTTGCCCTTTTTACCGCTTCCTGCATGGCTTTGATGGCTTCTGGCTTATTATCTTCAATACCCACCAAGCATTGTTCTGGTGTTAGCATCTTCAATAGTATTTGAATACCTGTAACTATTTCATCAGCCTTTTCACGCATGAGTACATCATCACAAGTGATATAAGGCTCACACTCTGCTCCATTGACAATCAGCGTTTTAATGGCGTGCTTTGCCGAGCCTGAAATTTTGACTACCGAGGGGAATACAGCACCTCCCAGCCCAACGATACCCGCTTCACGAATACGTTGTAACAATGTTGCATTGTCTACTGATGTATAGTCGACATAGGCTGCTAAGCGCTGACTTCCCCAGTCATCTTTACCATCAGGTTCGATAATGACACCTGGACAGGAGAATCCAGAAACATGGGGTACAGGGTATCTGCCAATATCTATCACTTTACCTGAAGTCGGTGCATGGGTAAGGCTTCCTACCCCCTCAGGATACTCTGTTAAAACTTGCCCTTTATAAACATAGTCATTCAACGCCACCAATAATTTTCCTGAAATGCCAACATGCTGACGCATAGGAACAACCAATTTTTCTGGTAAAGGTGGATAAACAATAGAGCGTTGAGTCGATTCATTCTTATGGAAAGCAGGATGCACTCCCCCTTTAATCATCCATATTTTATCGGTCATGTGGCCTCCTCCTTGGAAGAGCTCTCAACCACAACAGGAATTTGTTCTAAGGATAGGGGTTCAGGCCACTTCCAGCGATCAATAGTCAGCTTTATCGGAACCATATCAATACAGTCTACTGGACAAGGTGGCAGGCATAATTCACACCCCGTACACTCAGATTCGATAACAGTATGCATTTGCTTTGCTGCGCCCATAATGGCATCAACAGGGCAAGCTTGTATGCAGAGCGTACAACCAATACAAAGATCTTCATGAATAATCGCTACAGTAGGAACATCAGAATGCTCGCCATGTTCTTCATCAAGAGGTTTTACCTCTACACCAAGGAGGTTAGCGAGTGCCTGTATGGTTGCATCTCCTCCTGGTGGACACTGGTTAATATCAGCCTCACCTTCTGCAATAGCTTCAGCA
>JALXAX010000036.1 GCA_026991755.1 Thiotrichaceae bacterium | reverse complement strand
TCTGATAAAAAAGACGACCTTAGAACATCTCCCCCCTCCCCAGCCCTCCCCCCAAAGGGGAGAGGGAGCTTATTTCATTTAGCATTGAACAGCCCTGGGTTATTTGCCACGGAATCCACGGAAAGGCTTTAGGTTTTTATTCTTTGTTTTCTGTGGATTCCGTGGCTAGACATTTTATTGAGTATTTGGTGCAGGTCGTTTTGGCGTTGTTTGCCTCAGTATACACACACAAAAAAGCGCTACCCGTAGGTAGCGCTTTCACTAAACAATAGCTAATTAACTATTAGTTCTTATCTTGATCAACAATCTGGTTAGCTGTAATCCAGGGCATCATAGAACGAAGTTTTGCACCTGTAACCTCAATACCATGCTCTGCATTCAAACGACGCATGGCTGTCATTGATGGATAGTTTGTCTGGCCTTCAGCAATAAACTGCTTGGCATACTCACCCGATTGGATGTTTGCTAGCGTTTCACGCATGGCACGACGTGACTCTTCGTTGATAACCTTAGGGCCAGTTACGTACTCACCGTACTCAGCATTGTTCGAGATTGAGTAGTTCATATTAGCGATTCCGCCTTCGAACATTAGATCAACGATCAACTTAAGCTCGTGCAAACATTCGAAGTAAGCCATTTCAGGCTCGTAGCCTGCATCAACTAACGTTTCGAAACCTGCTTTAACTAACTCTACTGCACCACCACATAGTACGGCTTGCTCACCGAACAAGTCTGTTTCACACTCATCACGGAAAGTGGTTTCGATGATACCTGTACGACCACCACCAATACCTGATGCGTAGGATAATGCGATTTCTTTTGCTTTGCCTGATGCGTCTTGCTCAACCGCGATTAAATCAGGGATACCACCACCACGAGTAAACTCAGAACGTACGGTGTGCCCAGGTGCTTTAGGTGCGACCATGATTACGTCAAGGTCTTTACGAGGCTCAATCTGGTTATAGATAATCGCGAAGCCATGTGCAAAAGCTAGTACTGCGCCTTGCTTGATATTTGGCTCGATTTCTTCTTTGTATAAAACTGACTGGAACTCATCAGGTGTCAAAATCATTACAACATCTGCACCAGCTACGGCTGTTGCTACGTCAGCTGTCTTCAAGCCATAGCCTTCTGCTTTAGCGATAGATGATGAGCCAGCACGTAGACCAACCGTTACATCCACCCCAGAGTCTTTCAGGTTAGCTGCGTGAGCGTGTCCCTGTGAGCCAAAACCGATAATGGCTACTTTAAGACCTTTGATAATAGATAGGTCACAATCTTTGTCGTAATAAATATTCATTTTCTTTACTCAGTTCCTTGTTGATATTTCTTTAAATTAATAGTGGTTAGGAGGCTGTCCGAGAACTAGAAGCTACTGCAAATCCCATGATTTTCGCTACGCTTCTAGTTATCGGATAGCCTCCTAGGATGGTCTACACCCTCAATGAGTTATTACCCCGAGTAATGCCCATTGCACCCGAACGAACAACTTCTATCACTTGATTATCCGTGAGTGTTTCTAGAAAACCGTCTAACTTATCCGGGCTACCCGTCACTTCTAGCGTGTACATTTTGTTTTTAAGATCAATAACTCGCGCACGAAAAATGTCAGCAATACGTTTAATAGATGCGCACACTTCCATATTAGGTGCCGCTACTTTTACAAACATGATCTCACGTTCGATATGAGGATAATGTGATAACTCCATCACTTTAACAACATCTATGAGCTTATTCAGCTGTTTGACGATTTGCTCAACCGACGCATCACCACCCGTAGTGGTAGTTACCAATGTCATGCGTGATAGCGTTTCATCATCTGTAGGTGCGACAGTAAGCGATTCAATGTTATAACCACGCTGGGAGAACAAACCTGATACACGTGATAATGCACCTGTTTCGTTTTCCATTAACACTGAAATAATATGTCGTTCCCTATTATTTATACCGCTATTTTTGCTGTTATCTTTCATCTTGGTCATGGTTATTTCTTCAGTTTAGGGTCATTTAATGCATCTTCTTTATTCAGATACATTTCATTATGACCATATTGAGCAGGAATCATTGGATATACATTACCTTGTGGCTCTGTAACAAAGTCCAAAAAGTAAAGATTCTTGGTATCTGAGATCGCTTCTTTCAGAGCACCTTCCACATCGGCTGGTTTCTCAATACGCAATCCTACATGACCATAGGCTTCAGCAAGTTTCACGAAGTCAGGCAGTGACTGATTATAGGTCATTGCATAACGTTCTTCGTAGAAAAACTCCTGCCATTGACGCACCATACCTAAGTAGCCATTATTCAAGTTAATGATATTTAACGGTAATCGATATTGCGAGCAGGTACCTAACTCCTGAATACACATCTGGATACTGCCATCACCAGTAATACAAGCAACTGTCTCATCAGGATGAGCAAGCTGGATCCCCATTGCTGCGGGCAAACCAAATCCCATCGTACCCAAACCACCTGAATTGATCCAACGATTGGGCTGGTTAAATTTGTAATATTGTGCAGCCCACATTTGATGCTGCCCCACGTCAGAGGCTACATACGCATCGCCACCTGTAATCTCACTGAGCTTTTCAACAACAAATTGCGCTTTTATATGTGAATCATCCTGATCATAATGCAAGCAATTTACAGCTTGCCACTCGTTGATTTCTTTCCACCATGCATCATAGGCAGACTTATCAGGCGTGAAATTCTGCTCTTTCATCATGCCAAATAGTGCCTGCAAAACTTCCTTCACATCACCGACAATAGGGTTATGAGCTTTTACATTTTTTGAAATACTGGCAGGGTCAATATCAATATGAATGACTTTTGCATAAGGTGAAAACTTATTCAAATCACCCGTAACACGATCATCGAAACGGGCACCGACTGCGATAATCAAGTCTGAATAATGCATGGTACGGTTAGCTTCAAACGTACCGTGCATGCCTAACATACCGATAAATTGCTTATCCGTGGCGGGGTAGACACCCAAACCCATCAACGTAGTCGTTACGGGAAAATTAAAAGCTTGGCCTAATTCAGTCAGTTCTTTTGATGCTTTGGATGAAACAACTCCACCACCCGCATATAGAACAGGCTTTTTCGCTTTGGCAATCATTTCCAGTGCAGATTTAATCTGCTTCTTATTGCCCTTAACGGTAGGCTGATAAGAACGCATGGTTAGCTCTTTCGGATATTTGAATTTTATTTTTTCCGCGCCACTGGTTAAGTCTTTTGGGATATCTACCACAACAGGGCCTGGACGACCCGATGTCGCAATATGAAACGCTTTGCGTATAGTCGGTGCTATATCTTCAATTCTAGTTACCAGGAAGTTATGTTTTACACACGGGCGCGTGATTCCAACAATATCAATTTCTTGAAAAGAATCATTACCAATCAGTGAGCGAGGGACTTGACCTGAAATGACAACTAACGGAACAGAGTCCATATAAGCATCTGCAATACCTGTAACTGCATTAGTCGCGCCAGGGCCAGAGGTTACGATACAGACTCCAGGTTTATCGGTTGATTTTGCATAGCCTTCTGCACCGTGAACCGCACCTTGTTCATGGCGAGCCAAAATATGACGAATTTCACCACGCTCTTCCGCTTTATATAACTCATCATAGAGAAATAAAACAGCTCCACCTGGGTATCCAAAAATGGTATCAACTTTTTCAGCTTTAAGACATTCTATAAATATCTCAGCACCCGTTAATTTCACTAGCTAACTCCTGTAGTTTGATCCTAGTTTTATATTGACGAAACTCCGCATAATATAACGAAAGCTCAAAAAAATCATACAAAAACTTACAGCGAAATGTATATTTTTTATACACTTTCATTTATCTATTGTATTTTATATTGAATAGCTTGCAAGAAACCTCTTGAAAGAAAGGTGGTGAAATAAGGAACACGTGATTTTAGACGGGTTTTTATTCAATAATTAACAAGTAGGTACGTCTTTATGACGGGTGACTTGATTACCTTTTAGTCATTATTTTCTGGCTAACAATCCTCTATCTGATCTTCTATAACCTCCTATAGATAAAAATTAAATCAGCGTCTACAATCTCTAGTACCCTTCAGGAAGCTCTGATTAAGTCGGGTGGAATTTCTCGACAGATGAAATTGTTCAGTTTTTGCTTAAAAATGGAGCTAATAGTTGCTCTATTAGGGAGATTTTTAAGCAAAAAATGGGCAATTTCAGCTTCGAGAAAACCGCTCATGACTTGATCAGAGGTTCCTTCAGTAACTTACCCATTCATAAAACCCTACAATCAGGCAAACCTAATGACTATCGCTACCCCAGATTCCTTTCCGCATATCTCGCACCACGGTGCTGTTCAAGGGGTTACAGGCTCTTGTCATGAATTACATCTAGACGAAAAAATGAGTGTTTTAATAGACTGTGGAATATTCCAAGGAACCGATAAATCACCACATGGCAAAGCAGATGCATGGAACTTGGAGTTAGACTTTCCAATATCATCGGTTAAGGCGCTAATTATAACGCATTGTCATATTGACCATGCTGGGCGAATCCCTTGGTTGTTAGCTGCTGGGTTCAACGGTACTATTTTTTGTAGCCACCCAACGGCTAAATTACTCCCGTTAATGCTTGAAGATGCTGCCAAGATTGGTATTTCTCGAGATAAAAAGGTCATAAAAAAGCTGGTCGATAAAATCAAATCCATGCTTCAGCCACTCGACTATAACGAGTGGACTGAGATCAATGATCGACTCCAAATCCGACTGCAACGAGCGGGACATATTCTAGGTTCTGCCTATGTCGAATGCGAGATAGAAAAGAATAGCGATAAACGTATCGTTTTTTCAGGTGATTTAGGTGCTCCTCATGCCCCTTTACTACCTGCCCCACAATCACCCGAAAAATGTCACACTCTTGTCATCGAAAGCACCTACGGACATAAACTTCATGATGAAAGAAAGAATAGAAAACAGCGTTTAAGCAATATCATTCAACGCTGTTTTGAAGATCAAGGAGCTGTGTTAATACCTGCTTTTAGCTTGGGAAGAACCCAAGAGCTTATGTATGAGTTTGAGCAACTTATATATGACAATGAAAGTGAGTGGGCAGGTATAGAGGTTATTATAGATTCGCCCTTGGCTAGCCGATTCACACAAATTTATCGTGAACTTAAACCCTTTTGGGATGATGAAGCCCAAAGTGTTATCAATGAGGGAAGATACCCTCTTACCTTCAAACAATTGCACACCGTAGAGTCACATGAGGATCATAAAAGCACTATAAAATTTCTACAGAAAACAGCACGCCCAACCATTATTATTGCAGCCAGTGGCATGTGTAACGGTGGACGTATAACGGGTTATCTAAAAGCACTACTTGGTGATAAACGAACCGATATTATTTTTAGTGGTTATCAAGCGAAAAACAGTATTGGACGACACATCTTTAAGTATGGACCCAAAAATGGCTGGGTGGAAATAGACGGTGAGCGTTATGACATTAATGCAAAAATTCATCAGATAGGAGGCTACTCTGCCCATGCAGACCAGAAGAATTTAATAGATTTTGCAAGCCAAATAGACTCAGGGCCTGAAGTGGTGCGCGTCATACATGGTGATGAGAATGCAAAAGCGGCATTACAAGACAAGCTAAGTGAAAGCTTGCCTAAAGCTAAGATAGTTATTCCTACTAACTAAGGAACGTGCATGAAATAACTTGAACATTCTGACTTGCACCCAAAGGGGATAGCAACCTTTTAACCATGATTAGTACGGTTTGCCAGGCTTTTAATGGTCTTCAGAACGATAATCATATACAAAAAGACTGAATGGTTTTTTATATAATACAAATCATAAGCTAACTTTTCACGAGTAAGCTCAACGTCAGCCGCATGATGTGGAGCTTCTTTTTGCATAACCTGCGCCCAACCTGATAAACCTGGTTTTACAAGATGGCGAACCTGATAATGCTCAATCTCTTTTTCGTATTTTTTCACTAGGTCGGGAATTTCTGGTCTAGGACCTATAAAAGACATGTCGCCTTTTATAATTGACATCACTTGAGGAAGTTCATCTAATCCTGTTTTACGCATAAGTTTGCCAATTTTGGTCACAAACTTTTTGTGTTCAACCAACTGTTTATCGCCTTCAGGGTCAGGGGACATAGATCGAAACTTTCTAATGGTAAATACTTTACCCGCTTGTCCAACTCTTGGCATTTCGAAAAAGACTTCTCCCCCATCTCTTTTAACAAGATACGCCAAAATTGGGAAAGACAGGCCATAAATGATCAGAACAGGAATCGATAATGCTAGATCTAAAAAGCGTTTTAATAAAGAAACTAGATAACCTTCCTGACTGCGGATATTGGTAATAAACCACAGCTCATTGATACGACTAATATCTATTTTCTCAGAAAGCTCCTCTTTGATAGTAACTAAATTTAGAATATTAATATTTCGAAAAATCAGTTTATACAGCACATCAAGCCGAGGATACTTATCAATATCTACAATTACTGCATCAATGCTATTTTCTTTATCATTTAATATTTCATCTATTGCCTCAACATTTTCAGATATAGATATCTTTTTGACAATTTCCATATCCCACAGATTGTTACGACTGAAACTTTCTTCAACGTGAGGGTCATCACCTATAAGCATGACTTTAACGGGTTGAACGTTTAACAACCTCCCTCTTAGGATTTTCCACGTATAGATAAAAATAAATAAAATAAAAGAGAAAATAATGAGCAAAATACCAGGATTGATCATTACATCACCAAAGATGGTATTCCCAAGGTAGAAATATACAAAGGTTAATACCGTCGCAACCAACTGACCACGTAACAGAAGGTCAAAAACCTTTTTCTTGCTTGGTACAAAGCGCCTATCTAATATTCCAGATATATATAAAACAGTTTCATAAATGAGAAATACAGGTAAAAAAGATAGATAAAGGAAATTATGATCAACACTCTCGCCCCAGTACTCGTCTCTAATATCTACAGCAATATATAAAGCCGCATAGAAAAGGAGAAAATCCCCCAGTAGGAAAAAAAACACATATTTATTAAATTTATGATTCATAGACTCTTCATTCTTAAAGGTGATCTAAGGTTTTAACCTGAATCCGTGACTTCAATGCGGATAGCAGGAGATAAGATATCGGTTTAGCTCGGGATTTTTAAAAAACTTAGCTTCATCCTTAGTTAAGCGGGCATCTTTTAAACCCGTGATAAATCAATAGCTTATTCACTGCGCCGTAGTGAAGTCACGGATTCAGGCTTTAGTAAAACGCTTCAATTGACATTAAGATGTAAGTTACGTGCTTATTAGAAAGAACTAATAAGTAGCTGTAAACTTGAAGCAGACGACACTCTGTAATTTCCCGTCAAAGTGTGCGATTACCAACCTCCTAGCATTTAACTGCGCTCTATATACACCCATCATATTGAAGTAACAACAGAATAATAGATTTAATTGCAATTCCGATAACTGTGATAAAAATACCGACAAGTCAAGTATCATCCAAATACTCCACCACCCTGTGAGTAATAATCAGCATAACTTATGGGCGTGCATGAAATCGCCCATTTTTCTGAGGCTATAATCTGCTAACTTTCCTCTATCTATAAAAGAGACCAGTAGCTACGGCTATTGCTAACTTTCTCCTAAGAACCTGACAAATTTATCTGCTGAAGCTTCTAAGTTTCGCTGAAGCTCCGCTAAGTTATAGAAATCCTGGTCAAACTTAATCGGAAGCTATTTAGAAGAGGCTCCTTGAACCTAAATTCCTCAGTTAACCGCTTCCAGAACTGGTTAAACTACTGATAGTATTAAAGTAAGAAGCTTTATCAGTCTTCACTTATAGAGTGAAGGCGCTACAGCCTATAGAGCAACCCTCTTCGGCTGACTGGCTATGTAAAAAAACTCATTAAGGATCAAC
>JALXAX010000035.1 GCA_026991755.1 Thiotrichaceae bacterium | reverse complement strand
GGTTATGAGTGTTGATGTTATCTTTCCTGCCCGCGCAATAAACAAAACAGGCAGTTCTAATATGCATAGTATTTTGTACGGTGATGAGCTTATCGAGTATGAACTTAAAGAACGAAAAAGTGACATTAACCGTTTGTTGATTAAGGTACACCCAGATTGTCATGTGGTGGTACTTGCGCCTAAGAATACGGGTGATGAGGAAATACAAAAAGCTGTAAGAAAGCGTAGCCGTTGGATTTACACACAGTTAAAGCAGTTTAAATTACAGCTAGAGCATGTCACTCCACGTAATTATATCGGCGGGGAAAGTCACTATTATTTAGGCAAAAAATATCTGCTAAAGGTTATTACTTCAGAAGAAAAGCCAAAGATTAAGCTACTTAGAGGGAAGCTTGAAATCACTGTGTCGGGCAAAAATAAACAACATCAAAACAATAAAGTAAAAATGCTTATTAATCATTGGTACAAGGTACGAGCTAGAGAGGTTTTTTCTCGTCGTTTAGATGCAGTATTGAGTCAGGCACTTTGGGTTTCTGAGTGCTCACCTATTCGTTTATTAGCGATGCAAAACCAATGGGGAAGCTGCTCACCCAATGGGCGATTAACGCTAAATACATATTTGGTAAAAGCACCAAGAGAATGTATCGATTATGTAATTTTGCATGAGCTTTGTCACCTTGTGGAACATAACCACAGCCCACGGTTTTATCGCTTGATGAGTGAGGTTATGCCAGATTGGGAAGAAGTAAAAGAACGGCTGGATGGGATGGCTGAGGTTTTGTTGAATGGGAGTTGATCAGGTTCCTTAATAAACCTAGCTTCTTGTAGTTGTTTGGCTCAATAAGCACAGCCTTCTTTGATATATTCTTATCAGAAAAAGTCTCATAATCACCGTTGGCTTTACATTTTTTCTCTAAATCAGCGTAGTGTTTTCTACACTGTAAAATGATAATCATAAAACAGTGCCAAGAGTACTGTTTTACTAAAGACCCAGCTATACTAGTGCATAGTAAGCCCCTGCAACTATATCCATTGGTTCAACTAATCTATGCAAACTCAGCAAACCTTTCTGCAACTTCGTAGCCATCTTGAGAAAACCATCGTCGGCCAATCACATTTATTAGATCGTCTGCTAATAGGCGTGCTAAGTGGTGGGCATGTTTTGCTAGAAGGCTTGCCCGGTTTAGCAAAAACTACCGCCGTTACCGCTTTAGCAAGTGGTATCCATGCCTCTTTTCAGCGTATTCAATTCACTCCAGATCTGATGCCTGGTGACTTAACAGGTAGTGATATTTTCGATCCCAAAGATAGTGCTTTTCATTTTGTTGCAGGGCCGTTATTTCATGAGTTGGTGTTAGCGGATGAAATTAACCGTGCACCACCTAAAGTACAATCCGCTTTATTAGAAGCTATGCAAGAGCATCAAGTAACCGTCGGCGGAGTGACGCGTCCACTGCCTGATTTATTTATGGTACTAGCCACGCAAAACCCGTTAGAACAAAGCGGTACCTATCCTCTACCCGAAGCGCAGCTGGATCGTTTTTTATTGCATGTAGTGCTGGACTACCCCACGCCTGAAGACGAATTGTTGATACTCAAACGGGATCGGCAACATCATTTCGGTACTGATCATGATGAGGTAGATACTCCGTTAAAACCCGAAACAGTATTAACTGCAAGGCGTGAAGTGGCTGAAATTCATGTGGAAGAGGTATTAGAGAAGTATATCGTTCAGCTCATTGGAGCCACCCGTCATTTGTCTGATATTGATGAGCAATGGGCTGACTACTTGAGAGCTGGCGCATCACCTCGTGCCTCTATCGCATTACTTCGTGCCAGTAGTGCATTGGCTTATATTCGAGGGCGAGACTATGTGATCCCTGAAGATATTGTAGAAATAGCGCCTGATGTACTGCGCCACCGTATCAGCTTAGCGCATGGCGCACGGGTAGCAGGCATAACGGCGGATAGCATTATTGCGCGGATTATTGCGGAAGTGCCTGTTCCATAATGTGGTTTTCCCGACAACACAAAACGAATTTAATGCTTGAGCACTCACTAGTAGATGAAGTCGATTTGGCACAGCTGCGGTTATTCGCTGAACAGGTTGATTGCTCAGCACATCATGCTCAAACGTTATTATCTAAACAAGCAGGGTGGCTGCCTACCAGCGCGTTGGGTAGTGGTATGGACTATGCGGAAAGCCGCGTGTATCAACAGGGTGATGATCCGCGTTATATGGATTGGCGGGTGAGCGCACGTAGTACAGAAACCTTTGTTAAAACCTATCATATGGAATCACGTCCTGGTCTGTGTCTTGTATTGGATAAGCGTAGGACTATGCATTTTGGAACCCGTCGTCGTTTAAAAGAAGCTCAAGCTTTTCGTGTAGCGGTGATGCTGGCTTATGCCGCAGCGCATCATCATATAGCGCTTAATGTCTTAGTGATTGATGACGAACTACGTTGGGTAGAGTGCTTTGAGAATAGGGGAATACAAGCCTCTGCTTTGCTGCAACATGAAAATGCTAGTAGATGGTTTGAGGGTAAACAGGCTAGCAATAACGCTGTGCCAAGCTTGAAGCTAGCATTGAGTGAAATCCAACAGCAATTAGCTGAAGGCTCCCTTATTTATTTAGTGAGTGATTTTATGGATCTGCTCGAAGCAGATAAGGCTTTTTTAGCACAACTATCCGCTCATCACTTTGTACAAGCTATTCATATTATGGACCCTGCTGAACTTGCTATCCCTCCCATTGGCAAGCTACAGCTGCAAGATATGCAATCACTCCAAACACCCCATACACTTAACCTAAACACCCGCAAGCAAAGTGATCAGCAACGGTATTCCAACTTTACACAACATCAAGCTCAACTAAGAAAAACGTGGTTAATGGAGTCTGGGCTTTCCTATTTACGCCTTATGACAGATGAGGATGATATTCATCAGCAACTAATGATTCCATTAGGTAAGGCAAACTAATGGCTGATACTAGTTTTCAGTTTCTATCACCTAATACGCTTTGGTTGTTAGTGCTGTTGTGGGGTTATCTGTTCTGGTGGTCTTCGGGCGACAGATCAGCCAGTAAACATAGGTCGATTGCAGATGTTGAAGTAGATAACCACTTTTATCATCCATTAGCCCACCAGCTCATCCAGCAAAAGGCGCTTAACGCTCAGAAAACAGCACACCCTTCGGTTCGTAAAAACCTATCCTTTTGGTGGCAAGGTCTCGTATTAAGCCTGTTGGTTATGGCTTTAGCACAACCAGTATCAATAGGAGAACGTTTACCTGACCCACCCCCGCAACGAGATATTGTTTTCTTGGTCGATACCTCAGTGAGTATGCGATTAAAAGACTACGAGGTGCAGGGCGAAGCCATTAGCCGTATGCAGTTATTACGAAATTTACTGGATGAGTTTGCTCGGAATATGCAAGGTGAGCGTATAGCCGTAATCGTATTTGGTGAAGAACCTTTTATGCTAGTCCCGCTGACGCATGACCAACATTTGATACGTCGTATGTTAGGCAATGTAACGACAACTCTAGCAGGCAGATATAGTGCCGTGGGTGATGCCCTACTGATGGCGTTGTCATCGACAAGAGTTTCAACGGTAAGGGATTCAACTGAAAAAAATTTAACACAAGCCCGTTTAAGTGATGATGAGAACCACTTTGATCGTCATCGAACCTTCATTTTGTTCACCGATGCTCACGAGTCAGCAGGCCATGTCACGCCTAGCTCTGCCGCTACCTTGGTAGCTGAGCAGCATATTCCTGTATTCACCGTGGCGATTGGCTCAAGCATGAGCGCTAATGAACAGCAGGAAAAAGACATACAAGGCGGACTTTATCAGCCTGTTAATCATGCTCTGTTAGAAGATATTTCACGCCAAACAAAAGGCGTAAGCTATCGAGTGAACGATAGTAAAGCCATGCAACAAGCGCTTCAAGACATCTCTAAACAACGTCAGAACTTGGCCGTTCCCATCCCCCGTTATGAGCAGACCGCTTTGTATCTATACCCCTTATTATTGGCATTGTCGCTATTGATAGTGCTACAACTTGTTCGTCTTTGGGGGCTTTATAGCGATCATGACGATGCTAATAAGCAGGGCGGTACGCATGTCTAATGTAATATCGACGTTATTAGCTTTAGAGTGGCGACAGCCTTTGTGGTTATTAGCATCGCTGCAACCACTGTTGCTGTGGTTCGTGTTATCAAGGCTACAAAACGCCAAACACTCTAAATTTGCTGATAGTCATTTATTACGTTGGATTACAGTAAACCCGCAACGCACCCTATGGCAACGTGTGTTCTCACGAAATGTTGCTTATGCCCTAGCATGGGTGCTTCTTTCTCTAGCGCTAGCAGGCCCTCGTTTGGCAGATAATGCGCGGGCTAATGAAGGGGAGGGTGAGGGCAGGGTAGACATCATGTTAGTAGTGGATGTTTCAGCCTCTATGAAAGCCACTGATATTGAACCTAGTCGAATACAAAGAGCCTCGTTAGAAATCTACGAGTTACTTTCATTAGCCAAGAATATACGTGTAGGTATTACCGTCTATGCGGCAAGACCTCATTTGTTCGTGCCTTTAACAACCGATCTAAATGCGGTAAGGTTTTACCTTAAAGACTTGGATACCTTACAATTACCCACCAATGGCAGTGTCGCCTCAACCGCTTTAGCGTTTGCACAAGAACAGTTATCCATCCAACAAAATGACAGACGATTAAATAACAAACCCGTTAACCCGCAAGCCATTATTTGGCTAACAGATGGTGATATAGAAACCAGCGAGATAGAGAAAGGGAAACTCGAAGCCACACTAAAGCAAGCACAGAGTCAGTCTATTAATACCTACATTATGGGGATAGCTACAAGTGAGGGGAGCGGCATACCTTTGGCAGATGGAAGCTGGGTAGAAAACAAAGGGCAGGGCGTTATTTCAAAGATGGATGCTCCGTTGCTACAGCAATTAGCCGTTATGGGAGGCGGAAAATATACGCCAGTAAGTGATGATGAGTCGGATTGGAATGCACTTTATTATCAAGGTGTTCTATCTGATATTGGCAGTAAAACAAAGCTATCTGATGATAAAGACAATTCAGATAAACCTAATTGGAAACAGTACTATCACTGGTTTTTGTATCCAGCAGTATTACTGTTGTTACTAGCGTTATTTCCGTTTTCAGCATCAACTTATCGACCCTTCAATAAAGTATCAAGCTCGAATACAGTAGCTTCTTTTGCTACGTTGCTTACGCTATGGGGTGTTTTATTAATCTTAGCGATTAACCCCACTCAAGTATTTGCGCAAGATGCTTCAGTTTCTAACACAACGGTTAATGACTCTACCTCCTATTCTTCTTATACAAACAAAGTGCTAAACGGAATAGAGGCTTATCAAGGATCACGCTATAGCGTAGCCAGAGGTCTCTTTATAAAAGCAGTATTAGCAGCTGAGTCTGATGTAGAAAGAGGTGTAGCCTTACACAATCTAGGTAATGTTTTATTTCAGCAAGGTGACTACGCCAATGCAGCTGCTGTATTTAGTGATGCATTAGGCTATAACCCCAAGCAACAGCAAAGCAAAAAAAACCAAAAGCTTACTCATTCGCTCCATCAATTACTGGAAAAAAGGCGGGATAAAGCACAGTTAAAACGTGAAAACTCCAGTACTGCAGAAGATGGTACATTAGCTGATCTACCGTCGCTTTCATCCTCAACGATGAGCACTCAAGCGGTGAATAAACTAGCCTTTTCACTGCCCCAGATTCCCAAAGCAGAATTAGATATTTTGTTACAAAAAGGCATGGACTATTTACACCTCGTACAAGGTGATAATGGTGATAGCACTCAACTATTAAAAAAGAAACAACAAGCCATTAACAATGCACGACTGTATTTGCTAAATATAGAATCTTCGTCATCCAGTAAATTATGGAAACGCTTGTTTGAAGTAGAGGAAGGATTCCCCGCAAAGCTGAAGCAGCCAGAAGATGTGCCCGGGGTTATAGCATGGTAAGGCAGTCATCATGGCGAATAAATAGTGATAATCATATAAGGCGTTGTGCTAGCAATCTCATTTTTATCCTCTGTGTTTTCATGCTTTATGTATTGATGTCTACACCCTTACATTCAGCAGACTATTCAGTAGATGCACCCCTATTAAAGGCAACTCTTTCAAGCCAAGAAGTATGGCAAAGAGAGCAAGTAGTTATCAGCATTGAAGTAGCGACTACCGATAGTTTTGCTAGATTGCAGATTGATGAATTTAAGCCAAACCCAGAGCAATTTATTCGTATTGTTGAATTGGGCGAACAAACACAACATAAAATACAGTCAGAGTTGACAGATGAACGCTACCTGCTTGGCAAGCGTTGGGCAGTGTTTCCTCTTCAAGCGGGAGAAACTACTCTTAAACTACCCAGAATTCGCTATCGACCCAGTAGAGGTTCGATAAAAACCCTAGCTACCCCAGAGCTTTCTTTAACCGTTAAACTACTTCCCATCTATGTACCTCCTACCATGCCCGTTGGGGAAATTAGCCTGCAAAGCGAATGGCAAAACGGCGTATTCATAACGACAAAAAAACTCAATCAATGGCAAATTGGGTTAACAGGCAATGGGGTATTTGAACCCACCATGCCACCCCTTTCCAGGCAGTTAAAGCAAACAGAAAACTTACAAATTTTGCCTGAGAAGCTTGAACGTAAACAGGTGAATACAGATACAGGTTTAGTGCATCAATATACCTATCATGTTCCTATAAAAGCTAAACAATGGGGTGTGCTAGCGCTACCTGACATCAGTGTTCAATACTTTGATTCAGTCTTAGGGAAAATTAAAAAAACTGAAATAAATAATCCTGTCGTTATCGCACTTAGTCGAATACAGCAATGGATAATAGGCTTATTCCTAACCGCTGTATTATTAACGTTAGTGCTTATTTTGGGTTATAAAACCAAGCACCATATAAGCAAAGTAGTTGAGAAACGAAAAGCCATAGAATCATTGCAACAATCAACCAACTATAAAGAAGCACGACAAGCTATAGAAAGAATTGCCATTAGTTATGGGCTAGGAGAGAACAAAACATTGCACCATTTTTTGATCCAGTGGCAGCAGAAATATGGACACTCTAGTACTCTAGAAAAGGCGATTGGTCAGCTGATAAATTACGGGTTTGATAAAGGTGGAACGGAGGATATTACTAGTCTGGTAACGCTTATAAAGAATGAATTGAGGTGATTTTTATCTTATCTATGATTAGGCAAGTAAGACCATAATCTGTAAGACGTTGTAATTTATTATTGATATATTAGCTTATAATTATTGTATGGTATTATTCGACCTAATGGTCTTAAGGCTTGGGCCTTTTTAGGGGGCTATAATGCTGTTAGGCTCAAATTTTACCATTGCATGGAGCTTTTAGGTCGTCTACTAAACTGCAAAAGAAAAAATGATTATTTTTAAAAAAAGAACTGTTATATGAAAGGTCTATATACAAATAACTCAAACAAAGAAGATTCTCTCTATTATGAAATGCTCAAGCTATCTAAAGATGTATCACAGATATTTATTGCTGTAGCATTTTTTACAGAAGATAAAGTGGTAGAAAAACTTCTTAAAAATGGTGCGAAAGTAGCATTAGTTGTGAGGTTAGGCTTTCCAACATGTCCTAAAGCATTACGTAAAATTATTAGTAATGATAATCTTGAGGTGAAATATTTTACTGGAAAATCATTTCACCCAAAACTATATATTTTTGGTAATAAAATTGCATTCGTCGGTTCCGCAAATCTTACTAAAGCTGCACTACAAACAAATGAAGAAGTTACAGTATCAATTCATAAAGATGATTGTAGATTTTCTGAACTACTCCGTTTACATCAAAGCTACTGGGATCAGGCTAGCATTCTAACATATGAAGTTATACAGAAATATGAATCTATAATTGAAAATAATTCTATTTT
>JALXAX010000034.1 GCA_026991755.1 Thiotrichaceae bacterium | reverse complement strand
CATACAAGCACCGCCTTCGACTCCGCTCAGGCTACAGAGTAGCACCCTGAGCGGAGTCGAAGGGCGCGGTTTTACTGAATATACTTTTGCAACTATTAATAGTACGAAGAATAAAATATATTATACGACAATAAAAAATCGAAAATACAAGGACTGTATCAATAAATTCTCACGATGATAAAAATACAAGTACAGTTCCATAGCACTTACTATAAGGTCCACTTTAACTTACAATCAAATCACCACTCCTAAACCACTTTAACCATGCTTAAAAAAACATTTAAAATACTAAAATGGCTACTTATCATCATCATTAGCCTTATAGTCGCAGCTTTATTTATCCGCATTATTTTGTTTAAAGGTCCTATTTTACCTCCTTCAGAGCTACCTAGCACACCGATCATTGATATGCATGTACATACTGCGGGTATTGGTTATGGTGATAGTGGCAGCTTCATATCTGACACCCTTAAAAAAGGCTATAAGTTTGATTATTACCTTAGGGCTTTTGGTGTTACGCGAAAGGAATTAGAGGATAAAGGTGATCAAGTGGTCATCAAGAAACTTGCTGAGTTAGTTAAACAATCTAAACACGTTTCAGCAGTGGTTATTCTTGCTATGGATGGGGTGATTGATAAGAAGGGTAATCTTGATAACGAAAAGACTCAGGTTTATATTCCTAACGACTTTATCGCTCAGGAAACAGCTAAGTACCCTGAGCTTTTCTATGGCGCCAGTATTAATCCTTACCGTGACGATGCGATTGACCGTTTGATAGAGGCTAAGCAGCAAGGTGCTAAGTTAATAAAATGGATTCCTAATATTCAGCACATTGACCCTTCGGATCTTACGCTTACGCCTTTTTATAACATGATGAAAAAGTTGGACTTGCCTTTATTAAGTCACACGGGACAAGAGCGTTCTTTTGGCTCAGCCATTGATAAATACGGTGATCCTAAACGCTTAAAGCTGCCATTAGCAATGGGGGTGACGGTAATCGCTGGGCATATCGCTACTACTGGCGAGAATGAACAGGAAAGCAACTTTCAACGAGCTTTGCCCATGCTGTCTGGCTATCCTAATTTTTATAGTGATATATCAAGCCTTACGCAGATTAACAAACTGGGGTATTTAGATAAGGCGCTTAAAGAAACGCAGATTGTAGATAAATTGATTTACGGAAGTGATTACCCATTAACCAATATGATACTCGTTTCTCCTTACTACTTTCCTTTGAACCTGACTATCAAACAAATGTACGATATATCGAATATTAAAAACCCTTTCGATAGAGATATTGCTTTAAAACAAGCGTTGGGTGTCCCTATGGAGATATTCGCTAGAAGTGGTTATCTTTTGCAGATGTATTAAGCCACAAACTAAAAAACCACATTCTTAGAACGTGGATTTGATTTCACCTAGAAGGTGTGTAAATCATAATTGTGTTGGTTATCTCATGTTTCGAGGGGCTGGGGATTAAATTAGTCGTTACTTCCATTAACCTTAAATCCCCCTCAATCCCCCTTCACAAAGGGGGAGGTAGAGGCTGCCCACCTTGTTAGAAAGAGGGGAGAACGATAAGTTACAAGATCAGCTATCGTCTTTAGGAATAGATGCATCATCTTTCACTACAGTAGGCGCTGCTTTGCTTTTATCATCCTTTTTCAAATCTTCAGACTCGCCAAAAGCAATGTTGTATCGCTTTAGGATATCATCTTGCTTCCTCAATGCCAGCTCACGATTAATGGCAACTTGATAACCAAACTGATTTTCTAACACTAAAAACTTATCTTTACTTTCCATTAGTAACTTATAGAAGGCTTTAAAGTCTTTAAACTTTTTACCATTTAAACTATCAACCAACATATTAGAGATATTGTGAAAACCCTTATTGCTATCATCAGGTAATACATTGGCAAGAATAACCGCTTGCGTGCGTTCTTCGGTTGGCCAGAATTGTTTAAGAACCGTTATATTATCACTCAAATAACGTCTACCACTGGCTGAGATATAATCAGAAGTAAGAGGCATAAATACAAACCCGCCATACACAAAGTAGCTAGGTGGTTTTTCAAAACGCATCGACCCGACCAATTTAAAGGCATCATCTGTTTTGCTCAATTTAACCGTTACTTCTTTAGTTTCCCCATTTCTGATTATTTTAAGCTTGATATTTTCACCCAGCTGATGCATGTCTACAAAATGATTAAAGTCTATTAACTCCCTATGGCGTAACTCAGCTTTTGCGCTATTAGTAACGCTATGGCCATCTATATGCGTAATAATGTCATTCTTTTTTAATACTTCTGTGGAGGGCGTGCCTGGGTAAACCAAGGTAACTAACACACCCGACTGATCATCTTTAATGCCGTATAAATCACGCATAACGGGGCTTTGAATCTTCTCGATATCTACGCCTAGTGAGGGAAAGCCATCATATTGACCATCTTCTATATCAGTAAGGAAGTGACGGACTACAGGAACAGGGATCATATAACCAATGCTCTGAGAGAGCGTTCTGGATTGCATGACAACACCCACTACTTTCCCGTTTGAAAGCACGGGGCCACCGCTATTTCCTGGGTTGATTGCTGCATCAATTTGCACAGAAATAAAGGATACACCCTTATGTACATAAGCACTCCGTTCTATGCGTGAAACAACACCTTTGGTGATACTTAAACCAGAACCACCTGTGGGATAACCATAGGCTGACACTTCTTTTTGAAGCATCGGTAAATTACCAAACTTCAATTGAGGCGTGGTGAAGAAGGCATCATTTTTTTCTTTTAGTTGCAGGATGGCAAGGTCAGCTTCGTGGGATATAGCCACTGTAACGGCTTCGTATCGCTTAGTCTCTGCATGTTTCTGTACTTCTATGAAGGTCGCGTTAGACACCACATGCGCATTGGTTAGGATTCTGTCGCCATCAATAATAAATCCTGAGCCAGAACTGCGCTGTACGGATGAATTCCATGGTTCTTTTTTATCTATAAGGTGGGAAACTACAATGATTTTAACAACAGCATCTTTTACACTTTGTTTGTCATTTGTATTAGTTTTTTTAGTAGCAACTACTTTGTCTACAGCCGTTAGGTTTTTACTAGCATCAGTAGCTTTCTCAGCACTTACCTCAGCAGTAGCAACATGTAGGAGGGATGAAACTAACACCAACCCAATCAGTAAAAACTGCCTGGTCATTTTTATTGTAGAAAACATCATTAATTAGAACCCCTTTTTTATTTTTAATTGGCTAACAATATATCACGATGCCAACAGGGGTGCTAAAAAAACAGACTTTATGTTGGTATTTAAAAGACAAGGCATGATCATGGTTAATGGCTATTTAGCTGCATGATGCAACTCCCTCAGCTCACGTCGAAGAATTTTACCTACGTTACTCTTAGGTAGCTCATCAATAAATTCAATCTCTTTTGGTCTTTTATAACCTGTTAAATTGTCTTTGCAACATTCATAAACTTCTTCTTTGGTTAGGGATGGATCTTTCTTAACCACATAAATCTTCACCACTTCTCCTGAGATTTCATGTGGAATACCAATCGCCCCTACTTCAAGAATTTTTGGATTAGTAGAAATCACATCTTCTATTTCGTTAGGATAGACATTAAAGCCCGACACCAAAATCATGTCTTTTAAACGATCAACAATTTTAACAAACCCTTGCTCATTGACCACAGCCACATCACCCGTTCTTAAAAACCCATCAGCATCGAACACTTCGGCGGTTTCATCAGGTCGTTGCCAATAACCTTTCATCACTTGTGGCCCGCGAATCCATAGCTCGCCTCGCTCACCTATAGCTACCTCGTTCTCATCTTCATCTCTTATCGAAATTTCCGTCGATGCAATGGGTAGGCCAATCATGCCATTGTATTCTTTTAGATTAGCAGGGTTGATAACCGCAGCGGGAGAAGTTTCCGTCAAGCCATAAGCCTCGACTAACGTTTTCCCTGTTACTTTTTTCCATTCCTTGGCGACTGACTGAGTAACGGCCATACCACCACCAAAGCCTAACTTTAAATGCGAGAAGTCTAGTTGATCAAAACCAGGGGTATTGAGCAACGCATTAAACAAGGTATTAACACCTGTTAAAAAGGAAAACTTCTCAGTTGATAGTTCTTTTATAAAGGTCGGTAGATCACGAGGGTTAGTAATTAATAAGGTCTTCGCACCTATCTTCATGGCAAACATAGCATTCGCTGTTAACGAAAAAATATGATAAAGCGGTAGTGCCGTAACAAAAACCTCTTCACCTTCTACAAAATCTTGAGCCGCCCATGATGAGGCCTGCAATAAATTAGCGACCATATTTCGATGCGTCAACATAGCACCTTTAGCAACGCCTGTTGTGCCGCCCGTATATTGTAGAAAAGCGATATCATCATGCCCTGTTTCAGCATCAGTAAATGATAGTTTTGAGCCTTTATTTAACGCATCTTTAAATGAAATAGCACCCGGTAAGCTAAAAGCAGGAACCATTTTCTTAACATACTTAACCACTAAATTAATAATCAGTGATTTAGGAAAAGAGAAACAATCTCCAATGCGCGTGGTGATGACTTGTTTAATCGGGGTATCCTTGATCACGCCTTCTAAGGTAGTAGCAAAGTTTTCAAGAATGATGATAGCTGTCGCGCCAGAATCGTTTAGCTGATGTTTTAGCTCACGTTCTGTATAGAGTGGATTGGTATTAACAATAATAAGTCCCGCCCGAATAGCGCCATACAGGGCGATGGGATACTGCAACAAGTTAGGCATCATTATAGCTAGCCTGTCGCCTTTCTTTAGACCCACTTCTGTTGTTAGATAAGCCGCAAAGTTACGGCTCATTTCGTCTAGTTCGTCAAAAGTTAGCGTTTTTCCAAGGTTAATGAAGGCGACTTTGGGACCGAATTTTTCAACCCCTTTACGAAAAACATCATTTAATGATGAGAATTCGTTAACATCAATCTCATGAGGTACACCTTCTTCATACGAATCTAGCCAAATTTTTTCCATCATTATCTCCTCAGATTGATTTATTATTTGTTGAAACCTTCTAAAGCGTGTTCAAAACGTCGCACAATCACCGCAACGGGTTCAATCGCTTTTACTCCCTCTACACTTTTTCCTGCTTGCCAGAACTGCTGTTGATTTTGCTTTTTTTTAGCCTCGTTGGTATGTGACTCAAGCGAAGCATCACGTAATTGAAAAGCAGAACGTATCGTATACAGCATACGCATCCAGTGTTTTGTCTTGTTACCTTGTAACATCCATCGCGCCAATGGCCCTGACTTTATCCCTATACGTTCAACATAGGGGGTTTGGATTAGTGAAACTGGCACACCTGTAATCCTTTCACTCATAACAATATCACTTTCACCTGCATTTACTATGGCCTTTTTATAAGCAACGGATGAACTGCATTCTTCACTCGCGATAAACCGCGTACCTAACTGGCAAGCGGAGTAACCAAGAGATAAAGCCTCAATAAAGTCATTTTCCGAGCCAATACCACCAGCACAAACCAACGGCACATCAAGATCAGCCAAGTCATCAAATAAGGCTTCTTTTGAATAACTACCTGCATGGCCACCTGCTCGGTTATTAACAGCAATTAGTCCTTGTGCTCCCGCATCTAATCCCTTTAAAGCCCACTTTCGCTCCGTTACATCGTGATAAACCACTCCACCATATTTTTCAACACGCTTAACAACCCAGTCGGGGTTACCTAATGAGGTTATAAAAAACCTCACACCCTCTTCCAAAGCAATAGAAACCCACTTCACCATTTTTTCGTGATAACGCTTGGAGGACTTTTCTATCAGTGCATTCATGCCAATCGGTGCGTTTGTTATCTGCTTTATCGCTTGCAAACCTTCACGAAAATCTTGTTTATGTACAAACGTCATGGAGACAGGCTGGACTATTCCCATACCGCCAGCCGCTGATACAGCAGCGACTAGTTCGATGTTAGAACAAGGGTACATAGGGCCACCGATAAGTGGCAGCCTGGCATGAGAGTGCTCTATAAAAGAGGTCATGTCGTTGCCTCTGTATTTGACGAATTGCCAGATGAAGCTTTTTGTTTAGTCTGTTTGGGTCGTAACCGCCATGTAACAGCTACCTCGGCAACCACATCACCTTCGTCATCATAAATCAGTGCCTGAGCAATAGATTCTACATCCTCATCACCCACAATTTGAGGAGGTGATGCCCTACCCTCAGCTACCAATGTGCCACGTGCTTTTTTATTAAAGGTAATCTGTAGATCAGTAACGATAGAACTAACCGAAGGAGGTAGTGCCGTCAACATAGCAATACCGCTGGAAAACTCACCCAAGTTAGCCAGTGCGATAGCATGAATGGAGTTAAGGTGATTACGCACCGTTCGCCTGTCTTTCATCTTAACCTTTGCGAAACCCGGTTCTAAATGAACCACGATAGGATGCACTGTTCCTGTATAAGGCACTTTCTTTGAGATGATAAGTTTAAAAAGGCTCTGCTTTATACTACTACTTAAAGGCAACCGATGAATACGTTGCCATATGGCTAAAAGCCCCATAGATTTAGCTTGCTCTTTTTCCTTCATAGCCTTAGCAGCCTTGCTAGCCATAGTCGACTTCGCATCATGCTCACTTGAACTTTGGTTTGATAGTGACTGTTTCGATAAAGATTGATTAAACAAAGAACCCTCCTACTTTACCTTAAGGAAGCTCTTGAATAAGTCGGGTGGAATTTCTCGACAGATGAAATTGTTCAGTTGTTGCTTAAAAATGGAGCTAATAGTCGCTTTATTAGGGAGGTTTTTAAGCAAGAAATGGGCTGTTTCAGCTTCGAGAGAACCACTCATGACTTATTCAGAGCTTCCTTAAAGTATAGGAGAAGTTTTTGTTATAGGAGTGTGTTATTTATAAACTATATTTTATCGGTGATATGTACGGCAAGACATATTCATAAGGGTTGCTGAGCTAAAAGCTGTCGAGGTTTAAAGTCTGGACACTTTAAGTGTTGTAGAAGGTGAAGGTGATGATTGCAAACTAAACGCTTCTCCACGGTGCATGGATTCGATCATGGCTTGTAAACCATGCGCCCCTACTTCGTTGTACCAATCGCTAACAGCATGTCTGGCAACATTGTAAGCTGGCTTGTTGCTTCTCACCGCAGCTACCCATTGATCCTGGCTGACTAATGTGTTCAATGCCATATGAGCAGATGAACTAGAAATAGCTTTGGCATAACGATGATCTTTACAGACCATAACTGCCAAACCTTCATCAAACCACATCGGTAATTTATTCCAAAGCGCAGGGCTACCTAATCGGTTATGTAGCTCAACATGAGCTAGCTCGTGAGTTAACGTTGTTTTATCCAGTCCACGTGATGAAAGTAAAACCCTTTTATCATCAATTGATTTCGCTCTTGCCGCAACACCACCAAATTGTTCAAAACAAGCCTTCGTGGTACACGCATAAATGCTGGGTGATGATTGCATGCCACCAAAAAATTGGGCTATTTCCTGCTGGGAATGCTTCACCGTTAATAGAAACTGTTGGCGTTGTGATAACGACATCTTCGGATCAACGTAAATATTAGGCGCGATACAAGCCATTGTTTTATCAGCATTAACAAACGTAGGCGTATGACTACATGCGGTGATAACACTCAATATGAAGCCCAAGAGTGTGAATTGCAAAATTGATTTAATTCGCATAAAAAAGGATTCGCAGGAATGAAGAAAATCTATATTACGAGACCTTTGCGTGAAAGAATGGCAAGAGAAAACTCAAGTCATTTTCATCCGTTATACCTTTCCTGCAAAGACCTTATTAGTGCTTCTTAGTATACTGTTTCTTGATCCCTGTCAATTAATTGTTGCTATTAATCGTTGCATAAGTCTTTACATACAAGCATCGCCTTCGACTCCGCTCAGGCTACAGAGTAGCACCCTGAGCGGAGTCGAAGGGCGCGGTTTTTACTGAATATACTTTTGCAACTATTAATAT
>JALXAX010000033.1 GCA_026991755.1 Thiotrichaceae bacterium | reverse complement strand
ATAGGGGATAATAGGGGATAATAGGGGATAATAGGGGATAATAGGGGATAATAGGGGATAAGGGATTGGTTTAGCACGGGATTTTAAAAAATCTTAGCTTCACCCTTCGTTAAGCGGGTATTTTTTAAACCCGTGATGAATCAATATCTTATTCCCTATGCCGTAGTGAAGTCACGGATTCAGGTAATACTGACCGAATGTTGCTTGATACGGTTAGTAGCAGTACTAGAGCAACTGGCTATTGTAACCATTAGCAGGAAACTAAAAGCCATGTTGAGTTGAGGGTTCATAATATCTCCTTATTTCTCCAATCAGAGAAGGCTCGGACGGGTTGTCCTAATAGAGTCCTTTGCGTGAAAGGTCTCTGATTCTGATAATGATATAAGACAGAATTACTTTTAAGTAGTTCGCTCTCTCTAAACAGGTGTTTAACCCGGTAATCGTCTAAAGGTACTCTAGAGAGACATTGGCACGAATGAAGAGTGAATAAAAAACATGTTACTTTTTTTGCCAGTCATCCAAAGGTCATAAAGAAAGTATGAACTACAAGCCCTTTTTTGAGTACTTAGTGACTTCACAATCAAAATTACCATCAGCCAGTAAAACGTTTAGCTTTTGCCCTTCACTGACTTGTTTAATCGAATGTACAACAACAGCATCGTTGCGTGTAATGGAGTAGCCACGTTGAAGAGTCGCTAATGGACTAATAGTATTAAGGTGGGACGATAGGTTTTGCAGCTCCTCTTTTGCTTGTTGTTGCTTCCTACTCATAGCATAAGCCAAACGTTGTTTGAGTGTTGCTAATGTAGATTGTTGCTGATGTAGATGGCGTATGGGAGATTGCGCGAATAAACGCTGTTGCAGGTGTTGTAGGTTACTTTTCTCTAGTTGTAACTGCTTATTAATGATTCGGTTAAGACGAATATCAAAATCATCAATAGTCTGTTTTTGTTGCTGAATTTTAGCAAGGCCACTCTGTTGCTTGAGACGATGATGCAAATGAGTCAGTTGCTCTTCGTTTGCTGAAATCTTCTGGGATATTAATCGATGGAGATTATCCGTTAGCGTAGAAAGATGTGTGGTCAGCACCTCTCTATCAGGACTGATGAGTTCCGCTGCTGCTGAGGGCGTGGGTGCGCGTTGATCACTAACAAAATCAGCAATGGTGAAATCTATTTCATGTCCTACGCCCGTTACGATGGGTGTTTTAGCCTCATAGATAGCGTGGGCTACTATTTCTTCATTAAATGACCATAAATCTTCAATAGATCCACCACCTCTAACTAATAACAGCACATCACATTGTTGCTCATGATCTGCTTGTAATAGAGCTTTAACAATCTCTTTAGAGGCCTTAGCCCCTTGCACGGCGACAGGGTAAATAAGAATAGGTATATGAGGGCAGCGACGTTTAAGAACATGGATAACATCCCGTATAGCGGCTCCTGTAGGTGAGGTAATAACACCAATACGCTTGGGGTTGTTTGGTAAGTTCTTTTTTAGTAATGAATCAAACAGACCTTGTTGATCTAATTTCTTTTTTAGTGCTTCAAACTCCTTTTGTAACTGGCCTTCACCGGCATCTTCCATATGCTCGACAATGAGCTGAAACTCACCACGTGCTTCGTATAAGCCAATAGTGACCCGAGCGAGAACCTTCAAACCATTTTCAGGATTAATGCGTAAACGCATGTTTTTATGCTTAAACATGGCGCATCGAACTTGTGCTTTACTGTCTTTAAGAGAAAAGTATAAATGCCCTGATGCGGGACGAGACAAGTTTGATATTTCACCCTCTATCCAAAGTAGAGGAAATGCAGATTGTAATAGTAGAGCAACTTCTGCATTCAGTTCAGAAACTTGTAGGATGCTACGTTGTTGGTTTGTTTGCATGCTATTAAGTGTAGTTTATTAGGGGGTACGATGTTGAACCTAAATTCCTCAGTTAACCGCTTCCAGCATTAAATAAACTGTTGATAGCATTAAAGTAAGCCGCTTTATCTATCTTCACTTATAGAGTGAAGGCGCTACAGCCTATAGAGCAACCCTCTTCGACTGACTGGCTATGTAAAAAAACTCATTAAGGATCAACCATTAATTCCTTTTTTCACTACGCCATTCAGCCGAAGACTTAGTTGAGCTTTAGCGAAACTTAGAAGCTTCAGCAGAATCACTCTATAGACTGTCTAACTGAGGATTTTAGGTTGAAAGAGCAAGCTTGAAATGTTGAAGGGTATAAAAAAGGCCGAGATAAACTCGGCCTTAAATTAAGGAAGCTAACTTAGAATCTTGGGCCAGCAACCTTATATTGTTCAGCTTGAGACTGTGCGTCTTTAGCTTGCTTAAGTGCTTTTTTAGCCAATTTCATAGCTTTTTTAGCATCTTTCTCGCCTTTAGCTTTTTTCAGGATTTTTCCTGTATCACGCCAGACGTTACCAGCTGCTTTAGCTTTATCCATTTCGGCAGCTGCTTCTTTCATTACTGAAGCTAGATCATCACCTGCTTGAACTGCTGTTGATGTAAATGCAAGTAAAAGCGAGGCTAATAAGATCTTAAATTTCATGATGACTCCTTTGATGGTTTTGTGTATATAGTTAGTTTATACAATACTAATTTGTACAATTAATTACCTTGTACATGTTGGTTATACAACCGTAGTGATTAGTTTTTTATCTACTACAGAGCAAACCTACAAACTGCTAACAAACTTTATTTGTTAATGAGTATTTTTATCAGTTTACCCGTACAGGGTCAATCTTTATAATGACCGACTAATTTACCGAAATAGGGATAGATCATGAGAATTTTAGAAGAAGCGTTGACGTTTGATGATGTACTGCTAGTTCCAGCACATTCCACTGTTCTACCTGCTGAAGTTGACCTAAAAACATATATAACTCGTGATATCGCTTTAAATATTCCGCTGGTGTCTGCTGCGATGGATACAGTGACAGAATCAAGATTGGCTATCGCTCTGGCACAAGAAGGAGGTATGGGTGTCATTCATAAAAATATGAGTATTGATGCACATGCCAATGAAGTCAGAAGTGTAAAGAAATATGAAAGTGGCGTTATCGTTGATCCTATTACCGTCAGATCTGATGTAACCGTGCAGGATGTCATCAATATAACGCATGCCCATAAAATCTCGGGTGTTCCTGTTGTTGATGGTGATGACCTGGTTGGAATCGTAACCTCACGAGACTTGCGATTTGAGACACAGATGGACGCACCCATTACTTCGGTCATGACCCATAAGGATAAGTTAATCACTGTCAAAAAAGGCGCTTCCAAAGAAGAAGTCAAAGCTCTGTTACATAAGCACCGTATTGAAAAAGTATTAGTGGTTGATGATGATTTCCATCTTTACGGTTTGATCACTGTTAAAGACATCCAGAAATCAACCGACTTCCCATTAGCCAGTAAAGACAACAGTGGTAGCCTCATCGTAGCCGCAGCAGTCGGGACAGGGCATGGCACAGAAGATCGTGTTGCAGCACTAGTTGCAGCGGGTGTTGATGTGATAGTTGTCGACACCGCTCATGGTCACTCTCAAGGCGTATTAGATCGTGTTAAATGGGTTAAAAACACCTATCCAGACGTACAAGTTATTGGCGGTAATATTGCTACTGCTGCGGCAGCGAGAGACTTGGTAGCCGCAGGTGCTGATGCAGTGAAAGTGGGTATCGGCCCTGGTTCTATTTGTACTACTCGTATTGTTGCAGGTGTGGGCGTTCCTCAAATTACAGCAATAATGAATGTTGCAGAAGAGCTAAAAAAATCAGGTATTCCCTTTATTGCTGATGGCGGTATTAGATACTCAGGTGATGTTTCTAAAGCCCTGGCTTCAGGTGCTTTTACTGTAATGATGGGAAGTATGCTAGCAGGTACGGATGAGTCTCCTGGTGACGTTGAAATTTACCAAGGTCGTTCGTATAAATCGTACCGAGGAATGGGCTCATTAGGTGCAATGGCAAAAGGCTCTAGTGACCGTTATTTCCAATCTGAAAATGCAGCAGATAAACTGGTTCCGGAAGGTATAGAAGGTCGCGTTCCATATAAAGGATCTATCTCACCCATTATCCACCAGATACTCGGTGGCTTACGCTCTACAATGGGCTATGTTGGCTGTAAAGATTTACAAGCATTGCGTACAGACGCCCAGTTTGTAAGAATTTCTAACGCAGGTATGGCTGAGTCGCACGTACATGATGTAACGA
Organism: Thiotrichaceae bacterium; assembly: GCA_026991755.1. Taxonomy (GTDB): domain Bacteria; phylum Pseudomonadota; class Gammaproteobacteria; order Thiotrichales; family Thiotrichaceae; genus HyVt-477. Next base: position 3,796 of record JALXAX010000033.1, on the reverse strand, counting down.
TTACTAAAGAAGCGCCTAACTATAGAGTGTAATAAAGCCACAATACCAATAACCGAAGGTTTCCTCATCATGTTAGATGAGGAAACTAATCAAAATACAAACTCATGACACCACTTCAAAGAAAGCAAATTGTCGATAGCCAACGTGGTGCATGGAGGCAACATGGTTTTCATCCTAATGCTCTGTTCTGGAGTAGCAAAGAAGTACAATACCTACGTTTCGAAGTCTTAATGGATGTGTTCGACCAGCGCGACATGGCTGAAACCAAATCTGTGCTCGATATAGGTTGTGGCTTTGGTGAATTTGCTGACTATATGAGTGGTCAAGGCGTCAACATTGCCTACACTGGGATTGATCTATCCAGCGAGCTCATTACCGAAGGACAAAAGCGTTATCCCGATATTAACTTGATAGAAGCCGACTTATTCGAATTTGATCCTGCTGATAATAGCTATGATTATGTCTTTTTATCAGGAGCGCTAAACCGTCAACTGAATGATAATGGTGATTATGCGTACCGAACCATAAAAAGAATGTTTGAGGTTTCAAAAAAGGGCGTGGCCTTTAACTTATTAAATGCAAACCACGAGTGGACAGCTAGCCGTTGGGATTTACAAAGTTTTAATCCTGATGATGTGATGGACTATGTTACGAAGCTACTACCTAGTGAGTTGCTGAATAAACGATCATCGCATGTGATCATACGTGATGACTATTTGGAAAATGACTTTACGGTTTTACTTGATAAGCAGGCCTTGGTAAACGAGCATAACTTGGGCAATATATAAGCTGTATCTATCGGATGAAGCTATCGAATATTCAACCGACAAATCGTGATATAACATGCATTGAATAGCCTCCAACTTCGCATCTAAATAGAAGTTTATCCGTATCACATTCATGTGGCTTTATCCTAGAGCCTGTTCTGGAATCCTCTCACGCAATGGTTTCTTGTTACTGAAGCGTTTTAAATTAAAGGACAATATCAATGAACCCACTACTCATCATTTTGATAGCAATCGCAGCGTTGTTCTTGTTATTTCAGCTCTACCCACTGTTTACCAGTCTACAGGCACGCGGAAAGAAAATTCCACAGTTAATGGGTGTGGTATCTGAGTCTGTTCAAAAGCAACCGCATTATTTACTGTATTTCTGGGCGCCTCAATGTGGAATGTGCAAAGGAATGACTCAAGTAATTAAAAAGCTGATGGATACACATAATAATCTAGCTATTGTTAATGCCGCCGAACATCCAGAACCCGCTAAAGCCTTAGGCGTTATGGGCACACCTGCTTTGGTGGTGATTGAGAATGGTGTCATTATGAATGTGATGCTAGGCGCAAAGACTGAAAAAGCGGTTGTTAAGTTATTAGAATCTTAGTCTTTATTTATTAGGATACCTCTAGTGTACTTTTTCAAACCATTTAAAAGAGCTTATACTTTAATCAACCCTTACTTCTCTGTGGTCGGATAATTCTCTAAAAAAGTGGTCCCTTTAAAGCTTCTTGCCCTGTGTTAATAGAGTCAATGCAAGCCTTCACCCACTCCTTAACATTAATCATTGAAAAATCTAAGTCATAGCCATGTTCTTTGTCAGTTGTGACATAAATGCTCTGGTTCATCGACCATTGCCCTCACGGAAGGGATGTGTAAATCGAAATAGGTAAACCCATAGTTTACGGATTACAAGATGAAAAAACCACATACAAACTTGTATTTATTGCATCATGAGCCTTGAAACTTTACAAGCGAGTTTTATCATGTAAAATGCACCTAAAATTAAACTAGAAGCAATACAGTTTTGAAACTCAAAGAAATAACCAATCTATCAGCAGGCCATCCATTTAGGGGGAAAATCCCTGAAGTAAAAGGCTCTGGTGTTATCGCCATTCAGATGAAAAATGTATCTATTGATAGAGGAATAGACTGGGATAACTGTATCGAAACCGAAGTGACTTCAAAACGCACTTTTAAATACCTACAAGAAGGAGACATTTTATTTACAGCACGAGGTGACAATAATTTTGCCGTAATTATTGATAACATACCCAATAACAAGCTTGTGGTCGCAGCCCCCCAATTTCATGTACTAAGTTCAATTCAAAAAGGGACTATGCCTGAATACATAGCATGGCTACTAAACCAAAAACCATGTCAACGATATTTTCGACGAGAAGCCGAGGGGAGTTTAACTAAAAACTTGCGAATAAAGACAATGGGAGAGACACCCATAATAATTCCTTCTTTAATGAAGCAAAAAAACATCATTAAACTTGCAAACACTCTAAAGCAAGAACAACAAATTCTTAAACAGCTCATCCACAATGGCGAGACAACCATGAACGCCATTGCCAATGATTTGTTTGCATCAGACATCACGAATAGACAAAGCAGATAACAGAGAAAGCTAAAATGACCGAAACCACACTCCAGGAAAGTATCAGTCAGGAAACAATCAACAAAGCCCTGTGGGATGCTTGTGATACGTTTAGAGGCACAATAAGCTCTGATACCTATAAAGACTTTATCCTCACCATGCTGTTTCTTAAATACATTAGTGATGTATGGCAAGACCACTATGATACCTATCAAAAAGAATATGGTGATGAGCCTGAGCTGATTACCGAGATGATGAAGAATGAACGCTTCGTGATTCCTGAAATTATTCTCAAAGATGACAACGGCAAAGTAACCGACCGCTTTATGGCGACCTTCTATTGCCTCTATGAACGTAGGCATGAGCCAGGCAATGGCGAACGTATTGATATTTGTCTGCATGAAATTGAAGAAGCCAATGGCACAAAGCTACGTGATGGCAATAAAAGCGTATTTCAGGATATTTCCTTCAATACCGACAAACTAGGGGAAGAAAAACAGAAAAACACCATCCTACGCTACTTAATGGAAAACTTTGACAAGCCAGAACTAAACCTAAAGCCTTCGCGTGTCGGCAAGCTGGATGTCATCGGCAACGCTTATGAATACTTGATAGGTGAGTTCGCCTCAGGTGGTGGCAAAAAAGCAGGAGAGTTTTACACTCCACCTGCCGTATCAGACTTAATAGCCGAGTTGGTAGATCCGCAAGAAGGGGATGAAATCTCAGACCCTGCCTGTGGTTCTGGCTCATTGCTAATGAAGGTCGGGCGTAAAATTCGTGAGAAGTCCGGCAGTAAAAAATACGCACTCTATGGGCAAGAAGCCATAGGCTCAACCTGGTCACTGGCAAAAATGAATATGTTTTTGCACGGTGAAGATAACCACAAGATTGAATGGGGAGACACCATTCGCAACCCCAAACTGCTAGACAAAGACGGCAACCTTAAACTATTTGATATTGTAGTTGCCAATCCACCCTTCTCACTGGACAAATGGGGGCATGAAGGCGCAACCGCTGACAAGTTTGATCGCTTTCGTCGTGGCGTACCACCCAAAACCAAAGGCGACTATGCCTTTATTCTACACATGATAGAAACCCTAAAACCCAGCACTGGGCGCATGGGTGTGGTCGTACCACACGGTGTACTTTTTAGAGGTGCAGCCGAAGGTAAAATTCGCACCAAACTGATTGAAGAGAACCTGCTGGATGCTGTGATCGGGCTACCCGAAAAACTGTTTTACGGCACAGGCATACCCGCAGCCGTATTGATTTTTAAAAAGCATAAAGATAATAACGAAGTACTGTTTATAGATGCCAGCCGAGAATTTAAAGCAGGAAAAAATCAAAATCTGCTAACACACGAGAATATAGAAAAAATTGTTACAGTTTATCGTAAGTTCTGCGACCCCACCCTAACCC
>JALXAX010000032.1 GCA_026991755.1 Thiotrichaceae bacterium | reverse complement strand
GGTACTTCCAAAGTCTAATTGCATAGCTCTACTCAAATGAATCGATTGGGGTTGAAGTGATTATACTAATTTTTGGGAGGTTAATCAGAGTTTCCTTAATGAAGGCTATTAATCACGTAACTACTCAGATTGCCCTCTACTTTGTTCAAGAGCAAGGCGAAAGCGCGCAGTTTATAGGTATAAATGAGTGCTTTCTACGCAGCTATTGGGCAAAGTAGAGGGTAAGCTGAGTAGTTACTTAATCACTTAATAAGTCCTGTAGCTCAGAAAGGTAGGCACTGGCTGTTGCTTGTCTGTCTTCTTCACTCACTATAATGCGGTCTTCCCATTCAAGATGTTCTGTAGGCAACTCTTCAAGAAAACGGCTAGGTTCACAAGATAGTTTTTCGCCAAAACGATTACGGGATTTGGCATAACTAATAAAGAGCCGTTGCTTAGCACGAGTAATGCCCACATAAGTCAGACGTCGCTCTTCTTCAATACCATCGCCTTCCAAGCTGTTTTGATGGGGCAGTAAATCTTCTTCTACACCAATCATAAACACATAAGGAAATTCCAATCCTTTAGCACTGTGGAAGGTCATTAAGGTGACTGAATCATCTTCTTCTTCCTCTTCGTTGCGCTCAAGCATATCAACTAATGACATATGCGAGACAATATCGGCCAAGTCTTCTTTGCCATCGCCATCATCGTGTAAGGTGCGTACCCACTCAACCAGCTCCATGATATTGCTAATACGCATATCGGCAGCTTTGGGGCTTTGTGATGAGTTGCGAAGCCAATCTTCATAGGAGGTGTCGGTAATAATCCGCATGACGGTTTGCTGAGGTGGATGTTCGATCACCTGTCGGGTTAAGTCGCCTATCCAGTCAGAGAAATACCCCATGCGTTGCCAAGCCCGGCTGGAAACTTTGTTCTTGAAACCCATCTCAGTCGATGCCGTTAGAAGGCTGACATGACGTTCATTGGCATAGCGACCTAGTTTTTCCAAAGTGGCCACGCCGATAGAGCGTTTGGGTGTATTAACGATACGCAGAAAAGCGGCGTCGTCATCAGGATTAATAATGAGTCGCATATAAGCAAGAATATCTTTGATTTCTGCTCGATCAAAAAACGAAGTACCGCCGGTTATTTTGTAAGGCATATGATTCTGCCGTAAATAACGCTCAAACAAACGGCTTTGATGGTTACTGCGATAAAGAATAGCGAAGTCTTGCCACTTGGCATGTTCTTTAAAGTGGATTTTCATCATCTGGCTGATGACTTGCTCGCATTCGTGTTCCACTGTTCGACACGGCATAACGCGGATTTTTTCACCTTTACCTAATGCGCTCCACAATTGCTTTTCAATCAGGTGAGGGTTGTGAGATATCAGCTGATTAGCGGATTTTAAAATACGATCTGTCGAGCGATAGTTTTGCTCAAGCTTAACGACTTTTAGATTGGGATAATCAACTTGCAACTGGTTAATGTTTTCGGGTTTGGCGCCTCGCCATGCATAGATAGATTGATCATCATCACCTACCACGGTTAGCCCGCCATCAATGCCTGTAAGCATTTTTACCATTTCATACTGGCAAGTATTGGTGTCTTGATACTCGTCTACTAATAAATGGCGCACACGGTTTTGCCACTTTTCAAGGATCTCAGGGTGTTGCTTAAAGAGCATCACAGGCATCATGATCAAGTCGTCAAAATCTAGCGCATTGTAGGCTTTCATTTGACGTTGATAGCGTTTGTATAGTTTGGCTGCTCTTATTTCTTCGGCATTGGTCGCAATTTCAAAGGCTTTTTCAGGCGTAACAAAATCATTCTTCCAACGAGAGATAATCCAGCGTGCTTCTTCACCTGTTTCTTGTTCGTCTAGCTCGACTTCTTTATGTGAAAGTTCTTTTAGAATCGTCCCAGTATCTTGCGCATCAAAAATAGTAAAGCCAGGCTTAAACTTGAGTGTTTTGATTTCCTGACGAATAATTTTTAGTCCTAGCGTATGGAAAGTGGCAACGGTTAAGCCTCTTGATTCATCTTTAGATAACAAGCTCATCACGCGTGATTTCATCTCTTTAGCCGCTTTATTGGTAAAGGTGATGGCAGTGATTTGATAAGGTTGAACGCCTGCATCTTGAATAAGCCATTGTACTTTAGTGGTAATCACTCGTGTCTTGCCACTACCCGCACCCGCAAGCACGAGCAACGGGCTGCCCATATGTTCTACTGCTTCTTGTTGTTGTGGATTAAGGCCGTGCATGAAATTGTCTGACATTGCTAGTTGGGAAAACAGGAGGCACATAATGCCTGTTTTGGTGTTGTGATGTCTATATTCCTTTAGCTGAAAATTTGGGGAATAAATACGGGTCACTCGTCTAGCATTTTCTTATAAGTAAGGTTTCTTATGCTAGTTTAGCTGTCAAAAATAATGAGAAAATATAATGAAGATAATTAAACTCTTGCCTGTAAGTTTAGCAGTGTTACTGCTCACAGGGTGTGGTGATAAGCCTCAGAATGAAACTGATGCAACATTGAGTGCAGCAGATAAAACACAGCAAGATAAAGCAAAGGTCAGTGACAATAATGTTTTTTCTCCACAAGTAAAGGCATTGCAAAAAGCAAAAGAGGTAGAAAAGCTGTTGCTGGAAACATCCAAACAACGGCTACAGGCTATTGACGGACTAGAGTAGTCGATTACAATGGTGGGTAATGAATAATACTCTCACTGCCAGCCTAGAAATTGATAAGCAAACAGGCTTATTAAATACAGCAATTTATATCCCTTCACCTAATTGTGATGATCGTCCTTGTGTTGCTCAAACTGACAAGGAAGGTCAAAGTGCTGAAATCACCCTAACGGTTATCCACAATATCAGCTTGCCACCTAATGAATTTGGTGGTGATTACATCACGCAGCTTTTCACCAACTGTTTAAATCCAGACGAGCATGATTTCTTCCAAGAGATCTATGAGCTAAGAGTATCGAGTCATCTCTTAATTAACCGTCAAGGTAAAATCATCCAATATGTGCCTTTTCACAAGCGAGCATGGCATGCGGGCGTATCTACTTATTTAGGGCGTTCGGTGTGCAATGATTTTTCTATCGGTATTGAGCTAGAGGGCACAGACGATACAGACTTCACCGAAGCTCAATACCAAGTATTGGTAGAAGTCTTAAAAACGCTGGTAAATACTTACCCTAATCTTGATATGCAACATATAACAGGACATGAGCATATCGCTCCTGGACGGAAAACCGATCCAGGACCACATTTTGATTGGGTGAGAATAGGGCGTGAATGTCAGGCTAATCTACCTGCGCTTGCAGAAGAGGTGTGTGATTGATTCACAGTTTGCCTGAATGGGGATAATACCCTGAAGGATATATACGCTACTTAGAGCGGAAAGTGATTCTACCTTTACTAAGGTCGTAAGGAGTAAGCTGTACGGTTACCGTATCGCCCGTCAATATACGAATGTAGTTTTTACGCATACGGCCAGAAATATGGGCTGTCACTATATGTCCATTTTCTAGTTCTACGCGGAAAGTTGTGTTAGGTAATGTTTCTTTAACAGTACCTTCCATTTCAATGTGGTCTTCTTTTGCCATCTAGGTCTATCTTCTCAAAAATATAAGAGCGGGTATTATCCACTGATCATAAGGAAAGACAAGTGTTAATTGCCTTACAAGGGGTGAGCTGGCATCATTTCACGACTGAGTAGTGTTGAAACTGCTTAGTTATACTTGTAGACTGCGCGGTTTTGTGGTGCTCTGTGTTTTTTCGATACATTTATTTCGATACAATGTAACGTAAAATATATAACGATAAAAACGAGGCATAACGAGTTAAAACGCTGGTTATACCCTAGATGTGTGGTACGAAACCTCAGTCCCACACATCGCTCATCAACGTATATTGCCCCATATTATTCATTTTCAAGGAGTTGAAATGGCTTTAGCTGGTATTTTCCCTGGTCAGGGTTCGCAATCTGTCGGTATGTTGGCTGATTTGTCAGAATCTTTCCCACTTGTTTCAAGCACTTTTCAGGAAGCGTCAGATACATTAGGTTTTGATTTATGGAAGCTGACTCAAGAGGCAGAAGCCGACTTAAATAAAACCATAAATACACAACCTGCAATGCTGACGGCAGGTATCGCCGTATGGCGTGTATGGCAAGAGCAGGGCGGTTGTCTGCCTGTTGGCTTGGCAGGTCATAGTTTAGGTGAATACAGTGCATTAGTAGCTAGCGGAGCGTTAGGTTTTGCTGATGCGGTTTCATTAGTTCGAAACCGTGCTGAGTTTATGCAAGCCGCTGTACCAGAAGGTGCAGGCGCTATGGCAGCAATCCTTGGTTTAGATGATGATGTGGTTATAAAAGCCTGTGCTGATGCGGTTAAAGAAGATACAGATGTGGCGCAAGCGGTTAATTTCAATTCACCCGGTCAGGTGGTTATTGCAGGAAGTAAAGATGCTGTTGCGCGTGCCATGGAGTCGGCATTAGAAGCAGGCGCTAAACGTGCTATTGCGCTTCCAGTCAGCGTCCCCTCGCATTGTGATTTAATGATACCTGCAGCAGAGCAGCTAGCCGATAAGATGTCAGCTGTCGCATTCGCAGATACTGCTATTCCTGTGTTGCATAATGTTGATGCAAATAGCCGTGATAACGCGGATGGAATGAAGGAAGCTTTAGCCCAGCAGCTATACAAACCCGTTAAATGGGTTGATGCGATTACTGCATTGAAAAGTAATTTTGGTGCAGAGACCATGGTTGAGTTTGGTCCAGGTAAAGTATTGTTTGGCTTAAACCGTCGTATTGACCGAAAAATTAAAACGATATGTGTACATGACACGGCTTCTCTAGAGAAAGCTTTGTTGTTATGTGAAGATGCATAGCGATACCCATAAGCTGTAATACATCGATATAATATCGAGCCAAAATAGAAAAACTATAACTAGGATTAACCCATGAGCAATGACTTACTTAATTTAGACGGAAAAATAGCACTTGTAACAGGTGCAAGCCGAGGCATAGGGCGTTCGATAGCAGAAGCTTTGGGGAAATCCGGCGCGACGGTTGTGGGTACAGCAACCTCCGATAACGGTGCACAAGCGATCACCGATTACTTTGCTGAGCAAGGTATTACTGGCAAAGGTATGAAGTTGGATGTGTCTGATGCAGACTCAGTTACCAGTGTTATTAAAGCGATTACTGATGAGTACGGCGCAGTGGGTATTTTGATTAATAACGCAGGTATTACGCGAGATAACTTATTAATGCGTATGAAAGATGATGAGTGGGATAGCATTATAAATACCAATTTGACGTCTGTTTTTCGTACATCAAAAGCCTGCTTGCGTGGCATGATGAAGGCACGCCAAGGACGTATTATTTCTATATCATCAGTGGTGGGTTCAAGTGGAAATGCGGGTCAAACTAACTATTCAGCCGCTAAAGCGGGCTTGTTAGGCTTTTCTAAATCATTAGCGCGAGAAATTGGATCACGAGGTATAACCGTAAATGTAGTAGCTCCAGGATTTATTGATACCGATATGACACGTGAATTACCTGAAGCCCAGCGTGATGCTCTGCAAAAAGAAATCCCTTTAAATCGTTTAGGTCAAGCTGATGAAATCGCCAATGCGGTATTGTTTCTAGCCTCTGATATGGGATCGTATATAACAGGTGAAACAATACATGTGAATGGTGGTATGTATATGTCTTAAGGAAATTCCGATCAGACTTGATCAGAGGTTCCTTAAGCAATCACCTTAAAATATAAGCGGAATAGCCCTAATTTATAGAGCTAAACCATTATTCGATTGTGTAATATTTAATCCAAGCATCAAGAAGCTGGATTGAAAGCGTAGTTTTAACTACAATAGCCCCGTTTACAGGGTACTATCTGTAGTAGTTTTAACTGAATAGTGCTTCTAATTACTGGAAGTACTCTAAAATTTCAGACATAGTTTGCTGGTACAAACTTATCTGAGCCCTTATTCATATTTAATAACTTAAGGAATACTTAAAATGAGTGATATTGAAAGCCGTGTAAAAGCCATTGTTGCAGAGCAACTAGATGTTGATATTAATGAAGTAAAGACTGATTCATCATTCGTTGATGATTTAGGTGCTGATTCGCTTGATACCGTTGAATTAGTAATGGCTTTAGAAGAAGAGTTTGATGCGGAAATCCCTGATGATGAAGCTGAGAAAATCACTACAGTACAACTAGCAGTTGATTATATTAATAAATCAGACGCATAAGTTACTATCAGCCCTCTTTCAGTTTGCACTTGTGGTTGCTAGATACTAGCGCTGAAGAGGTCTGAGTGATACTCGCTATATTTGCTATGTTAAATGCTAGGAGGCTGGCCGAGAACTAAGAAGCTACTACAAATCCCAGAAGTATCATAATCTGAGCTTATTGAAGTCGATAGATAGCTACGGCTATTCGCCTCTTCCAATAATCTCACCTTATGACGCTCCTGTGATTTACGCTACGCTTCCTATTCTCGGACAGCCTCTTAGCAATCAGGTATAGCAGTTAAAAATCCGTTGTGATGTTAATTTTCTACTGAAAATAGTGACTACAGAGCGGTAATAATTATTTTAAAGAAGGTATAGAACATTGTCTAAGAGACGCGTTGTAGTAACTGGATTGGGTATTGTTTCCCCCGTTGGTTCTAAAATTGAAAAAGCTTGGAGCAATATTATTGCAGGAAACAGTGGTATCAATGTCATCAGTGATGACCTGTTTGATACGACTGATTTCAGCGTAAAGATTGCAGGCAATGTTGATGATTTTGCCATTGATGATTACATCAAGCGTAAGGATCAGAAAAAAATGGATCCCTTTATTCATTATGGTATTGGTGCGGGAACTGACGCACTTGCTGATGCTAATTATGAAGTCAATGAACAGAATGCACCGCGTACGGGTGTTATTGTTGGATCAGGAATTGGTGGTTTAAGTACTATTGAAAGAAACTACGGAATCTATCTAGAAAAAGGTCCTAAGCGCATTTCACCCTTCTTTGTTCCTAGTAGTATCGTTAATATGGTAGCGGGCAACTTGTCTATCATGCATGGCTTAAAAGGTCACAATATTTCACCTGTTTCAGCTTGTGCTACAGCAACGCATAGTATTGGTGATGCCGCTCGTATGATCTCATACGGGGATGCAGATGCCTTCTTATGTGGTGGTGCTGAAATGGGATCAACTCCTTTAGGAATTGGTGGCTTTGCAGCTGCACGTGCATTATCAACACGTAATGATGATCCAACCACAGCAAGTCGCCCTTGGGATAAAGACCGTGATGGTTTCGTCTTGGGTGACGGTTCTGGCGTGATCATGCTAGAAGAGTATGAAACGGCTAAAGCACGTGGTGCTGAAATCTACTGTGAGCTAGTTGGTTTTGGAATGAGTAGTGATGCGTATCACATGACCTCTCCATCTACCGATGGCGAAGGCGCAGCGCGTTGTATGCAGCATGCACTAGATGATGCTGGCCTAAACGCAGAAGATATTGACTATATCAATGCTCACGGTACATCGACGCCAGCAGGCGATGTTGCAGAAACTACCGCACTTAAACGTGCTATGGGTAATCATGCCAAGAACGTTGCGATTAGTTCAACTAAATCAATGACAGGGCACTTATTAGGTGCCGCAGGTGGTATCGAAGCGATATTCTCAATATTGGCTATTCGTGATCAAGTACTGCCTCCTACTATCAACTTGGAAAATCAAGACCCCGATTGTGATCTTGATTATGTGCCTAATACCGCACGAGATGCCAAAATTGATATTGCAATGAGTAACTCATTTGGTTTTGGTGGTACTAATGGAACGTTGATTTTTAAGAAGATATAGTTTCTTGCAACGTACATTGTGTTCAGGGCTGTTCAATGCTAAATGAAATAAGCTCCCTCTCCCCTTTGGGGGGAGGGCTGGGGAGGGGGGAGATGTTCTAAGGTCGTCTTTTTATCAGACTATCTACCCCCTCCCTAACCCTCCCCCTGCTAGGT
>JALXAX010000031.1 GCA_026991755.1 Thiotrichaceae bacterium | reverse complement strand
ATTAAGGAGAGACTGGTTAAGTCGATTAAATACAAGCGCAGAAAAACTACCGATTGCTACCAACCTGCCTCAGTTTAAACTATAGAACACCTCAACAGCCAACTTCTAAAATTTATTGATAGGAAATCTACTCACCTCTCTTTGTATGTAGTGAATTAATCATACAATCCAGTTATCATATACTCCAAGATTAATAAGATAGTCAGGACTTTTTTGTGAATGTAAGAACAGCCCCAAGACGTAAAGCCATGCTAGTAATTATGGATGGCGTTGGCGTAAACCCGAGTAAGAAAAATAATGCCTACCACGAAGCCAACACACCAAGGCTTGATGAATATTTCGGAAAATACCCTCATACAACCCTGCAAGCCTCTGGTAGTGCCGTAGGATTACCCGATGGTCAAATGGGCAATTCTGAAGTGGGGCATTTAACTATTGGCTGTGGAATCATTATTCGCCAAGATCTAGTTCGTATTGATGATGCCATCGAAGATGGTCGCTTTAAGAAAAATATTGTTCTCAAAAACACGATGTTTCTCGCCAAAGAAAAGAATCGCCCAGTCCATTTAGTTGGTCTCGTATCTGATGGTGGTGTACACAGTCATGTGAGACATCTTTGTGCGCTTATCAAAATGTGTAAGAAAAATGGTGTAAAACCTGTCGTTCATATCATCACTGACGGGCGTGATACCCCTCCAAAATCAGCAAAAAAATATGTTCAAACCGTAGTAGATGCATTAGAAAAATTTGGTGGGAGCATTGCTACCGTAACGGGTCGCTTCTATGCAATGGATAGGGACAACCGCTGGAATCGAACTCAACGTGCATTTGATGCAATGGTTCATGGTGTAGGAAAAGAAGCAAGCAGCGCCATTCAAGCAATTGATGATGCCTATGCAAACGATGAGACGGATGAGTTCTTATTCCCACGTATTCTGCCAAATGCAGAAAGAATAGAAAATGATGATGCGCTAATTTTCTTTAATTTCCGAAATGATAGACCTCGACAGCTTTCTGCTGCACTAGGCATGGATGATTTTGAGCATTTTGATCGTGGTGATTATGCCCCTATCGTGGTGACCTGCTTGACTGAATACGATAAAAAACTATTGGCACCGGTTGCTTTTACACCAGAGCGTCCATCAACTAATCTTGCACACGCGATCAGCTTATCTGGTTACAAACAACTTCACACTTCTGAAACGGAAAAATACGCTCATGTGACTTTTTTCTTAAATGGTGGACGTGAAACACCCTACGCTGGTGAAGATCGCGTGATGATAGATTCACCTAGGGTGCATACTTATGATGAATGTCCAGAGATGAGTGCCACAGAGCTTGCTGATGTTGTAATTGATGCGGCTAACAAGCAGGAGTATTCATTTATCGTCGTCAACTTCCCGAATGGTGACATGGTGGGACACTCTGCTAAGCCTGATGCTATTATTAAAGCAGTAGAGACTCTGGATACTGAAGTTGGGAGAGTCCTAGATGCCGCTATTGAAAATGATTACTCTGTAATTCTCACATCAGATCATGGTAACTGTGATGAATATGTGGATCCTTTTACCGGCGAACCCAATACACAACATACTGTTTATCCTGTTCCTTGCTTAATTATCGATAAATCATACTGGCGTTTGCGTACAAGTGGTGGCCTAAGCAATCTCGCACCAACGATTCTGCACCTAATGGGGGTTACAAAACCTAAAGGGATAACCTGTAAATCCTTATTAATCGAAGAAATGACACAAAACACTGAAGCTTCTTATTAAAGAGCGAAATACTACGCCATCCTAAAGAGAAAAAGCCTACAAATATTGGCTTTTTCTTTTGGAAATAAACCGTTTATCTTTTCTTTTCCCTTGAAAGGCTAGCTAATCATATTTTGTTAGCCAAATATCCTACGCATTAATGCCAATTCCATCATAAGCCGTATGCTATGGCTTATGAATAAATATTATGCTTATTTTCTATTGATATTTTCACTGACAGCAACAGCAAGTGAGCCTGCTCAATTTTCAGGACTGGTAGCTTATCACAACAAAGTGAGAACAAAGCATCAGCAAGCCCCTCTTACTTGGTCAAATACCCTTGCACAGTATGCACAACAATGGGTAACACACTTAGCCACAACTCAAAACTGTGCAATGATTCACAGACCAAATCAAAATGGTGGAGCTTATCAACAGCAACATGGGGAGAACCTCTTTTGGGCAAGCCCCGAAGAACTTGGCAATGGTACAAAGAAGCTACAACACTTTTCTGTAAAAGATATTGTCAATGCGTGGGCAGAAGAGGAAGCTTTTTACGACTATCAAACCAATCAATGCCAATCAGGAGAAGACTGTGGTCACTACACCCA
>JALXAX010000030.1 GCA_026991755.1 Thiotrichaceae bacterium | reverse complement strand
TTCATTTGCGACTCCAAATAGTCATTTGTATAGGGCTATAACTATAGCATATTCAGAAGGATAAGCTTAACTTAATGACATTGGGCAACGGCCGCATCATTTCGATTCCCTGAAAGCAGGCGGTCGACTAAGATTTGTGAGGATTCTGGTGTGGGAATCGCCTGAAGAGAGCGAATTAACCGTGCCTTCAATCGTTTAGACGGAATGTCTTCAATATTATTGACACGGTTAATATAATCCATCACATCGAGCTGTGTATAGGCCTGAACAAAGGAGTTTGTCCCTATACCCGTTTTAATACGTTCCCAAAGCCGTTCACGTAAGTCATAGCCCAGTAACGCCTTGCCGCCATCCCTTACGTTCAGCGTTTCAGCGACCAGAAATGATAAGCGAATATCAAGGAGTCCATACTGATCGGTTTCACCGATGAGCTGACGAATAATCTCCCAATAATCATGCTGAGCATCACTATTTCTACCCGCAATAAAACGAAGAATCTCCTGCCATGCAGGGTTATATATCTCTCTCTTAATTAATGCTTTACATTCGTTTTTATCTTTTCTTAACAGCGCCTCTGCGGCTAAATATTCCTGAAAAGAAGTATGTAAGAAATGCAAAGATTCCTTATCAATATGCCATTGGCTTAATAAGCGTGAAGGTCGTAATACTTGTATGAGTAATTCTGTATCCCCTATAGCTTCTTCTACTTCCTTGATACCAAATAGATACTGAGGGTAATTGGGAGCATCGGCCAACAACCAAAGTGCCAGTTGTTGTGTTTGCACGATACGTTTTCCCGTAAACGGAGCGGCAGGATACTTTCTCGTTTGGTAACTGTAGATATAATCCAGAGTCTGGCTGTAGAGTTCCGTACGATTTCGGGGTAATGACTCACTCCCTAAATCATCCTTCATATTAATGGCACATAACAAGTTCAGTAAAAAAGGGTTTCTAGCTAGATGTGATAAATCAGGGTAATCCCTCAAGTGAGTCAGTAAAATATCTGCTTTTTGTGGTTGTTCTAAAAGTACATGCCACTGTTGTATTAATGTAGTAATATTTTCAGGAGGTAAATCTGAAATCTCAAATAATTGATCGGGTGATAGTGCTTTGGGGTAGGCAGAAGGACGCGAAGTAATAATAATGCTAAAACCATAACCCAGATGCTTTATTTCAGATGCAAGTGTCTCCCTCATGTCATGAGGAACTTCATCCCAACCATCCAGTAAAAATAAAACCGTATTACGCTCGGCACCCGACAGATAACTAATCGTTGTTGACCATTGCTCGACTTGCTGTTTGGATTGAACACCACAGAAACTTAATGCAAAGTCTAGCAAGTCATTATCAGGCTGTTGTGCCTTGGAAAGGGCATAAGCCCGCAGTGGTGCAAATAAAGGCAACAGAAAGCGTCCTTCTGCCTGTTGAATAACACGACGTGCCACCCACTTTAAGAAAAGTCGTCTTACCAATACCAGGCGCACCCACTAAAACCGTTGTGCCCTTCAGGCTCTCTACAATAAAGTCCGCAGGTATACTCATCCATTGGCTTTCGTTATAACGCTGTTCCTGAAGATGAGGAAGCGCCGTGTTTTCTCGGCTAGTCTCGTCAAATACCTCAGTGATATTTAGATCTACCCAAATATCATCCAGAGGCAAAGGCTGTATTTCAGGGAGCGGAGATTCAGCACACGACCAATGAGGGTGATTAAGTATCCGTTCGGGCCATGTTTGTAATAAGGGTGCAAGTTCTAATACAGAAGTATTTTTGTGAGTGTCGGAAAGAGATAGCTGTTCAACATAGTCCAGATCAGGAGTTGCCGCTATCAAACGTGCATCAATCAGTCTACGCCACCGACTCAATACACCTTTAGTTGCAGAAGAAGATACCGTGAGATTCTTAATACCTATCTGTTTAAGTTGCTCACCCAATAAATCCTGTTGTTTGAGTGCCTCCCGCCAAACAGAACCGAGCACCACCAAATCTGCACCAGCCAAGCCCGTTTTTTCGAGCAAATAGAGGGAACGAGCCTCCTGCATGGAGGTTAACCATGCTTCGCTCGAATGAGCCACTAATGCAGTATCAACTAACAATACTCGACCTTGATAAGAAAAATGAGTTTGTTCTCCTCGACTAACCAGAGCTACAAGAATATCAAGAGCGAAAGTAGTCTGTTGTTGGGTATTCATCTATCTCTCCCCTTTAAGAGGCTGTTGCAAAAGTAAATGTAGGCTGGGTTGGAGCTTGCGGAAACCCAGATTGTTATTAACTTGCTGGGTTTCGTACCTCAACCCAGCCTACAAATATAACTTTTTCAACACCCTTCTTTAAATATAAGTACTGTTTTATAGATGCTTGATTTAGCACCTTGAACCCATTTCTAGAAATTCACCTAGATTCATACTTAATAGAGAAATTCACCCCAATAAACTTAGATTCACCTCATTACTCACCTCGGGGTTCACCTCGACACACTGCCAGACTATCACCAGTCATAAAGAACCAGCCAAAACCTTTTTAAAAGGGATAAACAGGGCTTAACTGCCTTAAGTAATGCTTATCCATCCATTTAGAAAAGTTGAATGCTACACACTATGACTCATGCATGAAACACCGATACCAAGTACTTGGAATCATCCTATTAATTAAGGAGATATTCCGAATGAAGACCAAAACAGTAACACCTTTAAAGGTGCCAGAAAACCTAAAACTCGATGAACCCTTAGAAATGCTGGAGATCACACAGAGAAATATGAAAGAAGTAAGTCAACTTTGGCAAGAGAGCTATCAAAAGGTATATCCCTCTTATCAGATTAATCCAGATGATCCATACAATCAGCATGCACATATCCTTTGTACAAAGAATGTGAACAATGAAATTGTGAGTACCGCCAGGATCATCATGGATAGCCCGTTAGGGTTTCCTGATGATGATATTTACCCAAAAGAGATTAAAGCTTACCGACAGAAAGGTTTGAAACTTGCTGAATTGGGACGTTGTATAAACACTGATAGAAATCAGAAAATAAACCCCTATTTCAAAGCAATCTATCAACTTGCTAAGGCAGAACGCATTGATGCCATCGTAATAACACTGAAGGACAAAGATGTCCCTTTATACCAAAGACTGATTGGGGCTGATTGCCTTTCTACAGAAATGGAAACGGATAATGGAGGGAAATTTAAAATGACTTGCATGTACTGGGATTTGGCTAAAACCAAAGAACGGTTTTTTACCCGCGTTGGGCTTTCTACCACAGAACAAGGAGTTGCATCATGACATCCGTTTATAAGAAAGAAGTATGGAATGAGTATGCCATGAATTTTCTAGCGGTTACCCCTTCTAAAATGCTTGAGCTTAATAAAGCCGTTGCAAGTCTTGCTTACGGAGAGGTTTGTGACTTTGGATGTGGAGCCGCTAAAATTGCTCCCTTCGTTCTCGACAATGCCAAGGTCACTGGCTATACAGGGATAGACTCTTCAACTGAAATGGTAAAACTGGCACGTTGGCATTTGATGCACTTTCCAGAAAAACCTTCTCAAGTAATACAGGAATACCTAGAAGTCATAAACAAGGCAAACATCTATCAAAAAGAGGATGGTTTCGACTTTGGGCTATCAATCAACAGTTATTATGCATGGGATCAGCCAGAGGCGATATTAACGCGTATTTACCATACATTAAAATCTAACGGAAGGTTTGTTCTAGTCACTCCCAATCAACAACTAGATATGGAAGCTATGTTGCCAGAAGCCAGAAGAGAGCTGGTAGCTAACCCTTATTTTGAAGGCTTCGTAGATCAAAACAGAAGCATTTCAGAGAATAATAAGGCGCATTTAGTCGATATGGATATGTTAGTCGAGCAGGTACGAGGTGTTGGTTTTAAAATCGTAGAAGTCAATCAGCAGTTCTATGACCGAGGCTTAAATTTCCTTGTCTTAAGTCATTAATTAGCGTAGTAGGGACACCCGCGTTGCAAGACGCGGGTTTGCTAATCAGAGATTTTCACAGAAAACAGGATGGATTAAAAAGTCATGAATTCAGACGGTTCCTCATACAGAAAAATAATTAACTTGTTTCATTCAGCTTATATTAATTGTGCGATTTACCATCAACTGTACTAGTATATTAGTTCTACAAACTAAACGACAAAGGGGAAAAAGATGAAAGATCATACCTTTATTGACTACGCCAACAAGCTTTGCCTAGCGACGACCTATGAAGAATCCTTTTTTACCTACAATGAACTAACCACTCAGCTAGGCTATAAAAGCCTACTATACACTTATGCTCCCCGCTCCGTATTAGACAATATACCCGCTATCACAGCACCTACGGTATCCGTCTCTGAAAGTTACAATTTGGAATACCTGAAACAATATTCGGAATCTCACTTTGAACAAACAGACTATGTTGTTCAAAGCATTCTACAAGGCAATACAAGTACACTCGATTGGTGGGAAGATTGTAATAATGGTCAACTCAACAAGGCACAAAAGAAAATCTTACATATCATGCAAGATGATTACAGGATGAGTAATGGACTCACTATCCCGCTACCCAATGGTATAAAAGGCGTAGGCGTAGCAAGCCTAATCAGTGGTGATAAAGATAGGTTGTTCAAAAAATTAAAATCAGAAACACACAGTACACTGTGGACGGCTACCAAATTATTCCATAACCATGTGATCGCTAATGCCTATGAATACAGTACTTTTATTAAACCCATACTCTCATCATTAAGTAAAACGGAAAAACAAGCCCTTAAGTGCTTACTAGATGGTCTATCTGTCCCTCAAATAGCTCAAGCTATCTTTAGAAGCCGGGGGCATACTGAAAATCTGGTACGCAGTATTCGTACTAAAATTGGGGGTGAAGATATAGAAGGTAAACCTCGTATCACGAAGGACCAATTAATTCACTATTGTGGATTAATGCAGATTTATAATGAATTGTAAGTATCCGGTGAGCTGATTTGCTTATTAACCTGATTTTTAAAAGACCTTACCTTGCAAGTGAGGTTTTTTTATGTCTGGAAAATGTGATGAACAGGTGAATTCCTAGGCTCACTTTTACATTGTTTCTTGAAATAATAAATACTTTGAATATATCTATCCATCTCATTACTTAAAGTAGCTTTATTCTTGTTGTAATAAATACGGTAGTGAAAATTTAATTGATAAATAAGGTATTGTTATGAAAAATAAATCTCTGAACTTACTAGTACTCAGCACAGCACTACTCATGGTAAACAGTAGTAGTTATGGATATAGCAACAGTTTCACATACGATAATGACTGGCCTATGGGAAACCCATCAACTCAGGGTTGTACAGGGGATGCTATAACCTTAACCTCTAAGACCATTTTCTCACAATGGAACTCCGCTGTTGGAAAAATAGAAATCAGGTATTCTGCAGTCTGTAAGTCAACATGGACAAGAGTTACAAATTATCTTGGTGATGGGGATAATGATATTTCGGTAACGGATGCAGATTCATCAATTCGTACTGATAGCTTCACAGCTACTCACACATGGAATCAATATCCAGATGATATTTTTTGGAGTCCTATGGCTACCGCACAACCTGGAAGTTCTATTACAGCGTGGGGTGGTATAAAAATATGGCGTTCTCTCAATTACCATCCCTGGTTAGATGATAGCTGGTATACCGCAATAGCTGTCGGTGTAGTACCTGAAAGTAATAAATTCAGTCTTGAAAACAATGGGTATGCAGTAAATGCTCATACTTTATCTAACTATGCAAATGTCAATATGTGGAGCCATTCTTCATCGGACACAGATCAGCAGTGGATATGGCTTGGGGATAATCTTCAAAGAGTTAATTCAAATTATTGTTTAAATGCCTATTCCCACATGAATGGGGGAAATATTTCACTATGGCAATGTAATTCAAATGATAGTGATCAACTGTGGTCAAAAGCATGGGAAAGTGATGGCACTGCCAATATCGCTCTAGGTAGTACAGGGTATTGCCTTAATGCTTATAACCGTAGTAACGGTAGCAACCTGAATTTATGGGCATGTTCACCTAATGACCCTGACCAACGCTTCAAAGTTATTTCATCTCAATAAGTACTTACCAAATAAATCAAGAAGGTCAATTCAACATAAGGACAATATCATGAAAAAAATATTACTATTTATAACTATTACTATTTTACTACACCCAAGCATAAGTTTAGCAAAAGCTCCTAAATTTGTAGCTGGGGTTGTTCCACATGTTTATGAGTTTGCTAAAGCAAAGAATCCAAAGGGCTATTACTGGTGTGGTCATGCAGTACTAAAGTCTGTTGGTAAGTACGTAACAGGTCAAGATAGGACGCTATCTAATATAAATAAAACTTTCTCCCAAAACTCTCGTGGATTTAGAAATGATAATTATTGTAAGGAAGGATCAGGGAAACACTGGTGTGCCAGTTTACAGGATATAATGTGGGCTGCTCAAAAGAGTCAAAATGGGGGTTACGGAAAAAAGAACTCAGTATTAAGAATTAAGAGACGAGGAGATTACAAAGCATTTTTGGATCAAATAAAAGGTGCTGTTTCTGCTAATTATCCTGCAATTGTCCCTTCAGATTGGAAGTATCCGGGAGCCGGACACTTTTGGATCATAGTTGGGTATAGAGAAGATAAATCTGGTTCAGCTGAAGAAGGCTGGTTATACCTACGGGATGTAGCTTTAACTAAACCGAGGCATACTAAGTATGATCGTATAGTGAAAGTTAAGGAATTTGTTGATAAAACAAAACATACGGGGAATTCTATCCATATGTTTTTCATGAAAAGGTAGTACATACCATGCCTGACTATACGGTTACCTAAAATATGTAATTAACCAAAGTATGCATGTAGTAACATTACCTACAAAAGGCATCTTAGTAGGCTTGCATTAGGTGTTAACAAACTTTGGGAGTTATCCGTATAGGCGTGGTACATACTTCTTATTCTTTTGACATGTTTTAATGTGTGCCTTTTTCTGCTATTAAATGATACCGCCAGTTGATAAAAATAGATCGCTATTATCTTTCTGATCTTATCTATGCTTTAACTACATTATCAGCTATACAGCAAACCGATGGTGATTTCTCTAGATCTATAGAAACGACTGATGAAGCATTGCACTATCTGGAGCAAAATAACGGAAATTTAAGGCAAACAGATCCCACTGTCTATTTCACGGTTTCAATCACCCGTTTACACAGTCTTATAGCTTTAGCTCAGTATGATATAGCCCTTGATGATATTAATAATTTGATTCATTCAGCAAGAAAAACTTCTTTCAGAAAGAGAAAGTTTTTAGCTGAATTATTATTTATGCGAGCTATGCTGTTGCTTGATCTCGAAAGAGAAGATGAAGCCTTACAGGATGCCACCGAATCATGTGACATTTATCGTACCTTTGCAGACAAAGCACTTCGTTACCAGTTTGAATTTGCTTCCTGCTTAAATGACCTCTGTTTTTTACAATCTTCTGATTATCCAGAAAAAGCTCTGGTTACTATTGAAGAATCACTACAAATATATGAGGAAGGTAATATTTCATTTAGCCCAGAAATACTAGCAGATCATGTAACGGCTCTACTACATCATACTGGCTTATTGATTGAATCTGGTCAGAATGAGCGTGCATTCTTTAGCATAAAAAAGCTGTTGTTTGTCAAAAAACACAAATAGATTCACTAGATTATTATGATGAAGATGACCCGTTTGAACTGATTAGTAAACTACAGCAATCCGAAATTCTATTAGGCATTCTGGATGATCAATTGGCAACTGCTGAACTACATCAACAAATTAATAGTTTAGATACAGAACTTCAAAGCAAGATTAGTAGAGAGTTAGTGTAATACTTAACACTCTTTGTATAGACAATAGATACACGCCGATGTATATTGACTAGATATACATCAATATAAACTGAGGTGAAACCAATGTCTGATGCTCAAGTACGCAATGCTCCTATTAATATTCGAGCTTTGCCTAAGCAACGTAACTTAATAGACAAAGCAGCTTCTCTTCGTAATCAAAGCCGTTCAGATTTTATGCTTGAAGCCGCCTATCGTGAGGCTGAAAATGTATTGCTCGACCAGCGCTTGTTTCTGCTGGATGAAAAAAGTTTTCAAGTATTTAATGAAATTCTGGATCAACCCGTGAGTGATAACCAAGCCCTGCAAGAACTACTAAATAGTCAGTCTCCATGGGAGAAATAACTCCTCCAGAACCACTATTACTAACACATGATGTTGATAATTTTGACTGTAATAGTGAAGTATTAAACATCTGGTTAAAACGCAGGGCTTTCAAAAATGAAGAGTTAGGAGCTTCACGTACTTATGTCGTTTGTTCAGATGATCAAGTGATTGGCTATTATGCGTTAGCCACAGGAAGCATTGCACTAAATGGACTACCAGGGAAAATTCGTAGAAATATGCCTGATCCTATCCCTGTCTTAATTCTTGGACGTTTAGCGGTTGATAAACAATGGCAACAATCAGGTATTGGGCGAGGGCTATTAAAAGATGCTGTTATACGAAGTAGTCTAGCTGCAAAACAGGTAGGAATACGGGCATTACTCGTTCATGCCTTGTCTGTAGAGGCTAAGGACTATTATTTACGTCAGGGTTTTGTTCAATCAAAAGAGGATTCCATGACTTTGTTGATTAACTTGAAAGATGCTCTACATCATATGAGTGCATGACTTTCATATCTTTTGTGCATCGTTCAACTGTATAAAAAGTGGATTATTATCTGTGAGATTCTATTAATAGATACCAGCTTGAATCCTTTTGGGTTTTATTCCCCGCCCCTTGGGGCGTAAAAGGGTAAAGAAACAGCCTTATTAATACCCCGCTTTCGAGGTACGAGAAAGTCGAGCGTTTAGCGAGAGGGCTTGCCCCGGGGAAGTTTATTCTTATTTTGTGAACCTAAGAGTCATCATCAAATTTACAGAAGATAATAGATACTAAAATGGGGCTTAGGACTAAACTACATGCTTTAACCGTCTTGACAAGAAAGAGTCAAGATAATCCCTATTTTGCAAAATATATAAAACAGTCCTTATCAAAAAACATAGATTCATTAGCCGTTCCTGCGGTAGAAATTGCTAAACAGTCTGGCGGACTTCTTGGTCAGGTATTAGCAGAATGTCTTGATGAACTACCCTCAAACGATTTGAGTCTTGATATCTATGAAGTATTAGCAGAAACATCGGTTTCTCTGGTTGATGTATACGTTGTTGTTGCCAAAAGTATGCATGAACAAGCTAATGAATACTTCGCTGATAATTGGAAATTTATTGCAGATACTGCCATTGTCTATGCCGAAGCTTTATTGAATCATGGCGATCAGAAGGAGGCTTTAATATATGCTCAAAAAGCGGCTTGCCTTTTTCAACGCCATGCACCCGACTTACATTTAGATAGTTTACAAAGCCTGTCATTCTTTGCAGGTGTTCTTGCAAAAACAGGTAAAATAGAAAATGCCTTGTTGGTACAACATGAAGTTATTAGCCGTTATCAAACATTAAAATACGACACTTCAAAAGACTATATCAAAGGCTATACACGTAGCCTTATGGAGCTGTGTGCTTATTACAATAGGCTGGGGCAACTGGGGAAAGCTATTACCTTTGGAAGACAAGCATTGGAGAGCCTACAACAGATTAAGCTTTTGGGAAAAGATGATGCCTATTTGCAACTTTCTGTTATGAGGGTTTTAGCTGATTGTTACGAGAAAGCAGATGAGTTAACACTTGCATCAGAATTACTACAGGATTGTATTAAATTTGCCAGAAATCTATATGGTTGGGCTGAAGATAGCTTTGTACTCATGCTTATCAGCACACTTGAGACACAGGCAACGTTAAAAGCACGCCAAGGCCATCAAGCAGTTGCCCACAGCTTAGGTAACGAAGCGATAGGCTATATGAAGAAGATTTATCAGAATCGACCACAGATTTTTGCTTATGAATATGCGAATACGCTTATTAGTGTGGCCAGTATTCACATGATGTTTGATCATGTAGTTGAAGCCAGTGAACTCTATGATGAAGCAATATCCCTACTAGATCCATTACACCTTCAAAGCCCTGATAGCTTTGGTAATCTGGCGACAGCACTGAGTAATCGCGTGGGTATTTATCTTGAGAAGAATGAACTGGATAGTGCGATTAAAGATTGTTATCGGTTGATTTGTTTGTATCGATCAAAGCCAGAATACATTGCTGATCTTGCTTTCACATTAAAAAGGCTGGCGGACTGTCGAATTTATAATGGGGAAATGTTCAAGGCTGAGCGTAGTATTCTCAGAAGCGTGACGTATTACTACGATCTTGTAGAAAGAGATGAGTACTTTCTGTCTGACCTTTGTTATGCCTTGAGTTCATTAGCGGTTATTCAAAAGAATATGGGGGATTTCCCTCTCGCACTTGAAACGGTTGATGAGGTGATGCAATACCTTGAACATGATGATGGTCGAGTTAAACATTCAAATCTGAAATTGTATTACAGCCTCGCCATTACACGACTTCAGTGTTTTATTGAGCTGGAATACTTTGATCCGGGTTTAAACTGGGCAAATACACTAATCGGTTCTCTCAAAGACAGCATCTTCAAAAAAAGAAAATTACTTGCCGAGCTGTTTTTAATGCGCTCTGATGTATATATCGGGCTAAATAAAGAGAAACTAGCCTTATCAGATGCGTTAGAGTCAGCAAAACGATATCGGGATATAGCTAAAAATAACCTGGTTTCTTCTAGAATTGATTGGGTTCATGCTTTGACTAATGTTTGTTACCTTCAATCTTCTACACATCCTGAAAAAGCATTGGGCACGATCAAAAAGGTGATATGCCTTTATCGTGAAATGCCCTTACCTTTTACAGATGAAATGCTAGCTGAAAAGATCAAGTCCCTGTTGTACCAGGCAGACGTTGCATTAACGTGTCGGCAGGAAACGTTAGCACTTAACAGCATAAAAGAGGCTCTCATAGATCAAGAACAATTAGTTAACCAGATCGACAGAAGCCCGGATCATAGTATTTTACGGTTTAATCTGGTCAATTTAGAAGAAACCAAAGCGTTATTAACGGCAATAAAATACCTTCCTGAATCAAAGATTCTATTAACACAGCTCACGGGGCTAGAAGCACAGTTCCAGTTAATTCTTAATAAATATAATGCCAAGCGGTGTCGGGAATAACCTATGGATATATTCAAACAGAAATATGAATCATTAACCAGGCTGGTCAGGTTGTATAAAAAGAACCCTAACAATCTGAAGTATCTAAAAAAGACGATCCATAAGTACCTTGATACCAATGCGACGCTTGCCGTGACGGTGGCTCAGGAGTCTGGTGACCCCATTGGTAAAATACTCTCTGAATGTCTTGCTCAATCTGACAATCATAATTTGCTTGTGGATGTTTATGAAAAGCTACCTGCAAATTCGGTGGCTTTACGAGAAGTACATTTGGTTGTTGCCAAACGCATGGTAGAGCTTACTAAAGCAAATCATACAAACGACTGGCTGCTGCTGGCTCAAACTACCGCCACTTATGCCGAAGCACTGGCTGATGTGGGAGAGCGTGAATTCGCTTTGGAATTAGCTCAGGAAAGTGCTTGCTTGCGATTACGCCATCTTTCAATAGGTGAGAGTGCAGACGTGGATGCTTTAGTTATCTTTGCACGCTGTTTAACAGGAGTCGGGCGACTTGATCATGCCATTTTAGTACAAGCTTATGTGATTGAACAATATGACAGACTGGACTTGCTATCTACTCCTGACAACATAACAGCGTATGCCAATAACCTCTTGATAATGAGTTCCTATCAAAGAATGCGTGAGTCTTGTCAGGAGGCGATTCGGTATGGTCAAATGGCTATGGAGGTTGTTGAGGAATTGCCTGATATTGAAGCAAAGCATCGCTATATCAAACATCGTATTACTCGAAATCTAGCCGATTGTTATGATGCTGTGGACAACTTGCCAGAAGCTCGTGCGTTATTAAAAGACAGTATTCAGCTAATTGATGACTTGGTGAGTGAGTCTGCTGATCGTTATGAATTGGAATTAATCGACACGTTTGAGACGTTGGCAAGTATCGAAGCTCGTCTGGGAAATAAAGAACAGGCTGAAGACAATGCAAATAAAGCTATCACTCGATTAAAAGCTCACTATCAAGACCGTGACAAGGCATTTGCAGGAGCCTATTCCACCTTATTAACCAACATGGGGCTAGTCGATCTTGCTACAAAAGAGTTAACAAGCGCACAACTTAAAATGGATAAAGCGGTCGACATCCTGGAGCCACTTACTAAACAGTATCCCGAACGTTTTTCTCTCAATCTGGCAGCCGTATTAAATAATCGAGTTGAAGTATTACTGGCTTTAAATAGGCATAAAGAAGCAGTACAAGATGCACAGAGTGCATTAATGCTTTATCAATCACAGTCCAATCAGCAAGCTAACATTGCAATGGCACTGAATACCCTAGCCAATGCTTCTATGCAAAACAGCCAGATTGAAAAAGCACAACATTATATGCAGGAAAGCATTCAAATCTACCGACAACTTATAGAGAGTGATGATTATTTCCGTACAGACTTAGCTATTACTTTGGGTACATTGGCAACCATCAATGAACAAGTCGAAGATTACCCTGCTGCACTTGAAGTGGCTGATGCTGCACTGAGTTACTGGAATGAAGGCGCAAAATCAGTTAAAGATGCTAATGCACAAGCCTATAATAAAGTGGCTACTGTGCGTTTATCCAGCTTAATTGAATTAGAAGAATACGATAAGGCACTGGTATGGTCTGAACATATGTTTAAGCATTTACATGAGAATAGACAATTAGGTGTTCAACCTCTGGCAGATGCTTATTCATTGCATGCTAATTTGCAGTATTTAATGGAGCAACGTTCAGAGAGTATTCTTACTGCGCAAAAAGGGATAGCTTTACTACGCTCCTTACCCATTAATGAGATTCCATCCTATAAGGTTGATCTGGCAGATGCTCTCGGTAATCTTTGTTTTTTACAAGCAGAAGAAAATCAACTTCAGGCTTTGGAAACAGTAAAAGAGGCAGCCAGGCTGTATCAAGAACTACCTGCTGAGGCTTTAACCGTCAGCATGGTTTTTAATATGGCGGTGATTTTACAAAATCTGGGCAGTATGGCACAGGCTTGTGAGCAGTATGATTTAGGACTTCAGAGCTTCCAAAAAGCTGTTTTTTATCAGCGTCAAATAATCAATGAACATGAAGATTTTGTTTATGATTTGATAACTTTGTTGCAGCTACTATTAAATCTTCAAGTTATTACGAGTGATATGGAGTTTAAGAATACGCTTAAAGAGCTGAGACTTTTGCTGAATGATGTAGCATTTGATGCAGAGGTTGAAGAGTTACTTCAGAGTTTGCAGGCGGTAGAGACAAATTTTCTTAAAAAACAGGGGGGTGATTGATGGCGAAGAAAATAACTTCTAGGAAAAGAGGGGTGAGGTTAGATCCCGTAAAGTTAAAAGATTTAGCCACTTCTCAATATTATACGTTTGATGATCTTAAAGATGCATTAGTGGAACTCTTCGGTGAAAAAAGTACTACCTTAAAAAATGTATTAAGTGGAAAAACTATTGACAAGAATAGAGCAACAAAAATTGCTCTTCATTTTGGATTAGATAGTTATGATTCATTACTTCTAAATATTTGTACGGATGTTATTTTTCCTGAACCACTAAAATGGGATGCTCATAATTCCACTCCAGGTGCTTTATTAAAAGCTGAATACGCTATTGTCCCTTTCCACCATCGTGATGAAGAACTGAGAGGTTTGGAAGCTTGGTGTCTCGATGATAATGATCTTGCCGTTAGGTTGTATACAGGTGCGGGAGGAATGGGGAAAACACGGCTTGCTATTGAACAATGCAATCGTTTAGATAAGCGTCATCAATGGACAGCAGGTTTTCTACGAGACATATCATCGTCAAATGACCTTGATGACCGTTTTTCTTGGTTAGATTTACCCTCAACCAAGCCTCTCTTTATTGTAGTTGATTATGCTGAAACCCGTAGAGAGGAATTGGTTGCTCTATTAAAAGCAGCATTGCGTACTCAGAATAAAGTTAGGATTGTGTTATTAGCAAGAGCAGCCGCAGAATGGTGGAACCTATTGAAAACCGAGCGTCAGGGTGTGGGTGATTTATTATCAAGCCCTGCTAGTAGCTGGATAACATTACAACCATTGACCTTAGATAAGAAAAAAAGAGAGAAATCATTTTATCTAGCGGCAGAAAGCTTTGCAAAGAAAATCAACGGCGATCCTCCTCTCTTAGCGCCTGAAGACATAAATGCAGACTACTACGAGCGTGTTCTACTGTTGCATATGCAAGCTTTGATCAGCGTTGAGCAGAAACAGACTAAAGGAGGAATGCAAGGCATTCTTGCTAGCATTCTAAATAGGGAGCGCAAATTCTGGGAAGAACGCGCACAGGATCTAGAGTTGCCAAAGAGCCTTCATCATATGATTGGTGGAGCAATGGCACGTATCACCCTCATGGGAGGGGTTAAAGACGCACAAGATGCAGCTAGGGTATTAGATAATATTCAGCAGCTGGCAGATAGTAGACGGCATGAACGTGATGTTATTATTAAACTATTGCATGATTTATATCCCTGTAATCAGGAGTATGCACGTAGCGCTGGCAATACTGTCAATTGTAATTTTATTGAGCCTCTTGAGCCAGATTTACTGGGTGAACATTTAATTGAGGAAGAGCTGGAGAAAGATTCAGATACTATTCTTGATTTTATTTTTAACGAGAATTAACCAACAAAACCACTGTATACTTAATTGGTTTTATCTTTATTGACTGCTATACTTTTTTATTTACATGCTATTAACTTTTAATAGCTCTCGTGTCCCACCGAGCCAATCAGGACACACATGGTTCACCATGAGGCTCACTCTTCAACCACCCGACAGGGAAACTCCCTGTCTACGCGGTGTTTCTCCTGTCTTTTTTTCACTCTCAGGAGAAATCTTATGTCTCAAACTCATCAGGAAGTTAAGTATTAATAGTTGCAAAAGTATATTCAGTAAAAACTGCGCCCTTCGACTCCGCTCAGGGTGCTACTCTGTAGCCTGAGCGGAGTCGAAGGCGGTGCTTGTATGTAAAAACTTTTGCAACAATTAATACTTCAATCTTCACACCTCTGGTCTTGGTTATTTATCACGTATTCGTCATGTTGATGTATGAGGAATGAGGATTCAATAACTTCTGAACTCTAACTTGTCTTTTTGTCCCTGATCATTCGATCTCAATCGTTGAATAGAATAACTATTCGCCTCATGAGATCGAATGATCAGAAACAAAAATCCTGCGTTATAGTTTCAGAAGTTATCAAACCCTCATTCCTGCGTGGTGATGGCTTTCTAGCCTGTGAGATCAATGCTTTGCATGGTCGTGCAGATGATGTTGAATATACCCGTTTTGATTGCCGTGTTTCTGGCGCAGAAGCTGAGAAACAGATTCGTCGTTGTCTGGATAAACAATCCCGTGATACGAAGATTCTGATTGGCTTTTGTCTGGGTGATCTTTATGCGGAGACCTTTGTTTATAAGCAAGGGGAACGTCAAGGTCAGACAGGCGTTAGTTTAAAAGCACGTCTTCTTCGGGTTGACTGGATCAAGATTGATGGTGAGATGGTTCACAAGGCTGAAAAGCCAGTAGCTCAAGCCTCATCTGATTCCTAAATCCTTCCATCACTATCGGTTCTGTTTATTCTGTTGCTTATCGTTGCAGACACTCAGTAACCACTTTTCATTTCAAATCCTGCCAGGGAAACTCTTTCCCTGTGGATGGGTGTTTCTTTGGCTTTTCTACGTTTTAACGTCAAGGAGTAACACCATGTCTATCGTCGTCATTAGCGGCAGTTTAACTATTCGTGAAATCAACGGGCGTAATGACCCTTTCAAAGTCGGTAAGCTCAATACTCAGTTGGGTGAGTTTGCTGTTAAAGATGCCTTACTGGATCAATATAATCCTGGCACGTATGAAGGTAACTTCGGTATTGGGCGTATTTATCCCAGTTATTATGTCGCTGGAGGTCGTATTGTGGTTGAAGTAAGAGCTTCGATTGAGAATATGGCGTTGTCAGGTATTGATGATGTGTTGCCTGAAGAGGTGGCTTTTGTTGAGCCTGATCCTGCGGGTTCTGAAGTGGTTGATACTACGACTGCTTCATCTGATCCCGTCGAGACTGCTAATGCTTCTAAAGCTGAGGTTGATCCTGATTCAGATCCCGATGTGGAGCTGTTTGGTTCACTGATGCCTTTTGGGTGATTCGGTCAAGCTTGATCCTACGGTGAAGCGCAAAGTGTTACGCGTTCAGTGTGATCGTCTCAAGGAATTGAGTTATCAGTTCAATCCTGCCAAGCAAGTTTGGTTTTTGGCTGATCGCTAGACTCTTTTAACCCCTTTTACATTTCAACTTTTACTATCCATCCCGTGAGGAGAATCATCTCCTTTCGGGAGGTGGTTTTCCTTTTTTTATCAATGATATTTCTATTAATGAGGATTTTTGTCTGAGTTCAAGGCGGATGAGTTTTGAGAACCGCAATGTATACGTTATACATGAGGATCGCAAAGACTCATCCAACGCAGAAATCGGGCAAAAAGACCATTAAGAGGAATGGCATTTTAATTTATGAGGAATCCTTATGTCAGCTCTAATGTTTGCGCGCCTGGCGCATAATTTTATCAAAAACGGTTATTACCCTACCGACTCTGAAACCATGACCAGCATTCTCAATGCTTTGCAACCCGTTGATCAAGGCACAATGAATATCCTTGACCCCTGTGCTGGTGAAGGCACGGCTTTGGCAGAGTGTCAGCATCATCTGGGATCAGATCAGGTACGTTCTTTCGCTATCGAGTATGACGAAGAGCGTGCTTATCATGCCAAGCAGTTACTGGATCATTGTATTCATGGTGATTTTCAGGATTGTCTATTATCACCACGGCAGTTTGGTCTGTTGTTTCTGAATCCACCTTATGGTGATCTGGTTGCTGATAAAGCGGGTATGGTCGAGAAAGAAGCGGGTAAGCAACGACTAGAAAAGCTGTTCTATCAACGCAGTAATCAACTGCTTCAGCTTGGTGGCGTGATGGTGATAATGAGGATGATATTCCATTTTGATATTCAACTTTTGGCATCGAGAGATGCCATTCTTTTAGGTGCTTTTGTTATGGTTTAAGTGCTTCAAAGAATGGTATTTTGATAAATTATTATGAAAAATTCTATAATGTGTCTCAATAGCAGCCATTACGACAAAATAATGTCGCAATACTTGTTATTACGACACTTTTAAATATAAAATGTCGCAATAATCCATAAAGTGACGTAATCATGACTCAAGTATCAACCGCACAAAAAGAATCCAATGCTATTAAGACAGCTTTAGAAAGCTTCCCTGAAGGTGCTTCTATAGAAGATATTATCCAAAAAGCGGGTCTTGACTATCTACCACGGCGCACTCTCCAACGTCGTTTAGCAAAACTAAGGGAGATTGGAAAAATAGAAGTTAAGGGTAAAACACGAGGAGTAAGGTACTTTTTAGCTAAGACCATTGAAGCACTACCGACTGAATCTACTGAAAATAGAATTCCACTTTCTAATGATGGAAAAGATGTATTGCAGGTAGTAAAACAACCTTTGCAAAAGCGTAGTCCTGTCGGTTATAACCCATTATTTATTAACAATTATCAACCAAACAAAGATAGTTACCTCAGTGGCACAGAAATAGACAAACTTACCCAACTAGGTCAAATGGTGGCTCCCAGCCAACCAGCAGGTACTTATGCCAGAGACCTTTTAAACCGACTTTTAATTGACCTTTCCTGGAACTCAAGTCGTATGGAGGGTAATACTTATTCTTTGCTAGATACGCAAAGGCTTATTTCGTTTGGACAGGCGGCGGATGGTAAATCAACTACTGAAGCTCAAATGATTCTTAACCACAAGGATGCTATAGAATTTCTTGTTGAGTCAGTAGATGATATTGGCTTCAACCGTTATACCTTGCTCAATTTACATGCCATGCTTTCAAATAACCTGCTACCTGATCCGCAAGCATCAGGTAGGTTACGTTCTATAGCGGTAGGCATTCACCATTCGGTTTACGAACCACCTGCTGTACCACAAATGATTTTGGAAGTATTCGATGTCATGCTGAAAAAGTGCGTAGAGATTGAAAACCCCTTTGAACAGGCATTTTTTATGATGGTGCATTTACCCTATCTACAACCGTTTGATGATGTCAACAAACGTGTTTCACGCTTAGCTGCGAATATACCTCTTGTCAGACATAATCTATCACCGCTTTCATTTGTGGATGTTCCTAATGATCTGTATGTACAAGGAATGCTTGGAGTCTATGAATTAAACCGTATTGAGTTGCTAAAAGATGTATTTATGTGGGCTTATGAACGATCAGCAGCACGCTATGCAGCCCTTCAACAGTCTCTTGGAGAACCTGACGCTTTTCGTCTTAAGTATCGTGAAACCATGCGTGAGCTTATCTCTGACATTGTCACTCAGACAATGTCTCATCAATTGGCTTCTGAGCAAATACAAGTAGCAGCTAAGTCTTTACCATTGAATGAGCAGTTTCGGTTTGTCGAGGCTGTTGAAACAGAGCTGTTAGCTTTGCATGAGGGTAATTTTGCTCGATACCAGATTCGTCCTTCTGAATTTCATACCTGGACTAGAATATGGAAACAGTCATGAACGTAGCTATTTATTGATACATATTGGAATTAAATAATGAATACTAAATATTATGAAGACGATGATATTCTGGTTATCAAACTGAGTGATAACCCCATCGAAAAAGAAGTCTCTCAAGGCTGGAATGTGAATGTTAGCTATGACAAAGACGGTCAAATTGTGCAAATGGTAATCCTGGAAGCCAAGGAAAAAGGTCTTTTTCCTGCGATGTCTGTTAAGAAAGAAGCCGCATAGATTTAATTAAGCTAACATAACAGGAATACCTATGCTTACTGTCAAACAAGAAGTGCTAGATCTCATTGAGGAATTATCCAATGATGTTTCTATGGATGAAATCATTTATCAAGTTTATGTGTTTGGCAAGGTAAAGAAGGGTCAAAAGGCAGTTAAGGAAGCTCTGATTAACTCTGATCGGAATTTCTGAGAGATAGAATTTGTCAGGTTTTTGATAGAAAAGTTAGCAATAGCCGTAGCTATTGGTCACTTTTATAGCGAAAAGCTGGCAGATTCTAGCCTCAGAAAAATGAATCATGAGTTGATCAGAGCTTCCTTAACCAAGGTGCTACTCTGACTAGTGATGAACTCAAAGATGAAATCGATTCTTGGTCTCAGCAAAGCATGAATAAATCAGGCTTTGCATTGTCTGTTTCTAGAATACTGGGCTTGTGTAAACTAGTATAATTGTAGATTAATTTTTAAATGATCCTCCACGCATATTGAAACAGGGATCAGGCAACTGCCTTATATGCATTTTCAAATAACCCGCCCCACAGGGAGAAATCCCTGTCTATGGTATTTCTCCTTTTCCATTTTATTGGTAAATCCAAGGAGAACACAATGAACGCACAAGATGCCACTGAGCACCTTCAACGCTATCCCTCTGATACACCTGTCTGCTTTATTCTATGGCTACCTCAAGATGTTATTGATCGTGCCAAAGAGCAAGGCATTAGTTTAAACAGAGAACAAGCTGGAATAATCCTCGAATCTCTTTATGAGAATCATGATTGCAGCCAGTAATAAAAAGGGGCATCACATGGGAAACCGTTGATGTGCAACTGAGTGGTTTTGTAAAAGATCAGCAGGATGCAGCCGATAAACTTTGTGATCCCAAGGGCTTATTAAATTGCCCGATTGAAGAGCTAACTATAGTCAAAGATCATAAATACGAGTGGGACACATTGGCGCATATGTTATGTAAACCTTCATTTCCTATATCTCAGTTAACCTTCGAAGCCCTTCATCAGCAATTGAAAGATCTTAAAACTGATCTATTCACCGATGGAGAAAACCACTTCACTATTGCCGATGGTGCTGGGACTAACTACCGATTGTGGTCAGTCACCATGCCCTCTGATTAATCTCATCATGCAACACCTCTAAACGCTTTAAATCAAAGCAAACCCATAGGGAAATATCCCAATGGGGAGTTTCCCTTCAATCTTTTCATTATTACAAAAGACACAAGGAGAAACTCATGTCTCAACTCATGCCTATACCCGAAGTAACAGGTGTATTTACTGAAGCTTTTTTGCTCGATGATCATAGCGAAACGGTTTTCATTTCATTCATTGGCAAAGACACCGCTATACAAGCCTTTCGAGCCAGTTGGTCTATTCCTGCCAGTCAGGGTGGTTTAACTGATTTTCTGGTTGAAACTCAAAATGGTACACCCCGTATCCACTTAGGAAATCCCGAAAATATGGAATTCCAAAGTGGCAGATTCTCAACCAATCTGTTTGGAGAACTGGTACAAGTCTGGATGTTTAAACACCTGGCTCAAAAACCTGATTATGCTAATCGCAAAGCCATACAGCTTTACCGTCTTGATGAGGATAAAGCTGCGACACAAGATAATCTGTGGGCTTTAGTCAAAGACCTGTCGCATTTACCGTTACTGGATGAATGGCGACCTGTCATTGTTGATTTGTTATTTCAGAAAGACTGGATCAAGCAATGGAAGGGAGTTGGAGGTATAGCTGCTCACAACATTCATCTACCCGAAGAGGAGTTGGAAGCATTGTTACAAGCAAATATCCAAAGCGGTGCATTACTGGCTGAAGCGGATAAGGACGGTTTGTTGATTGCTATCGATAAGCAAACGACTTTACCACCTGTCCCTAAAGCTAATAATAAGTCAGAAACTTTGAACGACTTCTGGTCTGATACCGAGCTAATCCATACCTACACACGCAAACAGGCGATGGAAGATGGTTATCTCGTCGATGTAAGCACCTTGGCGAAAGAAGCGGGGTTTGTCGTACCTGTAGCAATCACTCGTGAAGTCTGGACACGCTTTGTCGAATGGCCAGAGGAAAAGGGTTCGCATCAGGATGAAACAGGCAGACTCTGGGATGTCCTTTTTATGGCATTTATCACCATGAGAGGTACAAAAACTGGTGGTACACAACTGTTGTACAAATTGAACTGCGTACGGTGTGATGACTCAAGCTCTGTCGCTCAGGAAGTTGAACTGAAGATTGTTTCAGGCCCTGGTGATGACGGTGAACATGTGATTACGATTATGTTGCCTAATGAGTCTTAACTCTCAACCATAACGACTTGCACCTTTGGGTGTGAGTTCGTTTCCTACTCTTCACTTTCAGCCTATCAGCAAGTGACGACTAGAAAACGAAAGTTTAACCAAAGATCCTTCACGCACACTGAAACAAGGATCGGGCATAAGCCTAGTAAGCCTATTAAACCTCTTTTCATTCACCCCAACGGGAACACTCCCGTCTGGGTCGGTGTTCCCATTTTTTTATCTTTTATCAATCAAGAATGGAGAAACACCATGAAAACCCAACACCCATCCAAAATACAACTCAAAGTCGATGAGACTAAACTCGTTCAAAACCTGCGTCATGCCTTCACTCAGCGTTCCAACGTTATTAGTGAGCTGATGCAAAATGCTCGTAGAGCTGGAGCAACTAAAATTCGCTTTCAGCTAAGCAGTCACTTGTCTAACAGCAAACTGACTATTGAAGACAACGGTAACGGCATAGATGATTTTGCTGATCTACTCACTGTCGCTTCATCAGGCTGGGATGCAGAAACTATCGAAACAGAAAGCCCGTTTGGATTGGGATTTCTTTCTGCGCTTTATGCCTGTAAATCAATCATGGTTGAAAGTAATGGCAAAAGTTTCCTCGCATCCACTCAGGATATAATGGAGCAGAAACGAATAACCATTGATGGATCCCATCTAAAAAGCGGTACTCGACTCTCACTGTACGGCATGGATTATCCCGAAGATGATCTACGTGTTGATATTCAAAAACTGGCAAGAGGCTTTCCTGTACCGATATTTCTGGATGAAATTGAAATGCCAAGATCTGATGCCATTGATCAACTCAAAGGCATAGAAACTGATATTGGATTCTTTCACCTGAAAGCAGTGCATGATGATCATGTAGCGATTCAAAACACACAGGTCTATCTACAAGGTCTGCCGATTCGCTATAACGCTGAAAATAGTAGAATGCGTCGTGGTGATAACTTCGAAATCTCAACAGGAAAATGTTACTCAAGTCATGCGAATATTGTGCATCTGGACTCCAGTCAGTTTATAGCCAGAGTCCCAGATCGTGATGTGTTGATAGATTGCAAACTTGTCGAAGATCAAATCATAAAGACGGCTAAAACCATCTTTATGGATCATCTGAAACACCAAAAAGCAACTCTATCAGCCGAAGCCTTTGTAACCCAATGGTGGGCATTCGCTCACGTCAACATACGCATCAGTCAAGGCAACGACTACAAAGCATTCTTCAACGATATCGAGTTTGTACCTGGGAAGGTTTTTCAAACCGTCACGGACTATCCTTATGTGCTAAGACCAGACGAGGATTGTGACTACATGAAACCTTGTGAAACCGATCTAATCAGCAAGAAATCGCTGCAAGATCATCACCAGATATTCAAACTAGATCAGTTGTACGATACTAACTATGACGAATCCAATGCTATCGCCTATATGTTTGCTCGCTACACACCTTCAGTACTCGTACTGGATCAGTATACTGACAACTTTCATAAAGGCCATTGGATACATGATTGCTTGGAAGACATCAACAATCCAGCAGAACAGTTTAGCTACACGCTCAACAATCTCGATAAAACCGCCTCGTTTGATACAGGCGCTTGGACAGATTCCATAGAAGTACTATTCTGTGATTCTTGTGAGATACGTCATGTGAAATCAGGCAAGACCGTGTTAATCGACAAAGATGCTTTCGTGCTACCTGCTTACAAAGGTGTTATCTACCCTGAAGCAGAGCAATCTGGCATGGTGGTGACGCAACTCACTCGCTTTGTAGATGAGTGGGATAGTTGGCGTGAAGACGAACAGGAAGATGAAGAAAACTTGTTTATACGCTTTGTGCTGTCAGAACGGACGGATAACCCAGAGGTGCTATTACAGCAGCTTTTAAACTCAGTTCAGGCAGGGAAATATACCACTTTGCTTGGGAAGCGCTTTACTGTAGATGTTTCGGAAGATGGGAAGTTGGATGTTTCTGTTTGATGTGATCATATACTGAGAAAACAATTACTCAGCAATTTTGATTTATAACTATTTTGGTTATATAATTGATGCACAACTCATCCTTCGGATGCGGATACTTGATATCAGCCCCTTAGGACGGAAAAACCACCTTTCGGGGTGGTTTTTTCATTTCTGGAACCCTATTAATGAAAACTACAATCTACATTGATGGCTATAACCTATATTATGGAGCCTTACATGGCACTCCTTATAAATGGCTTGATGTGGTAAAGCTGTGTAAAAGAATCTGCAATGAACAGCAACCCTCTTCAAAGATCACAACCGTTAAGTTTTTTACAGCACCTGTTAAAGCCAAAGTATCAACTCACGGACAACAATCCTTAGTTTCGCAAGCTGCTTATCTCAAGGCACTAAGAACTCTCCACCCTGATACTATTGAAATCATTCAAGGATACTTTATTCAGGAACGTGGTGTATTGCCACGTTATAAAAAACCCAAAAACTGGACTCTCAACCTACAACTAAGAAAATAATGGTAATAGCATGGCTACACTTAATATATCCCTAACTGAAACGCTCAAGGCAGGTGGTATTGAATGACTTTTCTAACCCAAGTGACTATGTAAGAACACTGATACGTGAAGCCAAGGAAAGAGAACAACAGAAAAAAGAAAAAAAAGAGACACTCAAAGCCATCATTGAATTGCAACGTAGTAATCCAGAGCTTGCAACAAAAGAAAAAAGGAAAGCACTTATTAATCAGCTCATTGATCAATCACCTATAAATACAGAGCAGGATGAAGACAGCATCATGCAGATGGCGATTTCTGAAATTAAGCAATCAAGATCATAATAAGCGACTCATTGTTGATTGTAATATTTTAGTATCGGCTGGCTTACAGAGCAAAAATTGTTTAAAAGTCATAACGTATGCAACTACTGAGGCTCAGCTATTTGTCTCCAGTGATATTGTTAATGAATATCAGAACCCCACAGAAATGATCTATAAAAAAGCACTTTGCAACAGCATTAGCTTGGTTTGTATAGTGTTCGTAGTAGTAAGTTTGCTTTCTTCAAAAATTAGAATAAAATGTGTATAAATACACAAGAGATAAAACATGCCTACAATATTGAGAATTGAAGGTTACCGATTTTTCTTTTTTAGCAATGAACATCTCCCAGAGCACATGCATGTTGAGAATGGAGATAAATATGCAAGGATAGAGCTAGGAACATTGAAGGTAACAGATAGCTATAACCTAAGTTCAAAAGAGCTAAAGAAATTACTCAAAATAGTTGAAAGCAATCATACAGAGCTACAAAGGAGTTGGGATGACTACTTTACAGAATAGAACACTCATTCAATCAGTTGGTTTTGGTAGTGACAAAATGTACATTGAGCTGAATAGCGGTAGAGTACTAAGCGTACCTTACTCATATACCAAAAAATTATCCACAGCCAGTGTTGATGAACTAAAAGACTATAGGCTGATAGCCAATGGGTTGGGTATTCACTTTGAACAGATAGATGAAGATATATCTGTTGAAGGCGTTATCAAAGACTTTGGGAATGAGACAAAACGAATAAATATCTCAGTATCTGCAAACTTTTTAGATATTGCTGATCACTATGCGAAAACACATCATATAAGCCGTTCAGCACTTTTGCAGAAGGCTACACTGGCGTATATTGATTAGAAGCTATTTTCAGCTAATCTTTAGGATCAAGCTGGTGGCTCCTTTGGTTTTATTTTTCAAATCCCACTTAGGAAAGGAATAATTACTGTGTACAACTTACATAGTTTAGGCTGGCATAGTTTCCAGCAACTTTGCCTTAGCATAACTAGAGAAATCCTAGGTCAAACGGTTCAGTCATTTCTTGAAACGAATGATGGTGGACGTGATGGGGCTTTTACAGGTATATGGAAGAAAGATAGCGATGACCTCAGTGGAACGTTTGTTATTCAATGCAAATTTACGAATAAGAAAGGTGGGAATTTATCAGCTTCTAGTTTGAAAGATGAATTTTCTAAAGCCGAGAGACTTGTTAAGTTAGGAAAGTGTGATACATACATTTTAATGACAAACGCTGGAATATCAGGTGCCCAAGAAGAAAAAATAGCATTACAGTTTGAGTCTTTAGGTGTCAAACATTACAAAACTCTTGGCTCTACATGGATATGCGATCAAATACGTGAAAACAAAAAGTTACGTATGCTTGTACCAAGGGTTTACGGTCTAGGTGATTTAAGCCAAATACTTGATGACAGAGCTTATGATCAAGCTAGAGCATTACTAGACTCAATGAGTGATGATCTTGCCAAGGTTGTGATTACAACCCCCTATAATGAAGCACTTAAAGCTCTTGAGGAACAAAGCTTTGTTTTATTAATAGGTGAGCCTGCTGCTGGGAAAACCACAATAGCATCATTATTAGCTATGGCAGCAATTGACCAATGGGGCGCATCACCACTTAAGCTGGAAGAGCCTGAATATGTAAAAGCCCGCTGGAATCCAAATGAGCCATCTCAGTTTTTCTGGATTGATGATGCGTTTGGTGCAACACAATATGAGCCACGGTTGTCACTTGGTTGGAATAGAATCCTCACTGATATCAAAGCTATGATAAAAAAAGGTGCCAAGATAGTGATGACATCACGGGACTATATTTATCGAAGTGCTAGAAAGGATCTAAAAACCAGTACATTTCCACTGTTAGAAGAGCAGCAAGTTGTTATTAATGTGCATGATTTGGAAATAGATGAAAAAAAACAAATCGTATATAACCATCTGAAACTAGGTAATCAAACTAAGCAATTCAAGGCTGAAATAAAACCATATTTAGGAAATGTAGCTTCTCATCCGCAATTTATCCCCGAAATAGCAAGAAGATTATCAGACCCCATTTTTACAAAGAACCTATCAATCAACAAATATGCTTTGGAAGAGTATGTTGAAAAAAAGGAATCTTTTTTACAGGATGTACTAACGGGATTGGATGATAATAATAAATCAGCCCTAGCTCTTACCTGAATCCGTGACTTCATAAGCGCAGATTAGACAACAAGCATCTGATATAAAAGATATAATAGCGTTAAATATTACTAACCAAAATCTCACTTGTCAGGTGAAAAAAATGAAACGCTTTATTT
>JALXAX010000029.1 GCA_026991755.1 Thiotrichaceae bacterium | reverse complement strand
CAATTAATGATTGCCTCAGTCAGACACATACGACCCACAAAGCAGCCCTTGATAAACTCTTGACGCTTCAGTTTCAGATTTTTGATGAAAACTCAATTATTAGCGGTTGAGGTATAAATAATGAAACTCTCCCCAATCATTCCCTCATGCTTTATTTTTAGCACTGTACTAACACTTACCACACAAGCAGGAACCTTAGACGGTGCTGAAAAAGCCGATGGAAATAATATAGCCGTAGGTTTGGCGGCAAAAGCACTATTGACCAACTCAACCGCTGTCGGTGAAAATAGCTTCGCTACCTCTGTTTCCAGCAGTGCTTATGGCGCTATCTCAAGCGCAACTGCCGTCAATACCACTGCCATTGGAACCGCTGCATTGGCAGAAGGTGAGCAAAGTAGCGCATTGGGCGCTTTAGCGCAGGCACTGGAGAATAATAGTACCGCTGTTGGAGTCAATGCAATGGTTGAAGCAGAGGATGGTATTGCTGTTGGTGAAAGCTCTGCGGTATTAGAAAAAGGTGGCGTTGCCATTGGTGCAGATGCCTTAGTTGATGCGCAAGGAAGTGTCGCCTTAGGTAGTCAATCAGTCGCCCGTCAGGAAAATACAGTCTCAGTAGGTGATTCAGAAACAGGCTTAACCCGTAGAATTACCAATGTAGCGCCCGCTATAGCTGCAAATGATGCCGTTAATTATGGTCAATTTAAACGCGCACTTAGTGGCGTGCGTGAAGAAGCCTTCGCGGGTATTGCAGGTGCTGCCGCAATCACCCCTACAGCACCTTCTGCACCTGGAAAAACCGCAATAGGATTAGGTGCGGCGACTTATCGTGGTGAGCAAGCCGTAGCGGTATCCTTTAGTCATCGTTTATTAAATAACAGAAGAAACACACAAATCAATGGTGGTATTGCTTATGACAGCAGTCATCATACACTAGGTAAAGTCGGCATTGCATGGGAGTTTTAAGTAGGAGAACACTTCCTAGTTGGCACTTTACTAAGGAAGTGAGCTTTTTAAAATGTCCGTGTAATACTAATCACATCTGTTAGATCATTTAAACCACGAATTATTTCTTGCAAGCGGCTCGTATCCTTAACCTGTAATAAAAGGTACATTTCTTTTACTTCACTATCTCCTGTGACGGATAGGTCTTCAATATTGACTTCCATTTTATTGAGTAGATTAGTGATACTAAATAACACACCACGGTGATTATTAACAAAAACTTTAATCGGCGCGAGAAACAACTGTCCCGTATGCTCTTCCCATGCGAGACTAAAAGCATGATCACCTGATAGTGGCAAGTTTGGACACGCTACCCGATGCACTGCTAGCCCTACTTCATGGTCGAGCATTGCAACTAGTGTATCACCAGGGATGGGATGACAACAGTGTTGCAGTTTCACTGCCAAGCCTTCGGTACTTTTAATCATTAGCGGGGTATTGGCATCATCGCTAGCCATAAGATCAACTTGTTTATTGAGTAAACGATAGCTGACTAATTTAGGGTTCTGATTGCCTCGGGCAATCTCATAAAATAAATGTGCTTTATCTTCTATGGATAATATAGCCAATGTTTTTTTCCATTGCGCCTCTGAAATATCATTCATATCACAGCGCAGTGAGTGTAACGCTTCTTTTAGTAAACGCCGCCCCATAATCTGGAAGTCTTCTTCATTGGTACTTTTAATCCAATAGCGAATGGCAGAGCGTGCTTTTCCCGTCACCACATAATGAAGCCAAGCGGGCTGTGGTGTGGCGCTATCTTTGGTGATGATTCTAACCGTAGCACCACTGTATAAACGTGAATTGAGCGCTACACGTTGATCATCGACATAAGCACCAAGACAATGATGCCCGATTTGGGAATGAATGGCGTAAGCAAAGTCAATCGGAGTAGCATTACGAGGGAGAATTTTAGTATCACCTTTAGGGGTGGAAACATAAATTTCGTTAAGAAATAAATCAGCTTTTATATCCGCAAGAAATTCAGCGTCCGTGCTTTGCATTTTTTGAATATCTTCAACTTGCATTAGCCAGTGATCTAAGTGTTTTTGAATATCCTGAACGTCTTCTTTCATTTCAGGGAAACGCCAATGCGCGGTAATACCATATTGCGCGATATAATGCATTCGGCGACTTTGAATCAATACCCGTACTAATTGATGGTTTTGTGTCATTACGCTAGTTTCTAGCGCCTGAAAACCGTACACTTTAGGGGTGGCAATAAAATCTTTAAAGGTTCCTATCTTGGGTCGGTAAAGCTTGTGAATAACACCAAGTGCGCGGTAGCAACTGATTCTATCATCAACAAGAATACGTATTTGTAATGGCTCATCGTGTTGACTAATGGTTTTTTTGCCCTTTTTTGCCTTAATACGTTG
>JALXAX010000028.1 GCA_026991755.1 Thiotrichaceae bacterium | reverse complement strand
AAACTGAGCTGTTTCATGTTATGAATCCTGACAAAATAACAGAAGTTTTTACTTAATTTTGGAATATGGATATTTTCTCATATTTTAGAGACTTAATCAGAGATTCCTTAAGGAATCTCTGATTAACTCTGATCGGAATTTCTGAGAGATAGAATTTGTCAGATTTTTGATAGAAAAGTTAGCAATAGTCGTAGCTATTGGTTACTTTTATAGCGAAAAGCTGGCAAATTATAGCCTCAGAAAAACGAATCATGAGTTGGTCAGAGGTTCCTTAACTAACGTAATCAGTACATATGGGCAATCTTGTATTTT
Organism: Thiotrichaceae bacterium; assembly: GCA_026991755.1. Classification (GTDB taxonomy): domain Bacteria; phylum Pseudomonadota; class Gammaproteobacteria; order Thiotrichales; family Thiotrichaceae; genus HyVt-477. The sequence continues at coordinate 2,069 of JALXAX010000028.1, read as the reverse complement.
CCAACAAATGATAAGCATTTCTCTTATCATTGTATCTTGACTTAAGAAAGCCTAACGTTTTACCAACGTAGTTATAAATAACGGCTAACCACGTTATCTCTATGTGTAATCAAGATTAACAACAAATTGCTAGAAGCAGAACCCATTAATCTATAGGATAGCAGACTAAAATCCAACGATGGGAAAAACCATGAAATATCACGTTTATGCAGTGGGAAATGCACTGGTAGATAAAGAGTTTGAAGTTACTGAAGAGTTCTTATCCAATAATAAGATTGAAAAAGGCATGATGTCCTTGCTCGATGAAGAGGCACATTTAACTTTACTAAAAACACTGAAAGATACATTTGGCCTTAAAAAACGTGCTGGAGGTGGGTCTGCCGCCAATAGTATCGTTGCTATCAGCCAATTCGGTGGTAATACCTTTTATGCCTGCAAGGTCGCGAATGATGAACAGGGTGACTTTTATAGAACGAACTTAAAAGAGGCTGGAGTAACGACCTTCCTAGAAAAAGTTCAGTGTGATGGTAATACGGGAAAATGCATGGTCATGGTGACACCCGATGCCGAACGTACTATGAATACCTTTTTAGGTATAACTTCCGACTTTTCTGAAGAAGACCTGCATTTAGATGAGCTAAAGCAATCAGAATACCTTTATATTGAAGGTTACTTGGTCACTTCTGATATTTCCAAAGAAGCCGTTATGAAAGCACGTATGGTCGCTGATAAAAATGGCATTAAGACAGCAATGACTTTCTCAGATCCTTCTATGGTGACGTATTTTGGAGATGGAATAAAAGAAATGTTTGCTGAGGGGGTTGATATCCTGTTCTGTAATGAAGAAGAAGCACTCACTTTTACAGGCTCAGAAAAGCTGGAGGATGCTATAGCTCAGCTCTCACCTAAAGTAGGTAAGCTTGTTATTACATTAGGTTCTAAAGGCGCATGCATCGTACATAAAGGGACAACTACATTTGTCGATGCAGAAAAGGCTGAGGCCATCGATACTAACGGCGCTGGTGATATGTTCGCAGGCGCTTTTCTTTATGGTATCACTCATGGACTAACAGACGAACAAGCAGGTAAACTGGCCAATCAAGCCGCTGCTAAAGTAGTCGCTACTTTCGGGGCACGATTAAACAAGGAAGTTCATCAGGAGCTTTTAGCTCAATTGTAATATCGCTCTCAACCTGAGAAGTAAAAAAATATGCCTACCCTCTACTATATCCATGACCCCATGTGTAGCTGGTGTTGGGCTTTTAGATCTTCTTGGCGGGAGGTTCAATCAAAACTACCCGCTCACATTACTGTAGAGTATGTCTTGGGCGGGTTTGCTAAAGACACTGATCAGCCTATGCCTGTAGAGATGCAATAGTGCTCCATCAACTTAGGTTTGATGGATACAGAGCAATCCAAAGCGCTCAAGACAAGGCTTGGGTTGCAGGCAATGGTTGCTCCCTTGGCAAGACCCATAACGCAGTATTGAGTGCTTTGGGTTGCTCCCTTCGGGCGAGCCAGGAAGCGGTCATCCGCGTTGTTGCGCCTTTTGTGAAGGGAACAACCATTCACTGCAAGACGCGCCTAGCGGCTAACCGCTTCCTGACTCGCTGTATTCATCAAACCTAACTTGTTGGAGTACTAGCATCCGACATATTTGGGAAACTATCCAACAACAAGTTTCAGGTACATCATTCAACTTCGACTTCTGGGATACCTGTATCCCACGACGCAGCACTTATCTTGCTGCGCTGTCATTGCAGCAAAGCGACAACGACCATCCGCTGAACAAGCTATGATTGTTGCCATACAAAAAGCATACTATTTATATGCGAAAAACTCATCGGATGAGTCTGTGCTCGTCAAACTTGCGGATCAATTATCTTTAGACACTGACTTATTTTTGGAAGCTTTGAACAGCCCACAAGTACAAAAACAACTATTAGAGACCTTTGCACGAAAGGATGGCGAGAGAAAAATGAGCGTAATTTTCTCTATTTTTGCTAAAAAAGAGGGTAATAGCCGAGCTATTGGCCGAATTTTTAGCAGAAATAGAGGAAATTCAAGCC
>JALXAX010000027.1 GCA_026991755.1 Thiotrichaceae bacterium | reverse complement strand
GTAAAACGCGGAATAAAAATAAAGCGACTTAAGGCTGGCTGGGATAAAACCTACTTACTAAAGGTTCTTTTTGGAGAGAAAAGTCAAGTGCTTGATAGTTGATATTATTTTAATGCGATTGCCCTACGTATCTGAAAGACAGATAACTGGTAGGTGCATCAAGATTGCAGGTTATACAAATAATCAATAAATCATAGTCTTGCTGAGATGTATCAAATTTAAAGAGGTGCTAGAAATAAATGAGTGACTTTATTGAAAAAAGTGTATATTATAAGACAATCTTAATAATAATTAACCAAATAGATTGGGGAAAAATAATGAAATACACATCAAAACTAATTTTTTCTGGCCTACTCTCTTCCATATTAGTGGTAAGTGCGACGGCTGGAACATTAACTCCATCATCAGAGAGCAGCAAAGTTTCATTAAATAGCAATGCAGTTACAGCAACATCTAGTATTAAAAGTGGCGATACGGTAGCTGTATATGAAGGCAGTGCTGTATTATCGTACAAAGGTTGTGAGCAAACTGTTCCTGCTAATTACTTTGTAAAAGTAGATGAAAATGGTTCATGTTCAGCGGTTCAAGCATTAGATGCACCGAAAGTAAAACGAATTGACCCTACTACTGCGAATCGTGACTGTCTACAGTGTAAGGCTAAGCTAGCAAGTAAAGGTGGTCTTTTTTCAGCTGGAGCTAGTGGTGTATCTGCTGCGACTGTAGTCGCTGTTGTTGCGGGTGTTGCAGTTGTTGCAGCAATAGCTTCTGACAATAAAAGTGCTAGTAACTAGTTACTAACAAATTGACTTATTAAAAGCCTCTGTAGCAGTAATGCTACAGAGGCTTTTTTATGTCTAAACAAAAGATCGGTCGATCCATCCTTCAACAAAAATTGAAGCTAACATGGGAAAGTGGAGTATTATCTAGCAAGCAAGTAGCCATTCGAGTTATGTTGAGAGGAAAATACTTGAAGTAAAATGATAAAGATAATTTCTATAGCCCTTTAAAAACTAGCTACTTGCCCTCATGGTTATCGAAGGTGTCTATTAAGAGACCTTTGCACGAAAGATATGACGGATAAAAATGGCTTGAATTCCCTCTATTTCTGCTAAAAATTCGGCCAATAGCTCGGCTATTACCCTCTTTTTTAGCAAAAATAGAGAAAATTACGCTCATTTTTCTCTCGCCATCCTTTCGTGCAAAGGTCTCATTAAATAATAAAAAGGTATAAAACTATGTTTACAGAGCTCACCTTGGCCATATTGGTATTAGTTGTCGTGCTAGTATTCATGGGCGTGAAAATGGTGCCCCAAGGGTATGAATATACCGTCGAATATTTTGGACGTTATATAAAGACGCTTAAACCTGGCTTGTCTTTCATTTTCCCCTTGATTCAAAAGATTGGTTATAAAGTTAATATTAAAGAACAGGTGGTTGATATTGAGCCCCAATCTGTTATTACAGGCGACAATGCAAACGTAACGGTAGACGGTGTCGTCTTTTATCAAATTTTTGATGCAGCAAAATCAGTATATGAAGTCAATGACTTACAACGTGGTATCTTAAATATCACTATGACGAACTTACGTTCGGTGTGTGGTGGTTTTGAACTAGATGAGTTACTGAGTAAACGTGATGAGATCGGTGATCGTATTTTAACGATTGTTGATGAAGCAACAAATAGCTGGGGAGTTAAAGTATTACGTGTTGAAATAAAAGACATTGATCCTCCAGTAGAATTGATCAATGCGATGAATATGCAAATGACTGCGGAGAGAAGTAAGCGTGCACAAATCACCGAAGCTGAAGGTAGTCGGCAATCGGCTATTTTGAAGGCTGAAGGTGAGAAGAGTGCGGCTTTTCTATTGGCGGAAGCCAGAGAACGTGAAGCAGAAGCAGAAGCTAAAGCAACAGATATGGTATCAAAAGCAGTCGGTACGGGTGACCCTCAAGCACTTAACTATTTTGTCGCATTAAAATATGTTGAAGCAATGGGGAAATTTGCGGAGTCCAATAATCAAAAGACCGTTTTTATGCCAATGGAGATGACTAACTTGGTGGGAACCATAGGCGGGATTAGTGAGTTGTGGAAAGACTTGAAGGCCAAAGAAGGGGAGTAGCTGATGGAAAATATGGAGTTCTGGCATTGGCTAATTATTGGAGTCGTATTCTTAATACTTGAGGTCTTTGCACCAGGCGCAATCTTCATGTGGTTCGGCTTTTCTGGTTTACTGACAGGATTATTTATGTGGCTGTTTCCTAGTATGGAAATAGGCGCACAAATATTATTGTTCTCTGCCTCAGCGGTGCTAAGTATCCTTGTGTGGCGTATGGTGCGAAAAAATAAACCTGAGCCAGAGTCTCCTGATCCTGAATTAAATAATCGTTTGACGTCTTTTATTGGTCAAGAATATGTACTAACCCTACCTATAAAAAATGGTAGAGGTCGCATGCAAGTAGGCGATGGTAGTTGGACAGTACAAGGGCCAGATTTACCCTCAGGAAGCCGAGTCAGAATAACAGATGTTAAAGGTATTCACTTGATAGTAGAGGCTATCTAATCTCAAACCATTCACTGCTTTGATTAAAAGAAGCACTACTTGTAGTTGAGAAAAGGAGCAATTGCTAGTTTTCTGGTAGGTAATGGAGGTGGCTTGATAGCTTGTTTCCATCTAGGCAAGGGTGGTGGTTTTACAAACCACTTATTAACAGGCAATGGTGGAGGCACTTTTCCCTGTATGCCTTTATCAGCATAGAGATTCTTTCTAGGTAGCTTTGGTGGTTGGGATGTTGCTACGCTAGCATAACGATGAGCATCATTTGTAGCTACAGATTCTATTATCCTCTTCGGGATAATCTTTCGTGTCACTTTAGCCAATGTTATTGCCGGAAATGCCGGATTTCCATCTTCATCTATATTCTCAATGGTATCGATAGTTACTGCATGCTCCGAGTTTCGTGTTGGTATAACCTTGTTGTCTTCTTCAACACTCCCCCAGGCGACTAAGTTTAATAGAATTGAAAAGCTAACTAAGTAAAAGCACAGATACCATAAATAAAAGCCAAGGCTATAATCCAACACTTTATCGCTTTTTCCAAAGGGTACTTCGGTAAATAAAAAAGCTTCAGAAGCTATGATGATCGCGATAATGGATAAAAATAATCCTGATTGCGGTGATGTCTTAGAAACATAAATAGCTAGGATAGTGAAGGGAGTAGCATACCAAGCGAACTGAAAATTAATAAATCCAAGCCACCCCATCGCTAGTACCCAATAACCCTGAATGTCATGAGTTTGAGTGATAAAAACGGGGAAAAATAATGAGCTTATAAAAAGACCAATAGCAACGATTAAAATAGCATAAGCTATACTCGTCAAGGTACTCTCGCGATGCTCAATTAAAGTGCTGCTTGTCATGGTTTTAGGGGGGGGGTATGGTTTGGGTGTAGTTATATTATAGTAGTTTATAATGATAATTCTACAATATGCTGAATAATATGTCTTAATTTTTTTAAAGCCTGTTTTTTACCAGATAGATGAGTCAAAATAGCAACTTCAGTCCAAGATGTGTATTTGATCACTTTTTCATTAATTAATGTTTGATCTATAGCACTAAGGTTATTCCAGAGCTGTGGGTTATCCATACAATTACGCGTTAGTTTTTGTAGTGCTAACATGCAGTTTTCATAACCTCGATGCCCGGTTGCAAATGAATCAATATCTTGTTGATCTTGCGAGTTAATTTCTTTGTTCTCATGGTGCTGTGTATCTACTAATGATTTAACAAGATCACCTTCGAGATCTCGAAGAGGCTCCAATAATAAAACAGGCAGGTAGCGTTGAAACTGTCTCCGAGACTTTTTACAGAGTAAAGCCCCATTAGTTGATAAAGGCTTTATCATGATGACGGAATGACTACCACTACTGGCATCACGACTAAGTCCTAAGCGAACTGTTTTAAAGCCCTGCTTATGCCAGAAAGCAAGCAAGCCTGCCGTTGCACCAAAGCTGCAACTCAAATAGTCGATAGAGCCTTTGTCAGTCTCATTTTTGATTGAAGTTAAGAGTAAATGAGCAACTCCTTTTCTTTGAATAGCTGGATGAACCACAATTCTCATAATACGCTTAGTTTTGAAAAGGGGGGCGTCAGCAATTCCTGCATGTACAGCAAGTGATTGAGGAACTAAATGCCCTCTTGGGCGGCGTTTCCCATAGTGGATGTCATGGGCTAAATCTTTGTTAAATCCACCTTCGGTAACACATAAAGCTGTCGCAATAACCTGTTCGTGCCACATGATTACATGGACAGAAACCCCTTTTCCATCTAGTAAGTACCTTAGATCAGTGGGACGTGTTTGGTAATGGGCTAATACTAGCAAGCCAAAGACTTCTCTGAGTAAAGCCTCGTTGTTGATGAGCTCTCTTGGGGTAATCTTACGATAAATACATTCATTTAAACTAAAGCTTAGCAGAGTATTTGAGCTAACGGGTTTTGCATTTAACAACAAACTATCAAACAAAAACTGCTCAAGCGGGTCATTGTTTGAGTATCTAATGGGCTGTTTAAGAGTGAGTTTGTTCCAATAAGGAGTTATAGAATTAAGCTGTTGAGTAAATCGTAAAGCAAATCCACGACCTGTGCCCTCATAACCATGAACCGTGGTGGAAAAAACTATTGTCGAATAATGCGTTAGCATCTGTGTTAATAAAGCTGCGGGGATTGCAGCGGCTTCATCAACGAGTAGTAAGTCAGCTGGAGGTAGCTCATGGCACAAATGATCAGGTGCGATAAAATGGAGGGTAGCATTTTCTCCTGCATGTTGAAAAATCACATCCACGGTTTTTCGGCTTGGGGCGGTGACTAAAATATGCTTTGTGGCTGCTGCTGGTGAAGCCGTTAATTGAGAAGCCACCATACCTAACACCGCTGATTTTCCTCGCCCTCTATCGGCTTCCAACACGGTACAGCTAGATTTATTTCCCTTTATTTGATGAAGGATATGATCAATAGCTTCTATCTGGTCTTCTGTTGTAGATCCGTCTGGAGGGTTCAAATAACTGGGAGCAGTAAGCTTGGGTAGCTCCGATTCTTTTGTCACTATAATTATGTGACTAGTCTGCTCTAATTTATTGATAAAACGTTGAATATAATAATTAGATAAGTCACTACCGTCAGAAGGCCAGCTGGCTATTCGGCTATTAAAAGGATCATTGAACTTAGGCCATTTTTGAAAAGGTGGGGTTATTAATATTAGCACTCCGCCTGCAATAATAGTCCCACCCATTGCTCCTAACAGGTCAGGGTCAAAGCCGTTATAAAGGTTGTAGACAACTGCGCTATTTTCTTTACCTAGAATGTTTTTTATAGGGCTTGGATTTTTAAGGACTTGTTCTTCAGGAAAGGTAGCTAATAGTTTTTCGACCCAATTAAGCGCAGCGCCTTGCTCCGTCGCCAACACAATAAGTTTTCTGGGTTCTACATTGACTGTGGATAGCGACATAAAAACTCGGTGGTACTATTTGAGCAGTTATTTACAAATACTTACGATAGGCAGAAGTAATCGGGTAACGACGGTCTTTACCAAAAGCTCGTTTAGTTACACGGATTCCTGGAGCGCTTTGTCGTCTTTTGTGTTCATTAAGTAAGACTCTATCAGCAACAAATTTTACAATCTCCTGCTCAAAACCTAATGCGACAATATCACTAACACTTTTAAACTCTTCGATAAATAAGCGTAAAACTTCATCAAGAATATCGTAAGGTGGCAAAGAATCTTCATCTTTTTGATCAGGGGCAAGCTCTGCTGAAGGTGGGCGAGTAATCACGCGATTCGGGATAATTTCCCCATCGCCACATTGATTACGATACTGAGCCAGTTTGTAAACTAGCGTTTTATAAACATCTTTCAGGGGCGCAAAACCACCTGCCATATCACCGTAAAGTGTGGCATAACCCATCGACATCTCGCTTTTATTGCCCGTTGCTAATAGCATTTTCCCCATCTTGTTAGACATCGCCATTAAGATAATTCCACGACTACGTGCTTGAATATTCTCTTCCGTTACATCTGCTTTATGCTCAGCAAACTCTTTGGATAGTAGCTCCATAAAGCTATCAAAAACCGTTTCAATGGGTATTTCTCGATACTTAACACCTTGGGTTTTAGCCTGTTGACTGGCATCAGTAATGCTAATGTCTGCGGTGTAATGAAACGGCATCATAATGGCTTCAACATTTTCTGCACCAAGTGCATCAACAGCTATTGCCATGGTTAATGCGGAGTCTATACCGCCTGATAACCCTAGCAGCACACCTTTAAAACCATTTTTCCCGACATAATCACAGACACCTGTAACTAATGCTTCATAGGTTTGAGCTTCTTCACTAGCAAGCTCTAGCTCAATTTTTTCACCCTTCTCTGTGATGGGTACTTCTACAAAGTAGGTGTTTTCAGTAAAAGTATCGGCTTGGAAAATCAACTGAGCATGGCTATCGACAACCAATGAATGACCGTCAAACACAAGCTCATCTTGTCCTCCTACGAGGTTGGCATAAATAATAGCAAGCCGGTGTTGCCCAGCATGGCGCTCTAATAAAGCCTGTCGCTCTAGTGCTTTGTTATAACGAAAAGGAGATGCGTTAAGGACAACAATTGCTTCTGCGCCTCGCTCTTTGGCTAAAGCGATAGGCTCGTTTTGCCAAATATCTTCACAAATTAAAATCGCAGTTTTGACACCTGAAACCTCAACAATAAGGGTTTCTTTGCCGTGGCTAAAATAACGTTTTTCATCAAATACTCGATAGTTGGGTAGCTTTTGTTTAGCATACTCAGCAATCAATTCATTGTTCTGAAAAACTACTGCCATATTGTACAGTCTGTTTTTTTCGTTATCTGACTGGCTATTGGCTTTATATTTTGGTGCGCCAATGATCACCGTAATATCAGTACTCGCTTGGCGAATATCTTCTAAGGTATCTTCAATATGTTGTAAAAATGCAGGGCGAAATAGCAAGTCTTCGGGCGGGTATCCGCTCACTACCATTTCAGGGAAGACAACCAAATCAGCCCTGTTATCACGAGCCTCATCAATGCTATTTAGAATCTTTTCTTTATTAGCATCAAAGTTGCCCACGCATGGGTTAATCTGCGCGATAGCGACATGAAGTGAGGTGGGTTTGCTCATAGCTACGTTCATTTTCATAGATGTGCTTTCAGACTAGGTAAGTCTATTGCGCATCTCTTGTCCCATATCGGCTAATGATTTAACGGTGGTTACACCCGCCGCATCCAAGGCTGCATACTTTTGATCAGCAGTTCCTTTGCCACCCGAAATGATCGCACCCGCGTGTCCCATACGTTTGCCAGCAGGAGCAGTAACACCAGCAATATAAGCCACAACGGGCTTACTCACATTGTTTTTGATGTAATCAGCAGCAGCTTCTTCCGCCGTGCCACCGATTTCACCAACCATAACAATACCTTCAGTTTGTTCGTCTTGTTCAAAGAGTTCAAGGCAGTCAATAAAATTCATACCTTGAATAGGGTCGCCACCGATACCGATACAGGTTGATTGTCCTAAACCTGCTTGTGTGGTTTGGTGTACCGCTTCATATGTCAGCGTACCTGAGCGCGATACAATACCAATCTTGCCTTTTTGGTGAATCGAAGCAGGCATAATGCCAATTTTGCATTCGCCTGGTGTAATGATGCCAGGGCAGTTAGGGCCAATGAGTCGGGTATCTGAACTCGCTAAACCCGCTTTTACTTTGATCATATCCAAAACAGGAATACCTTCGGTGATGCAAGCGATGAGTTTAATCCCTGCATCGGCCGCTTCCAAAATAGCATCTGCTGCAAACGCCGCTGGGACGTAAATCATCGTAGCATCAGCGCCCGTCTCGTTAACAGCATCGGCTACGGTGTTAAAAACGGGTTTATCTAGATGAACTTGTCCGCCTTTACCTGGCGTCACACCGCCAACTAGTTGCGTGCCATAAGCCAGTGCTTGCTCAGAGTGAAAAGTACCTTGTTTACCTGTAAAGCCCTGACAAATCACTTTGGTTTCTTTATTGACTAGAATGCTCATTAAGCTTGACCTCCTTTATCACTCGTTGCATCTGCTGCGGCAATCACCTTTTGTGCGGCATCGGTTAATCCATCGGCTGTAATAATATTTAAACCACTATTGGCTAGCATTTCTTTGCCCTGATCCACATTGGTTCCTTCCAGTCTGACGACGACAGGGACGGTAATCCCCATATCACCTACCGCCTTAATAATCCCCTCGGCGATTAAATCACAACGTACGATACCGCCAAAAATATTCACCAATACACCTTTAACAGCAGGATCAGAAAGAATAATTTTGAAGGCTTCTGCAACGCGCTCTGCCGTTGTGCCCCCCCCTACATCGAGAAAGTTAGCGGGTTGACCACCGTGGAGTTTGATCAAATCCATCGTTGCCATTGCCAGCCCTGCCCCATTGACCATGCAGCCAATATTGCCATCAAGATGGATGTAATTAAGCTCATGCTCCGCTGCTCGTGCTTCACGCTCATCTTCTTGGGAAATATCTCGCATAGCGACAAGGTCTTTATGACGATATAACGCGCTGCCATCAATATTGAGTTTGGCGTCTAGCGCTAATAAATTGCCTTCACCATCAACTACTAAAGGATTAATTTCAAGCAAAGCTGCATCTTGTTCACTAAAGAGCTTTATCAGTGAGGCCAATAAGCTACTAAATTGACGAACTTGTACGCCTTCTAGCCCAATACCAAAGGCTAGCTTACGCCCTATATAGCCTTGATAACCGACGGCAGGGTCTATCGTTTCAGTAAGAATTTTTTCAGGAGTCGTTGCCGCCACTTCTTCAATATCCATACCGCCCGCTGCGGATGCCATAATGATGATGCGCTCACTGGAACGGTCTACTAATAAGCCCAAATATAACTCGCTTTGAATATCGGTTAGGGATTCAATCAATACACTATTAATCGGCAGGCCTGTTGCATCGGTCTGGTGAGTGACCAGTTGGCTTCCTAATAAGGACTCTGCGGCTTGCTTGAGTTGGTCTTTTCCATCAACTTTTTTTACCCCGCCTGCTTTACCACGACCCCCTGCATGAACTTGTGCCTTGATAACCCAAGAATCGCCCCCTAATTCTTCTATAGCACTGTCTATAGCTTGCTCTAGGTCGTCTTCCACAGAAATGGCCTTTCCTGCTAAGATGGGAATGTGATACTGACTGAATAGCTGCTTTGCTTGATATTCATGTAGGTTCATGTGATTTATCCAACTTAAATAATACTACCCGCGAGTTTACACTATGCCACGTCTTCTATTCATCCTTATTCTGTTTGTAGTCAGCTTCCTTGTAGTAAGATCAATTCGTAACAAGCTGGATAAAAACAAACATATTGATAGTGATGACGCGAATAGAGGCGATCAAACTAATAACAATAATAAAACGATAATGCTCAAATGTGACGAATGTGGTCTACACGTCCCAGAGCATGAAGCGATTAAACAGGGGAATCACGTATTTTGCAGTCTAGAACACGCCAGGCAGCGACTAGAATAACCTACGACATTGCGCCTGTTGCTTTTTTTAGCACGGATGGCAACCCGTGGTCGCAACTACAACTCTATAATATATATCGCCTTGTTCTTGCGGGAGCGTTACTGCTTGTCGCACTAACCGAGCATCTGTTGCCGAAAGGCATTATCATTGATAGTCAGTTATTTAATAACGTTATTGCCACTTTTACAGTAATTGTAATCTTGCAAAATATTGCAGGCTATATGAAATGGCCTGATTATGAGAAACAGATTTATCTGAGTTCTATTACCGATATTATTGCCTTGTTATTAATTATTTATGCTAGTGGTGGTGTGAGTTTTGGCTTGGGGATTTTGTTGGTACCGCCGGTTATTATTCCGAACTTATTTAGGCCTGGTCAGTTTGCCTTATTTATTACAGCATTGACGGTTATATCACTGATTACGATTGAAATGCAGATTCAGTCTCAAGGTCATACACAGCTAAGTGAGCTATCTATGACGGGGGTTTTATCGTTATTTATGATGATCAGCTCGTGGGTTGCAATGAACTGGTCAGGCAACGCACAACACACAGCACATCTGGCAAAGCGCTGGGGGCTTGATCTAGCTAGTATGTCGCAATTAAACCAAGCAGTGCTGGATCAATTACAAACAGGAGTTATCGTGATACGCGACTCTCGTCATATTCAGCAAATGAACACCGCTGCAATAGAAATGCTGGGTAACCCTGAGGATTGGTTAGATCAACCGCTGGGTAGCTTTGCCCCTGAGTTGGATGCTTGGTATCAACACTGGTCAGAGAAACAACGACCTAAAGTGGCTAGCTTTGATGTGAACCATCAAGGTGCAATGGCAGTAAGGGCGCGTTTTGTTCAGTTAGGGGTGCGTGCTAGTGAAACCTCATTAATCTATTTACAAGATACGCAAGAAGAACGAGAAAAGTTACAGGATCTAAAGCTGGCATCATTGGGGCAATTAACGGCGAGTATTGCACATGAAATTCGTAATCCACTGGGGGCGATAAGTCATGCAGCGCAGTTATTAACAGAATCTGACGCATTGTCTAAGGCCGATGAAAGGCTGACAGAAATTATTATTACTAACTCGATTCGTACCGATTCGATTATTAATACGGTTTTAAACCTGTCTAGGCGCAAACATCCTAAGCGGGTGAGTATTCCTCTAAAGTCGTGGCTTAATCATTTTTATGAGGACTTTCTGGCGCAGAATAAACTACAAGATGACCAGCTCAGTTTATTTATTGATCCTGAAGAATTAGAAATCAATTTTGACCCTGCGCATTTGCATCAAATCATGTGGAATTTGAGCCAAAATGCGGTGAAGTATGCAAAAGAGGACAAGAACAAATTGTCATTGTTGATTCAAGTGGGTGTGCCTGATCATACAAAAAATGTAGTGCTTAATGTGATTGATAATGGAAAAGGTATTTCTGAGGAGCAACAAGAACGTTTGTTTGAGCCTTTTAATACCACTAGCACAAAAGGCACGGGCTTAGGGCTATTTATGTGCAGGGAGTTAAGCCAAGCTAATGGCTCTACTTTGGAGTATGTGCAGTTAGCAAGTACTGGAAGCTGTTTTCGACTAAGTTTTGCTAATCGATAATTAGCTTTTTCTAATAAAGCTCTAGTAGAGCAGGTTCATAAGACATAACAACCATAAGAAAATAAAAAATATGAGCGAACAAAGTGTACTAATTATTGATGATGAGCCAGATATACGTGAGCTTCTGGAGATTACGTTGCTGCGCATGGGGTTAACCACATATAGCGCTGCTAATGTTCAAGAGGCTTTGGTTAGTTTGAAAGAGAATAAGCCCGATTTATGCCTTACGGATATGAAGCTAGCTGACGGAACAGGTATTGATATCGTTAATTATATTAAGCACAACATGCCCGAAATCCCCGTAGCTGTTATTACCGCTTTTGGTAGCATGGAAACGGCTGTCGATGCACTTAAAGCGGGCGCTTATGATTTCGTCTCAAAGCCTGTTGATTTGCAAAAGCTACGTGAACTCATTGAAACAGCGCTTAAAATGTCACAAAAAAAATCATCTTCTTCCACGACCCCAGCAACCTCAAGATCTACAGCAGGTGCTTCTAATATGGCAGAACATGCAGAAAGCCCTGATGGCAATAGGCTGATACTGGGTGAGTCGATTGCTATTCAAAAGCTACTAAAAACAATTACTAAACTGGGTAAGAGCCAAGCAGCTATTTATATTCAAGGTGAATCAGGTAGTGGTAAAGAGCTGGTTGCAAAGAGTATTCATGAGGGTGGTCCACATAATAATGCCCCTTTTATTGCGGTCAACTGTGGAGCAATACCTAAAGAGTTGGTAGAAAGTGAATTTTTTGGTCATATTAAGGGGGCTTTCTCAGGTGCTATTGCTGACAAAAAAGGACTTTTTGAAGCAGCTAGTGGCGGTACCTTGTTTCTTGATGAAGTGGCTGATTTGCCATTAGATATGCAAGTAAAGTTGTTACGTGCTATTCAGGAGCAAGCCATAAAACCTGTAGGTGGCACTGAGGAAGTCTCGGTTAATGTGCGTATTTTAAGCGCAACTCATAAACGATTAGATCAGGAGGTTGCAGCAAAGCGTTTCCGTGAAGACTTGTATTATCGTTTGAATGTCATCAAGCTCGAAGTACCCCCTTTGCGCGATAGAGGGGATGATATTCTTTTGCTAGGTAATCACTTCTTAAAAAATATTGCACAAAGTTGGGGGCTTGATAAAGCTGAGTTAACGCCTGAAGCGCAAGAAGCATTATTAAATTACACCTTTCCTGGTAATGTGCGAGAGCTGGTTAATATTTTAGAAAGATCATGCACATTAAGTGATGATGGTTTAATTACGGTGGAAGACCTTCAACTACCTGTGTTTGATACGGCTACAGAAATGGCTAGCTCACCGACACAAAGGGAAGCAAGAAATAACTTACCAAACTGGGAAAAAGGCTCTATCAGTAATCGTGATGAAAAGCGTGTGATTGAAGCGACATTAGATAAAACACACTGGAATAGAACCAAAGCAGCAGAAGAAATGGGAATGACATTACGTCAATTACGTTATCGTATTAAGAAATATGCTTTGGAGAAATATAAAGCAGATGCTGTGTGAGCCTCCTAAGCATTATACAGTGTGTTTAGATTTGAAATCATAAAGCTATCTCACACCTAGAAATAAAAAGGCCACTCATTGAGTGGCCTTTTTTGTATCAGTGTTATCAATCAATGGAGCTGATTGATAACGTGTATTTACAATTACTTAATAAACAACATTTCCTGATACTTAGGAAGAGGCCATACTTCATCAGCCACTTCTGTTTCTAGTGTATCGGCATGTCCACGAACTTCATCCATCAAACTACGGATGTCGTTAGCACAGAATTGCATATGATCTTCTTCAGAGCCATGGTCTTCTTTAGCTAATGCGTCAGCTAACTTTTCAACGGCTGCCATCATTGCGTTAGACTCACTAGCGATTGTCTTGGCGGCAGAGTTATCTAGCTCGATATCCATGTCTGCCATGCTAGCGCCAGCCATTGCAAGATCAGATAAGTAACGCATTGCAGCTGGGTAGATACTTGTTTTAGCAAGATCAATCACAAGCTTTGCTTCTACTTCGATAGAAAGAATGTATTGCTCAGCATACACCTCAAAACGACTAGCTAGCTCTCTGGGAGAGAGAACGCCCGTGCTTTCAAATAGCTTGATCACATCATCAGACTTAAAGGCAGGTAGCGCATCAGCCGTGGTAGGAATGTTCTTTAAGCCACGTACTTCAACGGCTTCTTTATGCCACTCAGCTGAGTAACCGTCACCACCAAATACAGCATTACCGTGAAGTTCCATGAGCTTCTTAAGAACCGTAATAACAGCAGCAGTTTGCTCAGCTCCACCTTTAAGCTCAGCTTCTAACTCGTCAGCAATCCACTCAAGTGAATCTGCAAGCATCGTATTCATCGCTACTAATGGGCCAGTAACGGATTGCTCAGAACCTACTGCACGGAACTCAAAACGATTACCTGTGAAGGCAAAAGGAGAGGTACGGTTTCTGTCACCAGGGTCTTTAGCAAAGGGAAGGATCTGTGAAAGACCTAAGTCCATGATGCCGCCTTCGTCAGAACCATCAATTTTTCCATCTCTGATTTGATCAAATACACCTTCAATTTGCGAACCAAGATAAACAGAAAGAATAGCAGGAGGAGCTTCGTTAGCACCTAAACGATGATCATTACCTGCTGATGCGATAACCGCACGGAGCAAAGGACCATGTAGGTGAACACCACGGATAACCGCACCACAGAATAATAAGAAGTTAAGGTTGTCGTGAGGTGTGCTACCTGGATCAAGTAAATTACCTTGCGTTGAGTTACCAACAGACCAATTAACGTGTTTACCCGAACCGTTGATGCCCGCAAATGGCTTTTCATGCAGTAAACAAATAAAACCATGTTGCTTAGCTGTGCTTTGTAGAACAGTCATCGTCAATTGCTGATGATCCGCTGCTACGTTGGCTGCTTCATAATAAGGAGCAAGTTCGAATTGGCCTGGTGCTACTTCGTTATGATGCGTTTTAGCGGGGATACCTAAACGATATAGCTTGTCTTCTACATCTTGCATGTAAACTTGCACACGTTCAGGAATTGCGCCGAAATAGTGGTCATCAAACTCTTGGCCTTTTGCAGCGGGCGCACCAAATAAAGTACGACCTGCAAGGATTAAATCAGGGCGTAGTGCAGCAAGGTTGCTATCCACTAAGAAGTATTCTTGCTCCGCGCCACAGCTTGAGTTAAGAGGAGCAACATCTTTCTCGCCCATTAATTTTAGTACTCTGGTTGCAGCTGAATTCATTGCCTTATTTGAGCGTAATAAAGGTACTTTCTTATCAAGTGACTCGCCTGTCCATGAAATAAATACACAGGGAATGTTTAAAGTAGAGCCATTCGGTGTGTGCGTGATATATGCAGGGCTAGTTGGATCCCATACGGTATAACCACGAGCCGCATTAGTTACACGGATGCTTCCATTAGGGAATGATGAGCCATCTGGCTCGCCCTTGATTAATAAACTACCTGTAAATTCAGTGATAGCTTTACCGCTTGCATCTGAGATGATGAATCCATCATGCTTTTCAGCAGTTGCACCCGTCATAGGGTAGAAAACGTGTGTATAGAATTTTGCCCCTTTCGACATCGCCCAATCTTTCATCGCTGCAGCGACAACATCAGCAGTAGCGTGGTCTAAAGCTGCCCCAGTTTCTACAGACTTTTTTACTGCTTTAAAAGCAGTCTTCGATAAAGACTCTTCCATTTTTACTAAAGTAAAGGCATCGGTTGCCCATATTTTATCTAATGGCTTGGTTTTCTTAATCGCTATTGGTTCACGGTTAGTGATTTGATAAATCGCTTGTGCGCGGGATTCGCTTCCACTCATTTCCATTTCCTCTGTTGGTTCTAATTAAATTCTGTAGTTGCTTGGGTTTTTAAGAGTAGCAAACCCAGTCTTAAGATCTTCATTAAAATATGCAAGAATCATGCCACAAGATGGATGCGTTTAATTCCTGCTGTGCTGCTGATTAAATAATCAATTAAAGGCTTAATGAGTACTAAATCAAGCATTCAATTTAAAATTGCACCGAAACTATACATCAATGCACTTAAAAAGTGCATTGGTTTGCAGGGTTATAGACATTTTGTATAAACAGATATCTCTTCAATATTCTCGTTACTGTTGTAGGCAGACGTCACTTTCTCTATATCTTCTGGTGATAATTTAGTCTCTAGGCAAATAGATAAGCTGATTTTTCCGTCTAGATAATGCAGCACAATATCATTACTTTTGTTAATTCCTAGCTCTTGTAAAACGGGGTCTAATACGCTCAAAATATCATCGCGTGAGGGTAGGTGTTTGCAAGGGCTTGCTGTTTCATCGTCTTCGGGGTCAATGTGTACAGTGATATCTTGTAATATTGAAAATTCTTTCTGCAGGCTATTCATTACTCGCTCTGCGATATGGTGCCCTTCAGATACGCTAATATGTGAGTCAACTTGCACATGAACATCGGCTAAAGCTGTACCACCCATTTTTCGTGTGCGTAGCATATGGACATTTTTAACACCATCTATGGTTTCAATAAAAGTGTGTATTCCTTGTACCTGATCTGGATCAAGAGCGGTGTCTACTAGCTCCATAATGCTGCCTTTGATCATTTGCAAACCCATGTACAGTATCATCAAGGCAACAACAATGGCGGCAGCCGCATCGAGCCATTTAATATCCAGAAAAATGGCTCCAGCAATACCTATTAACACGACTAACGAAGAAATAGCATCCGAGCGGTGGTGCCAGGCATTTGCTAGTAACATCGGAGAATTAATTTCGTTTGCGGTGCGTTTGGTATAGTGAAATAAAGATTCTTTACTGACGATTGCGATGGCTGCAAAAAGTAGTCCCCAAGGTTTTGGGTTTAATAGTGCTTCTGGGTTAGACAATCGACCAAAAGCATCGAAGGCAATGCCTATTCCGACTAAGGATAATGAAAGGCCAAGAATAATTGTAGCTACGGTTTCAATGCGGCCATGGCCATAAGGGTGATCTTCATCGGCATCTTTACTTGCTAGTTTTGCGGCAATTAACACAACAAAGTCACTCGCTAAGTCAGATAGTGTGTGAACACCATCTGCTATTAAAGCTTGAGATTGAGCAAAAAAACCACCTAGTAGCTGAGCTGATGCTAGTCCAATGTTAACTAGTGCTCCGATTAGGGTTACTTTCTTAATTTGCTGATAACGTCGTTGGCCTGATGGAGTCGAGCCGCCAGCCTCTAAAGAGGGTGAATGAGAGTGACTGTGGCCGTGATGGTGGGAATGAGACATTATTTTGCTTTATTGACTTTCACGACCACAATGTATTCATCATTTTCTTCCGTGGCTGAAATCAATGTGTGTCCATGTACGCGAACCCATGCTGGAATATCATGAAGCACTCCAGGATCAGTACAAATTGCTTTGACTAAGGTATGTTGAGGTAAGTTTTCAACGGCTTCTTGCACCCTAATGACGGGCATTGGGCAAAGCAGGTTGCGTGCATCAACTAGTGTATATTCATCTGTCATAGGGTGTTGCTTCATCCCGGAGTCCGCCTTTTAATCTTGCCAATAGCTCGGCTATTACCCTCTTTTTTAGCAGAAATAGATGACGGGTGAAATTACGCTCATTTTTCTCTTGCCATCCTTTCATGCAAGGGCTCTTTAAGTATTTTAACTAAAACATTAGCAAAGTTGAGGTATTACCAGCTAAATAGGGTCCAGCTAGGTATAGAGATTTCTTCAGACTCGATATGTTCGCTGATGCCATCAGTTCCCGTGTCTGAAATATCAATCAGGTCATAACCTGTTGCTTTCCCGGTGGGTACGAAGGAGATCTTGGATTGTACGCTTTTAACACGATTTTCTTTGATTGTTCCAAGTTTACCTTCTACAACGATGGTCTCTTTCTTTACTTTGGGCGGTTCTTTATTTTCTGTTGTTGTCGTTGGCTCCGCATTTGCTACTTGAAGGGCAAAAATAGAGCTGGCAATCAGCAATAATGTAGTTATTTTCTTCATCGTAATTCTCCGTTATTGTTTTTTATTAGTTGTTTTAGGAAGCTCTGAATAAATCTAGTAAGTATCTATAAAACTAGATAGGTAAGGCTTTAAACTTCGCCCGGGGTATAGGCTTTAATAGTTAAAGCATGTAATGAACCTGATGTAATGACCTCATTAAGCGCAGCATAGACTAGTTGATGTCGCTTCATTGTATTTAATCCATTGAAGGCATCACTCACAATAGTAGCTTCGTACTTATAGCCGTCACCTTCAACCGTGACTTCTGCGCCTGAAATATGATCCGTGATTATCTTAACCACTTCATCATTGCTAATGCTCATATAAGAATCTCTTAATTATTAAAGTTGCAACCCTTTTTCATTCAGTTTGAAGTGAAAAATGTTGTAAATTGTGATGATACCAGTAAAACTGAGTATCCTTCGAGTATATCAGATCAATTTTAGTGGGTGACTATGAATAATAATGCCGAAATGCCAGAAAACGTGATGCAGACTTGTGGAAAGTTTTGCCAAGCACTTACGCGTGATGAAGTTGAAACTTTTTTACGTTTCACGAGTTTCCGTGATGTAGAACCGAGAGGTGTTATTGCTGAGATTGGTGATGTAGGTGATGAGTTCTTTCTGGTGGTTGAAGGTGAAATTCGACTATCCCAACAAGAAGGCTCTACAGATATTGAAGTGGGTAGAGTAGGCCCTGGTGGCTTGGTTGGCGAAATGTCATTCTTTGATAAATTACCTCGTACAGTGCGTCTCCGTGCTAGTAAAAAAGGCGCAAAATTAATAGTGATTAATCGCCCAATGTATAAGAGAATTACCATTGAGCATCCTTTTATTGCAGTGAACTTGCTTGAGTTCGTTATATTGAGCTTGGATAAGTTGGTTCGCAGCACCAGTAAAGATATTTCATCTATGCATAAGACGATGTCGGGTGTGGGCTATCGATAATAGAAGCACTCAAATATTCGCTTTATTCAATAAGCCCAGCTTACTCCTAGTGGCAGTATGAATTAGTTAACTTCTAACCAAAAAGTAGCAGGCCCGTCGTTGATTAACGAAACCTGCATCTCAGCCCCGAAAATCCCTGTTTGGATGTTTTCTTGCAGTTGTTTGCACTCATCCACAAATAAATCAAACAGTCGTTCACCTAACTCAGGTGGAGCAGCGGGTGTAAAGCTGGGACGTGTACCCTTTCGAGTGTCTGCGGGTAAAGTGAATTGGGGTACGATGAGTAAATCACCTTCTGTTGCTAACAGAGAGCGGTTCATTCTGCCCGTTTCATCTTCAAATATTCGATAGTTAATAACACGATTCACCAATCGTTGGGTAATAGCTTCATTATCTGCTTTTTGCACCCCTAAAAGAAGTAGAATACCTTGGTCTATTTCTCCAACTAATTCCCCTTTCACATGAACTGAAGCAGAGGTAACTCGTTGAATAAGCGCAATCATGAAATATGTTCGAGTAATTTGTCAGTGGCATTAACAAGTTCAGAAATAATACCTTCTTCACTGGCCGCATGACCTGATCCTTCAACAACAACAAGCTCCGCGCTTAACCATGCTTTATGTAGTTTGAAAGCATTTTCCAACGGGCAGATCATGTCATAACGTCCATGCACGATATAGCCAGGAATAGCTGCAAGCTCGCCTATGTTATCTAGTATTTGGTTCTCGTGCATAAAGCTGTTATGCATAAAGTAATGTGCTTCAATGCGTGCGATACTTAACGCTGCATGCGAGTCAGTAAAGTGATCGAGAACAGCTTTACTTGGGTGTAGAGTGGCAGTACGTCCTTCCCATTTAGACCAAGCTTTAGCGGCTCGGATTCGTGCGATTTCATCATCACCCGTAAGACGCTGATAGTAAGCTTTTAGCAGGTTGTCTTGCTCAGAGCGGGGAATGGGGGCTAAAAACTCCTGCCAATAATCAGGAAATATCTTGCTAGCGCCTTGTTGGTAAAACCATCGAAGTTCTTCCTGTGAGCCGAAAAAGATACCACGAACAATGAGCCCACTGACTTGTGAAGGGTGCGTTTCTGCATACGCTAGCGCTAAGGTAGAACCCCAAGAGCCACCAAAAACGGCCCACTTTTCAATAGACAAGTGTTGTCGGATTTTCTCCATATCCTCAATTAAAAGAGGAGTAGTATTATTTTCTAATTCAGCATGAGGAGTGGAGCGTCCGCAGCCTCGTTGGTCAAATAAAATAATTCGGTATTGATCAGGATTAAAAAAACGACGATGATAAGATTCACAACCCGCGCCAGGTCCACCGTGTAAGAAAACTATAGGAACGCCATCTGGGTTACCACATTCCTCAACATAGATTTCATGAATATCATCAACCTGTAATGTAAAATGTCGGTATGCATGAAGAGAGGGATATAGTTGCTTCATCGCGAATCTCGTTATCTCAATTAATACAGTATAGCTTATGACACAAATAATAAAACTGCCGAAACCATTGCTCCGCCAAACAGGCAGGGCATTAGCTGATTTCAGCATGATCCGAGACGGAGATAAGGTGCTGCTAGGGCTATCTGGTGGCAAAGACTCGCTTTCATTACTACACTTGTTGCTGCATTTTCAACGTCATGCTCCGATTACCTTCTCAATTGGCGCCGTTACTGTTGATCCCCAAGCAGATAGTTTTGATCCCTCTCCACTTATCCCCTATATGAAGTCATTGGGAATTGAGTATTTCTATCGAAGTGAACCCATTGTCGAGCTAGCTGAACAGCATATGGATAACCAATCATATTGTGCTTTTTGTGCGCGCATGAAACGAGGGATTATGTATAGCACCGCACGAGAACATGGCTATACCGTTCTTGCATTAGCTCAGCATTTAGATGATTTAGCTGAGAGTTTTCTCATGTCAGCATTCCATGGAGGGCAATTAAAAACTATGAAAGCTCATTATGTGGTGAAAGAAGGCGACCTTCGAGTCATACGACCACTGGTTTATGTGCGAGAAAAACAAACTGCAGAGCTTGCAAAAACTGAAAAATTACCTGTTATTTATGAGAATTGCCCCGCCTGTTTTGCCGTACCGACTCAAAGAGAGCATATGAAACAGCTATTAGCAGCAGAAGAGGAGTCAAATAAATATTTATTTAAGAGCCTTCAAACAGCCATGAAAGGCTTAATGAAAGCTCAGCTAGCCTGAGGAGCCTCTGAACAAATCATGAGCGGTTTTCTCGACGCTGAAATTCCACCCGACTTAATCAGAGCTTCCCACAGCTATCTTAAAGTAATCGCCTATCCAGATTTTAAGTACGGTTAAGTAGGATAAAATTGAATTAGTCCGCAATGAGAGTATTATTGCTGCTTAAAAACCGTACTCAACTAAACAATGGCTTTGTTTACTTAGCTGAGTGTCCCGTACTTTAAAACAAATATAAATATGAATATTATAGGTATATCAGCTTACTATCATGATAGTGCAGCAGCGCTAGTGTGCGATGGAGATATAGTAGCAGCAGCACAAGAAGAACGTTTTACACGGAAAAAACATGACCCTGGCTTCCCTGGAGAAGCGATCAAATATTGTCTTGAAGAGTCTGGGCTGACAATGAATGAAATTGATTATGTTATTTTCTATGATAAACCCCTAGTAAAGTTTGAACGCTTATTAGAAACGTATCTTGCCTACGTCCCCAGTGGAATTAAATCCTTTATAACCGCTATACCTGTTTGGTTAAAAGAGAAGCTTTTTCTTAAAAAAACCTTAAAAGATGAATTAGCAAAATTTGTTGATGGCGATTTAAAGAAAATCCCAACGTTACTTTTTAATGACCATCACCGATCCCATGCCAGTTCAGCTTTTTTTGCCTCACCTTATGACAAAGCGGCCGTCTTATGTCTCGATGGAGTAGGAGAATGGTCAACCAGCTCTGTATGGTTAGGAGAAGGGAATAAGCTTACCAACCTTTGGGATATAAACTTTCCCCATTCATTAGGACTGCTTTACTCCGCCTTTACCTATTACACAGGCTTTCGCGTTAACTCTGGCGAATATAAGCTAATGGGCTTAGCACCTTATGGTGAACCTAAATATGTTGATCTAATATTAGATAACCTGATTGACGTAAAAGAAGACGGAACATTCCGTCTTGATATGAGCTACTTTAGTTACGCAACAGGCTTGCGTATGACGAACAAGAAATTTGATAAGCTATTTGGAGGCCCTCCTCGCCAAGCAGAATCAGAAGTGACTCAAAAAGAAATGGATATCGCACGCTCTATCCAGCTCGTGACCGAAAATATCGTCTTAAAAATAGCCGAGGGCATCAAAAAAGAAACAGGCGTTGATTACCTCTGTCTGGCAGGTGGCGTAGCGCTCAACTGTGTATCCAATGGTCGCTTATTACGTGAAGGCCCCTTCAAGGGCATTTGGATTCAACCCGCCGCAGGAGATGCAGGAGGCGCATTAGGAGCTGCCTTAACCGTTTGGTATGAGTACCTTGAAAACCCACGCAAAGCGGACAATAAAGACGACTTCATGAAAGGCTCATACTTGGGTAAACAGTATAAAAATGAAGAAATAACCGCTTATTTAGACAAGGTTGATGCTCCCTACGAAGCGCTTGATGATGCAGAATTAATGCCGAAACTGGGTAAAATCCTAAACTCAGAAAAAGTAGTTGGTTGGTTTAATGGCCGTATGGAGTTTGGTCCAAGAGCATTGGGAGGACGATCCATTATAGGTGATCCACGAAGCCCCAAAATGCAATCCATCATGAATTTGAAAATCAAATACCGTGAGTCATTTAGGCCGTTCGCTCCTTCTGTGAAGTATGAATCAGTTTCAGATTGGTTCCAGCACAAAGGAAAAAGTCCTTATATGCTTATAGTAGCGCCTGTAGCCGAAGACAAACGTCTTGCGATGACAGAGGAAGAGCAAGCCCTCTTTGGTATAGAGAAATTGAATGTGCCACGTTCGCAAATACCCGCTGTTACACACGTAGACTACTCTGCGCGTGTACAAACCATTCATCCAGAGACTAATCCTCGTTATTATAATTTGATTGATAGCTTCGAAAAAGAAAGCGGCTGTCCTGTATTAATTAATACCTCATTTAACGTTCGTGGAGAGCCTATTGTTAATACACCTGAAGATGCATACCGTTGTTTCATGCGAACAGAAATGGATTACTTAGTCATGGAAAACATAATTCTGGATAAAACGAAACAGCCTAACCGTGATGACGATGACTCATGGAAAGACGAGTTTGTTCTAGACTAAAGCGAGAGAAAATATAATGAGTATCATTCCAGAAGTACCCGACGCTTCAAAAGAAGAACTAAGGAAGTTTGGCCTAATCATGGGTGGAGCTTTTATTCTACTCTTTGGTTTATTCTTCCCCTTTATTTTGGGTAAAAGCATACCGCTTTGGCCTTGGATAATAGCCACCACTTTTATAGTTTGGGCATTAGTGCACCCAGCCAGCTTAAAACCTATTTACATAGTATGGATGAAAATAGGCGGGGTATTAGGCTTTATAAATACCCGCATCATACTAGGTGTCTTATTTTTCCTAATCTTTTTACCGCTGGGCATGTTATTTAAGCTCTTTGGTAAAGAACTGATCCCAAATAAGTTTTCAGATGATACCTCATACCGTGTGACCTCTGAAAGCCCTCCTAAAAACCACGTAGAGAGACCTTACTAATGCTTGATTTATTTTCCGATCTTTGGGGCTTCATGAAAGTTAGAAAGAAATTCTGGCTAGCCCCTATTATTATAATTATGTTGCTATTAGGTGTACTAATTGTGCTGTCGCAGGGCTCTGCTGTTGCGCCGTTTATTTATACACTGTTTTAAATAGTATATTGCTAAGAGTCATCATTTTTAGCAATTATGAACAAGTTAGCTCTTAGGCTAGCTTGTTCACCCCCTTGTTGCTTTACTATTTCCTATAGTTTTCTCGTAGCAACATATTTCATTGATCACGGTATTAATCCCTTTCAAACGGGTTTAGAAGTGTTGGTACGACTAAATCCGTTTTATTTCACCTTTCTTTATCAGTTAACCTTTTTTTAATAAGGCATTAAAAAAAATGGAAGGTATAATGCCCGACATTTTCATGTTCAATTTGAGGTTAATACTATGAGTAAGCTTAAAGCCCTTTTGTTTGATGTAGATGGCACATTAGCTGATACAGAAGCCGATGGTCATCGTGTCGCTTTTAATAAGGCATTTGTAGAAGCAGGGCTTGATTGGGATTGGACAGAAGCGCTTTACGGTGAATTACTTGCAGTCACTGGAGGAAAGGAGCGTATTAAGTATTATGTAAATGACTTTTTAGATAACTTTACACCTAAAAATGATTTAACAGAATTTGCTGCAAAACTACATAAGCGTAAAACTGATTTCTACCTTGAAATGTTACAGCAAGGTGAAATTCCACTGAGAGCGGGTGTTGAAAGGTTATTGCGTGAGGCGCGTGATGCTGGTTTTCGTATGGGGATTGCAACGACTACAACGCCTGCAAATGTAACGTATTTGCTTACCTCAACGTTGGGAAAGGAGTCTATCGACTGGTTTGAGGTTATTGCAGCTGGAGATATTGTACCTGCGAAAAAACCAGCCCCCGACATTTTCCAATATGCGATGAAAGAAATGGGTATAACCGCCGAAGAAACACTCGCATTTGAAGATTCTGCCAATGGCTTTCTATCTTCTACAGGAGCTGGTTTAAAAACAATGGTGACTGTTAACAGATATACAAAGGATGATAACTTTGACGATGCTTGTATTGTGCTAGACCAAATGGGAAGTGAAAATAATACCTTTAAGGTGTTAGATGGGGATTCGAAAGGTCATCAATTTGTAAATATGGAGATGTTGAAGGATATATTTGCTAGTTGTTAAGGAAGCTCTTGTATCTGAATAAGTCTGATCGAAATTTCTGTGACTTAGCTGAGCTTTAGCGAAACTTAGAAGCTTTAGCAGATAGAATTTGTCAGGTTTTTGATAGGAAGTTAACAATAGCCGTAATTATTGGTCACTTTTATAGCGAAAAACTGGCAGATTCTAGACTCAGATAAATAAATCATGACTTGTTCAGAGGTTTTAAGGTGAGTGTGATTAAGTTTAACTAGCTATATTTAGAGGCTTCTAAATATAAACCTAAATTCCTCAGTTAACCGCTTCCAGTATTAAATAAACTACTGATAGTAATAAAGTAAGCAGCTTTATCTATCTTCACTTATAGAGTGAAGGCGCTACAGCCTATAGAGCAACCCTACTGAAGCTTCTAAGTTTCGCTAAAGCTCAACTAAGTCTTCGACTGACTGGCTATGTAAAAAAACTCATTAAGGATCAACCATTAATTCCTTTTTTTACTACACCATTCAGCCGAAGAGAGTCACTCTATAGGCTGTCTAACTGAGGATTTTAGGATAAAGAAGGTAAGGCTATTTTATTTATTTTAGGCAAAAAAAGAGGCATCCAAGTAAACTTGGATGCCTAACCGCTAGGAGGATGTAGCATTAGTTTTCAAATGCTACGAATATTAGTCTACTTTAATATGTAAAAAGTTCAAAATTTATTAACTTTTTTGCCCCTAAAAAACAACTAAAAAAAAGCAACAGCTTATAGACTAATGGCACTACGTTATAGTGCTTTTGTAGTCAGAGAGAGTTTCTGGCTACGGAGTAACTGTATAAAATTTAACCACACTTGTCAAGAAAATATTCTTCAGTCTATGGTTACTATAAATTTTCGTTGTTTCATATTCGTACTGGCATTTAAGTAGCTAATAGTAGAAAATGCTTGTAAATACAGGATTATGGGCTTCGTATGGATATGTATACAGCATCTCAAGAAAGAATTACCTCTAAAAAGCAACAGCCAGCGTGGTTAAGCTATTTATTGACCAATAAACCCCATGCTTTTATTCTCCTTTTTCTTCTAGTTTTATCCTGTATTTCCTTTTACACCACCTATGATGGGCTGATTCGTTTTTCTTATGGTAGCTTTGAACAAACACCTGCTGTATTTGTGGTTGTTCTATTTCTCTTTGTGACGGTTTTACAAGGTATGCTGCTATTCTCTCTGTATGAGATGCTACATAGTCGCTTTGCTCTTAAAATACTGTGGTTATTCGTCTATCTAGTCACGATGGGTGTTAGTGTTTTCTTTAGTTACAGTTTTTACTACAACCTGTTTCGTGCTGATAGTTATGCCTTCGATAACTTTTCAAGCCAGTTGACTGAAATTAAAAAGTCAGCCTTAAACTATCAAGATTCCTTTTTACATATCCGTAATGATACTGAAAAGCTAGCTAACTATTCCCGTCGTCGCGCAGAGGAAGAAAGGCAACGGGGGGGAACATGCGGTTATATGTCTCCACCAAAGTCAGGACCAAGAAGTCGTTATCGTGATAAAGAAGCAAAAATATTTACAGCCTTATCCTCTGATATATCAGACTTGTATGATGAAGTGTCAACGGATATTCGAAAATTAGAAGGTTTAGTTAAAGCCTATACAGAACAAAAAGATACGACAGATGATGTGCAAGACCAAATGAACAAAATGGTGCAGAAACTCAATCGTTACAAAGAAAGTGGCAAAGTATCTAATTTGACTTCCACCTTGCGTGATCATATGTACGACCGTCGCAAAACAGATGGCAAAGATAGCTTGGGTTATGCAATTGCTTGTCCTGATGAGAATATTGATATTAAAGGCACGGCTATTGTAAAGCAGGTAGGTATCTTGCCCTTAGTTCAGGATGTGGAGTTATTTGATCCAGATAGTGACCGTGAAGTACTAAGCCGAGCCTTGACAGTTTTTATGCAAATTCCTAAAGCGATTCTTCCTGGTGCATGGTTGGACAAGCTCTTTAGCAAGAAATCACAAGCGGAAGTAGATGCAACTAAAATTACTTCACTAGATTACGCTCCACTTTTATTAGGAGGATTAATTGATCTCTTTATTTTTATCGTAGGTCTTGCTGATGGCCTAGAAAATAAACGACGTAGCTGGGGGTTGGCTTCATTTAGTGGTCGCTTTGTTGATGCAGAACATATTGAAACGATGGGACAGGTAGCTAATGAAGAGTTTTTTCTTACCGATTTTAGAAGTCACGTATATCGGAATAGGTGGGGGTATTCCCTTGCTATCCCTGCATCCACTAATAATTTGAGTGAGAGAACACAGGGCATACACGATCTCGTTGAAGCGATGGAGTCTTCCCATTTGTTATCAAAACCTAAGCGCTTTAATGTTCCATGGGTCGAGTTGCCCGAGAGCTTGCAAAGCTCGTTATCAGAGCTTTATTCTGATGCTAATAAAAGGCTCTACAACCGTTATAAGTTACCCCCTGCATACTGGGAAGAGCTTCAACAGGCTTATTACTCTTGGCATATTTACCATGATACTGAATAAGCTAGTACTCCAACAAGTTAGGTTTGATGGATACAGCGAGTCAGGAAGCGGTTAGCCGCTAGGCGCGTCTTGCAGGGAATGGTTGTTCCCTTCACAAAAGGCGCAACAACGCGGATAACCGCTTCCTGGCTCGCCCGAAGGGAGCAACCCAAAGCGCTCAATACTGCGTTATGGGTCTTGCCAAGGGAACAAC
>JALXAX010000026.1 GCA_026991755.1 Thiotrichaceae bacterium | reverse complement strand
GCTTAGTTCGAAGGTACTTCCAAAGTCTAATTGCATAGCTCTACTCAAATGAATCGATTGGGGTTGAAGTGATTATACTAATTTTTGGGAGGTTAATCAGAGTTTCCTTAAGGTACCTTTGTCTTCATTGAACCCAGGTGAGTTAGCCCATAATCTTGAGGAAATCAGTTAATTCAGAAGCTTCTCAGTTGGCAACATGTAGAATAACTTTCTTGGCTTGAGTAGCTTGAGTAGCTTGAGTAGCTTGAGTAGCTTGAGTAGCTTGAGTAGCTTACACCTACAGGGATATAAGTGATATATTTCTATTTTATCAAAAGTTTAACAATATATAAACGTTCAGCTGAGGAACCTAGGTTCAACATACCCACGATTGGATTGAGAAAAGTAGATCTCTATACATACAAAAACAACAAAGCCCGCAAATGCGGGCTTTGTTGTAACAGAATTACTACTCTTACTTAAGGGCATCTCTATTAATTCTGGTAGAATTCCAGTGAGATAGAATGTGTTCTATTTCTGATAGAAAAGTCAGCAATAGCCGTAGTTATTGGTTGCTTTCACAGCGAAATAGAGCATATCCTAACCTCAGTGAAAACGAACCATGAATCAATAGAGATGCCCTTAACTATTTAATAGTTAGTAATAAATTACTATTTAGGGCAGCTAGCTTTATCACCAGCAGTTTTACCCGCTACTTTTAAGAAGCTTTCAAACGGCCCCATTACTTTCATCGCTTCGACTTTTGGTCCTTGGAACTTAAGCTTGCCACTCATCATAGCGCCCATTGCACCACAACCGAATGATCCTTTACCCATACAATCCCAGTTCTTATCACTGGCATGCATTAAATAATCAACCGAGAAGTTCATCTTTTTACCATCAGGCTTTCCAGCACTGGTACACATCGCCTTACCATCTTTATTCTGAATGATAAGTTGTATTTTAGTGCTAGCACCACAACTGGTACGATACATCTGTACTAACTTGTAACCACGACCCGCGTTATTATCAACCCACTTATAACCTTCACCATCATCATCGTCTTCATCAACGTTGTTGGCAAGTTGATTAGTCAGTGTAGAATTGGCATTCCAAGCATCACAAGCTTTTTTCGCCCATGCTGCGTCCATATAAGTATCTGCTATTACAGGTGTCGCTAATACGCTTAATACTGTAATTAATCCTAATTTCTTTAACATCTTAATTATCCTCATATTTAACTCTGGTGATTACAAAAGCATCCGCTACTCTGAAAAAGAGCGCGGATGTATTTCTGTAGACACTGATATCAGCATTTAGTTTCCGTAACTAGAATAACTAGAACTTGTGACTGTAAGCAATACCAGCCGCGTTCTGAACCATAGACAAGTTCGCTTCTCCACCACCAAATGCTGCAGGTATTGAACCACTACCATTAATTGAAGCATCAAATGTATGTACATATGAGCCAATTATTTTAGATTTTGAATTCAAGGCCCATTCCACGCCCAAAGAAAGGTGATCTTCACTAGTTGCTGGAGCAAGTATGTTAAACAAGGTATCACTGCTTTTTATTGGTGCATCACCATGGTTGTACCCCGCCATAAGAGCTAACTTCGGTGAGTACTGATGCTTCACACCAATTTTAAAGATATCCTGATCTTCCCAGCCGAAACCAGGCCCATCAGGAGCACCTAATTTAACTCCTGCAAATAGTTTGGATGGGGAATTACCAATAGAATCAAGGCTGCCGTAATAAATTCTCTCAACATCCACAGCAACTGTAGTTTTCGGTGAAACTTTTACGCCAAGTCCTACTGTCAGCGCTGCAGGAACATTCAAACGACCTGCATTAGGGAACAATCCGCTATATTTATTAAGTTTACCCATAGTCACTTCAGAACGATACGACACACCGCCCGTAACCCTAGAGCTTAACTTACCCTGCCAGCCAACTGTGGCACCCACACCCGTTGATGTATCTTTTTGATCAGAAGACAAACTACCAGGGTTAGAACTAAAATTGGCGTTGTCAAAATTCTCAATACCTCTAGCTTTAAACTGTTGTGCAACCAGATTTAGTGATAAACCTATACTGTGATTGGGAGTGACTTTCCATGCTGCAGTAGGTGAAATAAACACCTGGGCAAAATCGATTCCAGTTGTTCCTGTGGATCCATTCCCCAGTAAAGGAACAGCTCTGTCATAGGTGGCATTCATACCGCCGTTACCATAAGCAACTATCGCAAGAGCTGCTTTATTATTTATTGATTTTTTATAGCCGAACTCTGGAATTAAGAAAGTATCTCTTTTATTTCCATCATAAGTCCCATTTACTCCAGATGGAGCCAGATTACCTGTAATCGTGGTTTCTCTGTCCGGCACAAAAAGTTCAACCCCCGCATCCCAGCCATCATCGACGAAAGAAGCAGCAGCCGGATTGGTCATAATTGAAGTTGTATTGATAGGATTACCAACAGCTGCTCCCCCCATCGCCTTATGAATTTGCCCTAGACCTGTCGGTGCAAGACCGTTTGTTGCCATTACCGATGTTGACGCCAAAGCCGTTACTATTGATACCGCCAACACGCTTGGTTTAAATACTGTACGCATTATTAATCCTCCTTTGGATTATTCACTCAAATTTTGTTAATTTACACATCCGATAGTGTCAGTAAACAGGATTGTTGTCAAACTGCAACAGTTCGCAACCCTATGATTACTATTGAATTATTATATTATAATATAGCTATACTCTAATAGTGTATTTAATACACAACACAGTTAATATCTATCCTAATCATAAATAAGGAAAAACTATGTCGCACATGCGATTTAAAAAAATTAACGCTGATGGCAATGCTAGACGTGGGCAAGTCCATTTTCCCCGTGGCACTATTGAAACACCTGCGTTTATGCCTGTGGGTACTTATGGAACAGTTAAGTCCATAACTCCTGAGGAACTTACCGACATGGGAGCAGAAATCATCCTCGGTAATACCTTTCATTTAATGCTTCGCCCTGGTACCGAGGTTATTAAAAAACATGGAGACTTACATGACTTTATGCATTGGGAGAAGCCGATTCTTACGGATTCTGGTGGCTTCCAGGTTTTCTCTTTAGCAAAGATGCGCAAGATCACCGAGGAAGGTGTTACTTTCAAGTCACCTGTTAATGGTGACTCTATTTTGATGACGCCTGAATCTTCTATGCTAACCCAGCGAGAACTAGGCTCAGATATTGTAATGATTTTCGATGAGTGTACGCCCTACCCTGCCACTCGAACCGAAGCACGCGAGTCAATGGAGTTATCACTACGTTGGGCTAAGCGCAGTAAGGATGCACATGCTGATAACCCTTCTGCTCTGTTTGCCATTGTTCAAGGAGGTATGTATAGCGATTTACGCAAGCAATCCGCCGAGGCTTTAAAAGCGATAGACTTTGATGGTTTTGCGATAGGTGGCTTATCGGTAGGTGAACCTAAGGACGAGCGAGATAAGGTACTAGAAACAACCCTTCCTTTATTGCCCGAAGATAAACCACGTTATTTAATGGGTGTGGGAAAACCCGAAGATATCGTAGAGGCGGTGAAACGTGGCGTGGATATGTTTGATTGTGTCATCCCCACTCGTAATGCTCGTAATGCTCATATCTTTACCCGCTTTGGTACATTGAAGTTGCGTAATGCTAAGCATCAATTCGATACTAATCCTATTGATGATCAATGTGGTTGTTATACCTGTAAGCACTATTCTCGTGCTTATTTGCGACATCTCGATAAGTGTAGAGAGATTTTAGGCGCTCATTTGAATACCATTCATAACCTTTATTACTATCAAGAGTTAATGAGGGATATTCGAAGTGCGATTGAAGAAAACAGGTTTGATTCGTTTGTGGATGAGTTCTATGCGCTAAGAACTAACGAATAATTATACTAGAATAATTATATTAATTGTTGCAAAAGTTTTTACATACAAGCACCGCCTTCGACTCCGCTCAGGCTACAGGTAGCACCCTGAGCGGAGTCGAAGGGCGCAGTTTTTACTGAATATACTTTTGCAACTATTAATACTAATAGGGAACTTCTACTAAGAGACCTTTGCATGAAAGTATGGCAAGAGAAATAAGAGAGTAGTAGCCGAGCTATTGACTGAGTTTTTAGACAAAATATGGAAAATTCAAGCCATTTTTTAGTGAGACTAAGAATAGACCACAAAAAAAAAGGAGAACTTACGTTCTCCTTTTAACTCAACCACTTTGCAAGTGAGGGGGCTGTGACCCATAAAGATCAAGCCAACTTTTGACTAGCTTCATCTTCCAATACATCAACAATACCACACTGTGGCGTATACCCTTTTACAGCACGTAGTAGCACATCCCTAACCTTAGATGCATCATTCAAACGCCCAACAAAGTTCAACTCATCAATCAATACTTGCAATTGATTCCAAGGGATTACCTCTTCTTCAGCACGCATAATTCGTGGGTGACTGGTATCAGAAACATTATCGCCTATCAATAACTCCTCATAGAGCTTTTCACCAGGTCGCAAACCTGTAATTTTAATTTCGATATCACCCTCTGGATTATCCTCATCACGCACATCAAGACCACTGAGTTTAATCATATGAGTTGCTAAATCATAAATACGAACAGGCTTTCCCATATCAAGTACAAAAACATCACCACCCTCACCCAGCGCACCAGCCTGTATCACTAACTGAGCCGCTTCAGGTATCGTCATAAAGTAACGAATAATATCTTTATGAGTTACTGTGACAGGGCCACCTCTTTTAATCTGATCAGTAAAGAAAGGAACAACAGAGCCAGAAGAACCCAGCACATTACCAAACCTAACCATAGTAAAACGGGTTTGACACCTCTCATCTTCAGGCTCTCCATCCCCCTCCAAATGAAGGCCTTGCAAAACCAACTCAGCAAAACGCTTACTCGCTCCCATTACATTTGTGGGTCTAACCGCTTTATCAGTAGATATTAATACAAACGTTTCAACCTCAGTAGCAATAGCCGCTTTTGCTGTATTCAACGTACCCATAACATTATTAATAACCCCAACTGCAGGGTTCATCTCCACTAATGGCACATGTTTATATGCCGCAGCATGATAAATAGTATTAACCCCAAATCGCTTACACACTTTCTCAACACGAAATTGGTCAACTACAGAACCTAATACGGGAATACAATGATTGACTGGAAGGCTGTTAACACCACTAGCAATTAACTCTTTCTCTAAGGCATATAAGTTGTACTCACTTTGTTCGAACAATATTAACGAAGACGGTTTAAGCTTTACAATTTGTCGACACAACTCAGACCCAATCGAACCACCTGCACCCGTAACCATGACAACTTTATCAGTGATATTGGCACAAAGTAGACTATCCGTGGGCTTCACAGAATCACGACCTAATAGGTCATCAATATTGACGTCACGGATATCCTCAATCTTAACTTTACCCTCAACTAGTTCAGTAAAGCTTGGGATAGTCCGTAATCGGACAGGCGAAGGCTCAAGCTCCGCAATAACTTCACGAATACGTCGGCGTGATGCCGAAGGCATTGCCAACAAGACCTCTTTAACATTCATTTTAATAATGAGGTCTTCTAGCTGGCGAGGTGAATATACCGTTAAGCCACTTACCTGAATCTTATGTAACGTAGGGTTATCATCCACAAAAGCAATTGGCTTCATTTGGTTATTCATTGCAAGCATTCTAGCAAGCTGTACACCCGATGAACCTGCACCATAAATAATGACATTATTATCATGGGAGGAATCCTTTGAAAAAAATGCTTGTCGACTATGAGAGAATAAAGATCGACCTACAACACGACTACCTGAAACCAGAAGAATGGTCACCAACCAATGAATTAAAATAACCGAACGGGGCATCATGAAGCCAGAAATTAAAATCACCATTCCAAAAATCAAGGCATAGAGAGAAACCGCCTTTGCAATAGACCAAAGCGCCTGAAACTCAACATACTCGATTACAGCACGAAATAATCCGTAACGAATAAAAACAGGAATCGCGATAAGAGGAGCCAATAACCACAACCATAACTCATCCCCTTGAGGCAAATGGAATTCATCCAAACGTAACGAATAAGCAATTAATAAAGAGAGTAAAATTAGGAAAGTATCAAGAAATAGAATAATAAATTGTTTATTCCTTCTTGATAGTCCATGTATGGAATCAATCATGATGGTGCCCGTATTTGTTTAACTAACCCCGACCTCGATAGTTAAAGCATTTTATTAATATTAGTTGTTTAATTATAAACCTTATAAAAACATTTGCACTGGTTTTATAAAGGCTACTATTGAATCTCATATAGTCGCAAGGTCAGGCAACTCCACCCATAAGCATTGACTTAACAATCACCACATAAAAGCTGTGATTTAGAGTTATGGATTATAAGTCCTAACCTCAATTAGTTCTCACTCGTGGCACAGAGTAAGGTCATGAGACTGATTAAATGAAAAAGGCGACTTTAGTCGTGCCAGTGCGCCACCACAATGCCGTTTAGCACGCGGCTAAAGAGGCTTGTGAAAGTATTCAAAAAATGCTGTTTGTAGGGTGTGCTGAGACACGAAGCGCACCATAAGTACATGATAAATGGTGCGCCTCCTCCGTCGGCACACCCTACATATGAATACTTTCGCAAACTCTTTAGTCTCGCCATTGTTAGTTATAGCTACCATGGCGGGACTAAAAAGACTGTGGAAGTATTAAAAAAATCCCCCTCAATCCCCCTTCAACAAGGGGGAGGCTAAAAGCCTCTTTAGTCCGCAAATGGCTAGAAAAGCTCTGTCATACGGGACTAAAGTCCCATCTCCGTATACATTCTAGCTTAACAAGCAAGTGATAATTTAATATTGAACAGCCCTGCTTCGAAATGACTGCGGGCAAGTTATTAGGTTTATGATATGGACTTTATTAGACCCTGAAAAGCTATCAAGAGTATTCTGAATCAGGGCTGTTAATGCTAACTGGAGGCGGGACTTTAGAGACAGTGCAAGTATTCAAAAAATGCTGTTTGTAGGGTGTGTTGAGGCACGAAGCGCACCATAAGTGCATGATAAACGGTGCGCCTCCTCCGTCAGCACACCCTACATATAAATACTTTCGCAAACTCTTTAGTCTCGCCATTGTTAGTAATAGCTACCATGGCGGGACTAAAATCCCATCTCCATATACATTCTAGCTCTCAAGTAAGTCGTTTATAACCCATTGTTTTTATTGAATGTTGAAAATGACTTATTTCCCAATGTTCGGGCCAGAATGCACCTAGGGCGCCTAACAAGCAAGTGATAATTTAACAGCCCTGATCCTGAATGCTTAGGCTGATTCAGGTTAAATATTGAACATCCAAAAAATAGGAAGTTAAAATTTAATCAAAAGTGCCATATTACGACAGCTTAGGAAAACTCTACTCAACAAGCTTACTTTTTTTAATATATCCCATGTGCGTAAACACATGAATATCATTCAAATCATAAACAACCCAGACTTCACTAGCACCTTTAGCTAAATACAAATCAACTTTTTGCTGTATTTCAACTTTTGAGTTTGAAGGAGAAACAATTTCAACACATAATTCTGGTGCCTTAGGATAAGGCGTTATAAAACCAAATTCCAATACAAAGCCCTTTGACAACCATGCAACATCAGCGACCTTCACCCCATCAGATGTTTGTATTGAGCACTCTGTTATTACCTCCCCCTTAGGAAGCTTATTTATCAACATACTGGCAAGACGACTTTGAATTCTTCCATGTTCATTAGATGCTGGACTCATTAATAACTTTCCAAACTTATTGAGTTCAATTTTAAAAGGAAGATCTTGCAACAATGGATTATCTACAACTTCTGCCCATTCCATAATTTACTCCATTTTAGTATTTTGAATAAGAGCAGTGTAACACAAGACAATATAATGCATAAAACAAGACCTGCCTCGCTATTTCCACTTGACCAATTCACGAAGCCGAACACCTATGGCCCTCCATTTTCACTATTGAGTCTCAAGCAACTCCCTTTGATATTGATATGATACAGTGAATGAGTTTGTAATTTACATAACTATACTTAGGTAAATTACAGACTAACAATTAGCATATTAATAGTTGCAAAAGTATATTCAGTAAAAACCGCGCCCTTCGACTCCGCTCAGGATGCTACTCTGTAGCC
>JALXAX010000025.1 GCA_026991755.1 Thiotrichaceae bacterium | reverse complement strand
TGGCTTGAATTTCCTCTATTTCTGCTAAAAATTCGGCCAATAGCTCGGCTATTACCCTCTTTTTTAGCAAAAATAGAGAAAATTACGCTCATTTTTCTCTCGCCATCCTTTCGTGCAAAGGTCTCTACTAGTATTTATTCAGCATGGATAGTAACAGATGATTGTTTGTAAAAAGGCGAAAGATTTAAGCCTAAAACCTTATAGTGATGCGGTTGCATAGTATTTGTTCTCGTTATCCTGTACCCTGCACGCGCTATTAACTAGAGACACTAATAATGAGATTTGACTCATTGGGCTTATCGGCCCCCATTTTAGATGCAGTAACTGCACAGGGTTATAAAACCCCCTCACCGATTCAGGCACAAGCGATACCAGCAGTATTGGCTGGCAAGGATGTGATGGCAGCTGCACAAACCGGTACGGGCAAGACAGCAGGCTTTACTTTGCCGTTGTTAGAAATTCTTTCAAAAGGGCCACAAGCTAAGCCTAATCAAGCGCGTGCGCTTATCCTAACACCGACTCGTGAGCTAGCGGCGCAAGTGGGTGCTAGCGTAACGACGTATAGTCGAAACCTTAGAATTAAATCTACCGAAGTGTTTGGGGGTGTGAAAATCAACCCACAAATGATGCGCTTGCGTAAAGGTGTAGATGTATTGGTCGCAACACCTGGACGTTTAATTGATTTACATAATCAAAATGCCATTCGTTTTGATCAATTAGAAGTGTTGATACTGGATGAAGCCGACCGAATGTTAGACATGGGTTTTATTCACGATATTAAAAGAATATTGGCAGTACTGCCTAAGAAGCGCCAGACGTTGATGTTTTCAGCTACTTTTTCGGATTCTATTCGTAATCTAGCTAAA
This sequence comes from Thiotrichaceae bacterium, assembly GCA_026991755.1. Classification (GTDB taxonomy): domain Bacteria; phylum Pseudomonadota; class Gammaproteobacteria; order Thiotrichales; family Thiotrichaceae; genus HyVt-477. Next base: position 1,561 of record JALXAX010000025.1, on the reverse strand, counting down.
GGAATGATTCATAACCCTGTTGAAATTTCCGTTAGTCCAAGAAATACAACTGCAAATACGGTAAAGCAATGGATCTGTCCTGTTGATAAGAAGCGTAAATCTGCGTTGTTGGTGGAATTAATTAAAGAGAATAATTGGAAGCAAGTACTCGTTTTTACCCGCACCAAGCATGGTGCAAACCGATTGACTAAACAATTAGATGGCAAAGGTATTTCAGCTGCTGCTATACATGGCAATAAAAGTCAGGGTGCAAGAACTAAGGCTTTAGCTGAATTTAAAAAAGGCGCAGTGCGTGTGCTGGTTGCGACAGATATTGCAGCGCGTGGTTTGGATATTGATCAGCTCCCACAGGTAGTCAATTTTGATTTGCCGAATGTAGCCGAAGATTATGTGCATCGTATAGGACGCACTGGTCGAGCGGGCAGCCGAGGCCAAGCGGTTTCATTAGTCAGTGCGGATGAAGTTGCAGAACTGGCTGAGATTGAACATCTAATAAAGAAATTACTTGAGCGTAAATTGGTTGATGGTTTTGAGCCCGATCATGATGTGCCTGTTACCACACTAGATAGAAAGCCTAAAAAACCAAAGAAACCTAAACAGGCTAATGGTAATAATGGTGGTGGAAAGGGTCGAAGACGATCTGGAAATCGATCTAAAGGCGGTAATGGCAACAACAGTGATTCTAACGGTGGAAACGGTGGCAATAAGCGCAAAAAAAAGCCGTGGAAAAAGCAAAACGCTAGTGAAACGGGTGAGAATCAGGGGCAGAGAAAGCCTCGTCGTCGTAAGAAGCCTAATAAGAAGAATAAGGGCAACAGTAGTAACGATAGTAATAATGGGGCTAATGACTAATGTTTATTTCTTAGTGAGACCTTTGCACGAAAGGATGGCAAGAGAAAAATGAGCGTAATAGCGAGCTATTGGCCGAATTTTTAGCAGGAATAGAGGAAATTCAAGCCATTTTTTAGTGAGCTTGCCGTTTTATCAAAACGGTCAACTCAATTATTAAGCTTGCTATATCCGTCATATCTTTCGTGCAAAGGTCTCTTGGTATCAATAGCAGCTTCAGGGAGTGTGGCTTAGCCACGCTCAAGGTGGTACACAGGCGCGACTGAAGTCGCACATCCTAAACAACAAGAAGCACAGTCATGCGCGCTTTCGCCTTGCTCTTGAATAAAGCAGTTGCAGTCTGAGCAGTTACACGCTCTATCAAAAAACCTGACAAATTCTATCTGCTGAAGCTTCTAAGCTTCGCTAAAGCCCAGCTAAGTCTCAGAAAAACGAATCATGAGTTGATCAGAGGTTTCTTAACCAATGTTTCATTTAAAGGTTTGACACACCTATGTTAAATGAAAAGTCTTCTGTAAAACAAAGTTGTAGGTCAGGGCTGTTCAATGCTAGGAATCTGTTCATGGAATAGACAAAGTTCCCTCCACCTAGCAGGGGGAGGGTTAGGGAGGGGTAGATAGTCTGATAAAAAAGACGACCTTAGAACATCTCCCCCCCCTCCCCAGCCCTCCCCCCAAAGGGGAGAGGGAGCTTATTTCATTTAGCATTGAAC
>JALXAX010000024.1 GCA_026991755.1 Thiotrichaceae bacterium | reverse complement strand
GTATAAAGGTCTAGCAAAAAATGAAGCCCAACTGTTTACTTTACTCGCACTAACCAATCTTTATCAGCAAAGAAGGTTGTTGCTTGGCTAAAAGACGGGATCAGTGCGCCCAAAGCACTGGGAATGACAAAATTTAGCCATAAACTGGAAGATATAATGCTAAAAAAAGATATTTTTTCAAAAAATTACAAATTTAAGGGTATTTGAAATATATTTTTTAGTTATTCAGAGGTTCCTTAAGAAAAGTAATCATGCCCTTATTATCCATTGCATGATTAGCAGGTAATAAACGTTTTAGTTGCTCTGGTAGAAAATCAATAACGTCTTCTCCATTTACTCGCCCGTTGAGGATGTCCTCTACAACCATTAGTTTATAATCAGACCTTGGGTCAGAACCTGTACGTTTTTTCTAACTGTATCAGTGCCATTGCCTCACTTCGATGTCCACTGATCCAAAAGCCTGACAAGAAATGATCTAAAATGTCATGTACAAAAACGGAGGTGTTAATTTTTATGCCTGTTTCACGGGTACTGGCTATTATTTCAGGGTCACCTATAGGAACCTGATCAAGTCCTATTATTTTTAGCTGGTTAAAACAGTCGATATTTTCCCCTTTTAAATTATCAGCCCTTATTCATTTTTTAAGACCACATGCCGTAAAGAATAGCCTCAGTAATTCATCTACCATTTCATCAATATAAAGCTCAGGAAAACGATCATTCTTTTCTAGTGCCTGGCTAATGATTACTTCACGCACCATCCCCTGAAACATCAACCCTGCCATTCGTGTATTCAGTGGCGGTATTTCGTTAGCATCGATTTTTTCCTGCAATTCAATATCAATATAGTCTGAGAAGGTTTTCCAATGATTATTGAGAAACTCATCACTCATCTCCATGCCTTCTAATAGGTTATGCAACTCCATTTTTAAGCGATCAGGTTGCCAAGCTACACTTGCCACGTAGATGCGCGTCATTGCTCTAAGCACATTTTCAAAACTACCGTCGGTGTCTAGCACAGCGACAATAAAATCTTCACGTGTACTGGCATGTTCATGTAAGACCGCTTCGTAAAGCTGTTCTTTTGAGGTGAAGTGTTTGTATAAAACAGCGGGGCTTACACCAACAGCTGCTACAATTTCATCAATGGAGACTCCATGAAAACCTTTACTGGCGAATAGCTTCATTGCCGCATTAATAAAACTTTCACGGCGTTTTTCGGCGGATAATCGTTTACTCATTTTTTATTCCCTTTTTTCATGCAGTTATTACGGTTAATGTACTGCGATACTTTAAATGTCTTTTGGATATGTACCACAAGCATCTCGTGTGATATTTCTCGCTCAATAATGGTGTAGTTACGCCAATTACAAAAAGCGATCAGATCATATTCTATCGGTAGCGTATTACCACGGACTGTAGGCTTACGATAAACCACTTTTAAAATTTCATATGGGTTAATGGCATTCATTGCCTTTGTAACTCTGATTATATCTACCGGACAAATTGAACCACTAATATCCAGCTCTTTATTACTTATTGTCATATCTTTTTTATCCTATAACTCAAACCCTAGGGTTGTTGTTTTCTGTAAAAGAGTCATTCTTACCTGAATCTGTGACTTCAATGCGAATAACAGTGCACATGATATTGATTTATGATGGTATTTTAAAAAACCTTTACCTCACCCTTCATTAAGAGGCATTTTTAAACCTCTAATGAATCAATCGCTTGTGCCCTATACCCTAGTAAAGCCACAAACTCAGGTCTGATACTGATCACTTCTTGATGTAATAGAAGTAGCTTCCATCCGCTTGATTAGTGTTAATCAGCTCAACATTCAGCTGGTCACACATAGCTGGGATATCTTTAATAGTCCCAATATCAGTTGCTATAAGCTTCAAAACTTCTCCGTTATTCATACCTTTTAATGCTTTACTGGCATTGAAGATAGGAGCTGGACATGGTTTTCCACTTGCATCTATTTCAGTAGTGTAAGTCGTCATAATTTTTCCTTCTTATAAGTTAGTGAACGTTCACTATAATTATGAATTAGTTTTTGTCAATGATTTTTTCATTTATAGTGACATCAAACTAAAGGAAGCTGATCAAGTTTAATTATTTGATCTTCAACTAATAAGTGTGGGATTTATGATTGGAATATGAACATAATGGCAAACTTCCCTATTTGCACATTCTCTCTGGTAGATATATCACTTGCCTGCAAAGGGACTCCACAGTAACTAATACTTTATGACTTTTTAGAAATAATGAGTTGAATAACCCATTGATAAGAAAATTGATTTATCTCGTTCTTTAGGGCGCAGCTAATTAAGAACAGAACTTCTTTTAGGAACCCTTTTAGTCTACATGCAATGCATCTTCATCTTTTGGACACCTATCTACAAAACTACACGCATAACACTCACATATTTGATGGCTATTAATCCATGATGCGAACTGATAAGCCTTTATCACGAAATCACACAAAAGGTATCTCGCCATGTGCCTGCCAAGGGTTTTTCACATTCCACCAGCGCCTTGCTAGTGTGCCGTACACTTTTTTGAAGTCAGTACTATATGCCAAGTCACCATTGTCCAAGTTTGCTAAATCAGGGGTTTTGCCATATAACCTGCCACCATTAATGCTTCCACCCATTACCAAATGAGCTGAGGCTTTGCCATGATCGGTTCCACCGCTTCGGTTCTCCTTTGCTCTACGCCCGAACTCTGAATAAGTCATGAGTACAACATCATTCCAGAGCCCTGCCCGCTTCATAGATTCTGCGAAGGCTTGTAATACACCTGATAGATGATAGAGGCTATTTTTCTGTAGCTGTAGTTGATTCGCATGAGTATCAAAGCCTGATAATTTAGCTTTGTAGACGGGAGAGTTAACGCCACTCACGATCATTTCTGCGATAGATTGCATCTGATGACCGAAAGGTGTTTTAGGAAAGCGCGCTCTTACGGGGATTTGCCTTTTTAGCTTATGAGATAACTCAGATGCCGTCGCATAAAGCTGGTTTTGCACGCCTAGAATGTGCTTCATTGAGGCAACATTGGAGTGTGCATAGCTCATATCCTGAATGAGTTTAGCTTGATTCAGGAAGGTCTTTGGGTTTTCCATTTCTACTGCATTAAGCTTGGAACCTGCTAATGGACCAATTCCTTGACCTAGTACGATGCCGTGTAAACCATCCGTTAGCTGTGGCAGTACCTGTGACAACCAGCCTGTTTTACTGTATTCATTACTGCTGGATGCAGATTCCCAAATATCAATAGATCGAAAGTGGGAGCGATCCGCTTGGTTATAACCAACACCTTGCAGCCATGCCATCTCGCCTTTATCCCAAAGAGGTTTAAGCCCCCCTAGTGAAGCATGCATCCCCATTTTAGCATCCAACGGAATAACTTTATTCGCGGGGATTGCTAGCTTAGGGCGTAGCGCATAGTAATCAGGGTTAGTGTAGGGGATTAACGTATTAAGTCCGTCATTTCCGCCTTCTAAATGGACTAGCACTACCACTTTATTATTTTTATTACTGGCAGGTAGAGCCATTACACTGGGTGCTACGCTCGCTGCTGACACGGCACCTGTTAGCTTTAGGAAGTCTCTTCTTTTCATGGGGTTCACTTATTTTTATTATTATTGGGGTTTTGTTATTAGGGTGTATAGGTATTTCATTAATCCTTCCAAAAGGATTTTCATAGACTACATAAGGTGCACTTAAGAGCGTACATATCAAAATATTGCTCTCCTTGATGCGCACGCTATCACTTAGCACATCCTACATTCTTGGGTGCTATGCCAGCTGATATCCGGGGTCAAACATCAGGTTCTGCACATACCAAAGCTCACCTTTTCGATGCTGTGGTGGCAACACGGGCTCACGAGGTAATAGCCATTGTTTCATCACATCGGGAGATACTTTGGGGAAGTGCCTAGCCATTGCTCTGATATTGGCATCACGTGACATCTTTTGTTGCAATGAAGTTCTAATCAACAGACTTTGCGTGGATATCCAATCTTTACCACCTTCCCAGCCTTTTACATTGGGTGGGTCAAATAAATCCTGACCTAAAATACGGCTAGTATGCATAATATCTTTTGTGGTTAAAGAACGGTGGGGGAAGGTTCGCATCGTGCCTACCATTAGTTCAATCGGTGATTTGATCAACGCTCCACGATTTTGTTCTGCCCAGAAAACATCACTCTTTAGCACTTCAGACATGAGTGCGCTAATCTCATAACTAGACTCACGAAAGACTTTTCCCCATTGACGGATCACACGAGGGTTTGGTCTTTCTAAATTAACAAATGATTTCCAAAATTTTTCTGCGATATGTTCAGCAGTACGAGGCTGCTTAAGGATGATTTTAAGAATATCGTTACCATTTAAGTTACCACTTTCACCTAAAAAGTGTTTGTAGCCACCGTCATGCAAATCTTCTCTGAAAACAAACTTTCCTGTTGCATGGTTTACACCCCAGCCTGTAAAGGCTAATGCGGCAGCTTTTACATCCGCTTCACTGTAATGTCCGTGACCTAAGGTAAATAGCTCTAGTAGTTCACGCGCGAAGTTCTCGTTGGGGCTACCTGCAATATTTTTATCACCATCAAGATATAACAACATTGCGGGGTCACTAGTGAGATACATCAGCATCGCTGAGAAGTTACCCATACCAAATTGACGCAGTAATTTATTCTGATTCAGAAGCAGTTGTGGACGCTTTACGCTAGCTAATGAGGAGGTGAAATGGTTGTGCCAGAACAACGTCATTCGCTCGGTGAAGGGTGAAGTGGTGATCAGCATTTGCTTGACCCACCATTTTTTTAGTACGTCATTTTCACGCATCATCACGTTATGCATGACTTTTTTACCACGCGCACCTGCTTTATTCAGTCGATCCATTTTATATAATGGCGTTAACCGTGGGGGATTTGGGGTCTGAGGTGAGTAGGTTTTTATCAGCTGATCCACCGCTTCTTCACGGAAAGGCTGGTTGATTAATTGCTGAAGGACTTTCCACTCTACACCCATTCCCGTCCGCGACAATAAATGTCTAGCTTCGGAAAATTTAATTGGGTTCATTGTTTCACTCTTACGCAGATACGATATACGTTCTGCTTATTGTTTTTATTATTGTTTGAGTTTTCTACTGGTTACAAGGCGATTGGGTTATGGGTTGTGACCATGTGGTTAGCAGTTTTACAATACTATCTAAAAAAGAAGTGAGATAAAAATTAATCTGATAATGGGTCTATTTGTAGGATCTAATTACTAAAAAACATCAATCGCTAAATAAATGCGATAGGCGTATGTTGTTCCCAAGGGTTATCTTGTCCCCACCAGTTTTCGGCAACTGTGGCGTAAATTGATCTAAAGTCGGTAGAATAGTTTAAATCTTGCTGACTATCTAAATTATTCAAATCTGCTTTATCACCAAATAACTCACCACCTTTAATTTTGCCACCCATGACTAGCTGTGGTGCCGCTGTTCCATGATCCGTACCACCGCTGAGATTCTCTTTAATACTACGGCCAAACTCTGAGTAGGTCATTATCATGACGTCATCCCACAGATGTGAGGCCTTCATCGCTTGTGCGAAGGAGTCTAAACCTTCCGCCAAGTAGCTCATTAGGTTTTGATGTACAACGGCTTGGCTGGAGTGGGTATCAAACCCAGACAATGTCACTTTGTAGACCATCACACCTGCCCCACCTACAATCATTTTAGCGACAGACTTCAAGTTATTATTGAAGCTGCTAGGACGGAAGAATTTATCGACAGAACGAACACGCACGCTGCGCTCCAGTAAATGTTTTGCGCCATGCAACTGTTGTTGCACATCAATGACATGTGCCAAAGATGGGTTGGAGCTTTTATAATTGACGCGCTCCACCAGCTTTGCCTGATTAACGAAAGTTTTTGGATCGTGCATCGCTACAGCTCGACATTCGGCTCCTGATAGAGGGCCTAAACCAGAACCCACCACTACGCCATGCAAACCTTGATCTTTTTTCGGTAGCGCTAACGATAGCCAGCCATCAGTACGCTGCTGATCCGAGCTTGATGCGGTTTCCCATATATCTTTTGAACGAAAGTGTGAGCGATCTGGTTTGGGATAGCCCACGCTCTGAATCCAGCTCATATCGCCTGCTTCCCAATGAGGGAAAAGCTTTTTCAACGAGGTATGCATACCAATACCGCCACCAATATCAATGGCATTCATCTGCTTTAAGGTGGGCCTGTACTCTTCGTATTTTGCGCGTTTAGTCAATGGAATCAGGGTATTTAAACCATCGTTCCCCCCTGCCAGCTCGACTAAAACAAGGATGCGTTTATCACCGTCTTTTAAAGGCTTTTTAGTTGATAGTTCCCTTGCCTTTTCTATGTCGACACTAGACTCTGCCATAACAAGGTTGGGAACCAAACCAGAAAATGGCATCAAAGCAGCAAGTTGTGCAAATTCACGTCTATTCATTCAAAGGCTCTACATTAATTGATACAGTGGATCTAAAGCTAGTGCACGCACTAATCGTGGCTTACCTTCAGTAGCGGGAAGTTGTGTAATTGCTTTTTGAGGTAACAGCCATTCTTCGAATTGCTTCGGGGGTATATCTGGGTATTGATCACCCTTATTGACTTTTGGATTCAAGTTCGCACCCGTTAGTTTATTCACCATGGATGATCGTACCATGATGGTTTCGGCATCTATCCAGTCCAATCCACTTTTCCAGCCTTTTACATTAGCAGGGTCAAATAAATCTTGACCGAGCAGCCTTAAAATACCTTCAGTTTCTTTTGGACTAAATAGCTGAGAAGGAATAGTCCTCAAGCTACCAATGACTAAATCAACAGGTGATTTAGTAACTGTGCCTTTATAGTCATCAGACCAAAAGGCATCACTGGTTAACACCTCGCGAAGCAGTGCTTTTATATCGTAATTTGATTTTCTGAACGTACTTGCCCATTGGCTTGTTATGCTTTGTACAGGCTCAGCATCACTAATGAAAAGAGACCAGAACTTTTCTGCAATAGTCATGGCTGTTCGTGGGTGCTCTAGCAGCACACGAATAACATCATCACCACTATTTACGCGTTTACCCAATACGGTTTTAGGTATGGGGTCATGTTCTGATTTATTGAATGCATACCTTTCGCTAAATCGATTCACCGTTTGCCCAGTGAAGGCTCGCGCTATATGTTGTATATCATGCTCTGAATAGTGACCATGACCGAGGGTAAATAACTCTAAAAGCTCTCTTGCAAAGTTTTCGTTAGGACTACGTTTTTCATTAAGTTGACCATCTAGATAGATAGACATAGCAGGGTCTTTAGCGATGCTTTTTAACATCGTGCCAAAGTTACCCAACGCATAACGTCGGAAAATCTTATTCTGTTTATAGAGCAGGCTTGGCTGCTCAACTTTATCTAATGACGATGTAAAGTGCCCATGCCAAAACAATGCCATTTTTTCAATGATGGGAGACTGTGTCTTCAGCATATGACTAATCCACCAGCGCTTTAATCTAGCGCCTTCGATTTGTGTCATCTTATGCATCTTCATTTTATGGGTAGGGTTTTGCGATTCGTACATATTGGTACGAACAGACCATGATGTCATCCGAGGTGGCGCAGGTGGCCGGGATGCTTTTGGGCGCAACAAAATCTCAATAGCTTGTCGTCTATCTCGCCCTTCTAATTTTTTGACTTGCTTCCACTCTACACCTAGCCCCGTTCTCGCTACTAGATGTCTTGCTTCCGCAAAACTCAGTGTTTTATTCATCTACCCTTTCGCTCTTTAATTAGGCTTACAACCACGAGGTATTGTCGGTATGATTTTTTATTATTATTGAGGCGAACAATGACAGGATTACACCTGTTTCCTCTGAGTTGAGATCTTATTAAGGTGATTCAAAACGTATATTCTAGCTACATAAATAATCAATTTATCTTCACATTTCCACCAGTTAACCTAGTAGAGTCTACAAAGTACATAAATAAATGACAAATATCAAGGTGATCGCTATAAATTATTTTAATTATTTTACCAGCAACTACTATATATAACAATACTATCAGGGAGATAGCTTAGGGCAATCACACTTAAAATAGCTTGATATTATAATCTAAATTAAGTATTAGATGTAAGCTTTTGATTTACTATGAAAGCAAAAGCTATCCCCTCCATTCTTCACCATTTCTCGAACATAGATGACCCACGCA
>JALXAX010000023.1 GCA_026991755.1 Thiotrichaceae bacterium | reverse complement strand
GCTTGGATTAACCAATTTATACCAGCAAAAAAGGCATTTGCTAGGATAAATCTGTCTAAAATCTGGGATATGCCCAGATTTTAGATAAAAAGGATGAAACACATGATAAATTGCTCAAAAAGCACTCAATATTTCAAAAGATTTTTAAAAAATTTTGCATATGAACAATATCTGGAAATTTAGCTTACTTGATCAGAGGCTCCTTAATAAATCTCTGAATGTAACTGCTCAACTTACCCTCTATTTTCCCAATAGCTGGTTGAAGATGCCTACTCAAAATTTATGTCTTCATATAAATCAATAAGATTAAAAGTCATCAGGATACTTTTGAACTCAATAACCGCATCACTTTTATCAAAAGTCCGCATTACTCAGCGGTTATCATCCTGCTTGCGATAGAGTTCCACGTAATACTCACGAGGGTCAATCAAAACATATTCTTCCAGATTTAATAGTTTGCGATAGAGTATGAACTTTTTGCCTCTGTCCTTATTTTCAGTGGAAGGAGACAGCACTTCGATAATAAGTTTGGGTGAGTTCTTAATGTAGTTTTGTTCTGGAAGCTGATCATCTGGGTCACAAGTAACCATAACATCAGGATAGAGAAAAGCTTCATCGTCAGCAATTCTGACTTTCATATCAGCCACATAGGTAGAACAACCTGCTCCCCGTAATTGAGGCTTTAATAATAGAGCAGTATTTAGTGTCACTTTAACATGAGCATCTCCAGCTCCTGCCATTGCATGCACTTCACCTTCTATATACTCATGGCGGATGTCGGCTAACGGTTCACCTTCCAGATATTCTTCTGCGGTGATTAATAATTTTTCAGCTACTGCTTGATTCTTTATCTTCTACTCATCCATACATGAAGTTAAATTATAAAACATTTTTTGAAGTGTATCAGAGATTATGTAAACGCTAATCTAAGAGTTAAAGGTCAAGTTAAAGGTAAGCGTTCACGCCCTATAAAGCACAAGGCAACGCATTATCCAAAGGCAGCCGCATAGAAACAGCGCCTTGACGCAGACCTTCCATACAAACCTGCCGTACTATTTTGGTCGTACTTAAACCCTAACGCTGTGCCGTCCCAATGATGGTGAGAATCATCGGTCTAAACTGATCCCCCTGACACGACAGGCTAGCAAATGATAACTTACGCCATATCACATAGGGTCTGATCGCACGTTCAGCCGTATTGTTTGTTAGCGGAATCTCGGTATTGTTTAAAAAAGTCCAACACATGGATTCATCTTTGAGTAAATGACGACACTGGTTCGCTCTCCGGGTGGCCAGCTTTAGCTGACTACCCTGTTTCAAGTTTGACTTAAAGCTTTGTCGTAAGCGTTTCATCCGACGTTAATAGATGCCCTGTTTTTCTGCCTCGTACGTATAACGATGATGAGTACGAAAAACAGCATAACTAATCAATAGAAGGCGTTGACCAATAGTTCCCGATAAACCTTTGCGTTCGCTGATTTGAATGAAGTGACGAATAGGTGAGCCCAGCATAACTGGCGTCGATGGGCAGGCACATCATTGTAACCACTGTAATGGTCCGTGACGAGAAAACCATTGAAAGAACCCAGCAAGGTATTGGCTGCTATTTTTCCACGAGAATAATGCACTATGAAATAACACAGACTGTTCGTGACCAGCGCCCATAACCAGCGTTGCTCTGTACCACGAAAATGGCGGGTTTCATCGGCATGGGCTATGGGTGACTGCCTTATCTTGTCGCCAATTTGCCGATAGAGGTGGCCTAGCCAAGGATTGGCTTTACCTTGTGCCTGACTGATGCCACCGATGCTAAAGTCCAGTTGCCACTGTTCTTTTAAAAACTGTTGGATCTGGCGAATGGATAAATGAAACTGTCCACTCAGTAGCGTGATGGTGCTGATGAGTCCTGCATCAATTTGACCACTGGGTACGGAGTCAGGCCAATGAGCCGTATGTTGGGTTCCACAGGAGTGGCAATATCCTGTATAGACTTGATGTTCCGTTACAATATAACGAACTTCGGGGTCGCCATTTGCTTTATAAGGGTGACGATGCTGAAACCGCTTCAGGAACGTGCGTGTTCCCTGTGACCTATGATGTTCTCTGTGTACGCTTCACTTCTCTTGTTCGCCTTTGTTGTAGTCGTAACCACTAACAACGCTCCGCCAGACGCGCAACACTCGATACGGCTGGTGGGTTAGACCTTCAGAAATCCATTACTGGATTTCACCCGACAGGGACTTTCACCCTGTAAGAAATGACAAGCTTCGCTTGTCGCACAAAAAGCCCCTTGGATATTGTTAGCTGTAGTTTTTCTTCATATTTTTGTTTTATATAGTATTTTAATATTTTTACCAAGCCCGTTTTATGTAACTTTCCTTTACAACTAATTACAACATTGTTATGCACTTTTCTTTTCAAGATACCGTTCTAGTACTTTATTTATTTGT
>JALXAX010000022.1 GCA_026991755.1 Thiotrichaceae bacterium | reverse complement strand
TGAAGTGCACAAAATCCAGCAGCTTTGCCACTATTACCGACCCGATTCTATGAAAATTATGCTTGAATTTTTCTTTTAGTGTCCGATTATTGACGGGCTTAATTTGATTAACGATAATAAAATCAAGCGAAGCATAAGCACTACCATGTAATATCTCGATCATTTTATAAGCCCAGGCATCAACATCGAGATCATCCAACAATATGCCAATTCTTAGTTTTTCTTGATTCATGATTATATGGTTATATTTATAGCTTTAGTAAGCTTTGATCAGAAATCCAATACGATATTCTGCAGAATACTTTTACAGCCTCATAAAATTCCTGTAAAACTATAAACATGATATCGGTGATGAAGCCGCTCTTTCAGTCTGTTAATCTGTGATTATCCAGTGATGAGATAACCAACAGGCCATTTAGTTCCCTGCCATCGAACACATTGCTACCTATCATAAATACCCTGAGCGCCATAGCGAACCAAGAAAAACCGTACAACCTATTGAGTTACTATTACTATGCTACCTTTTTCGCTCAACTGAGACTTCGAGTATGAGTATCTAGTTTTGCAATACAGATGGATCCGCCTGCATCAGGTTAGCCGGCATGGTGCGTGACCAATTTATATACTTACCCATCATATAAAGGTAAAGAGGACGTTCAAGATATCTGAAAACAAAATATGCAAAACCGACAGACAGGGAGACTATAATCACAATTGTCACATCTGTTACCCATGGCATTGAAGAGCCTGCTTTCAGTTTGATCAGCAAGGGGAAACACAGGTAATAGACAACAATGACATGTGTCAAATACAAAGAGTAGGAAACATCGCCAAGTCGCATCAACCATTCGGGATAATGCCTCGCAGAATGTCTTTCCATACTAACCATAACATATACAAGTAATGCAACCGGTATACCCCACCACAGCATCCTGGCGGGAAAGCTGACACCCTTGCACAGAGTAAGAAATAGCACCGAAAGCGCCGTAATTAAAAGAAGATCTCTCATTGTTCTATTCACTGGAGGCAGTTTTAAATAAATACCAGCGATCAACATTCCAAAAACAAACTCTAGAGATAGGGGATTATTAAAAAATTCAGCTATGGCGAAATCCCCTCCCAATGGAATTATCATTAAAGCTAGCAGAGACAGCAACACAAAGGGTATCAGCACCTTTTTCCCCATTAACAAGCCTATTGAAAACAGGAAATAAAACAACATTTCATATGCAAGAGTCCAACCAACACCCAGTATAGGCTGAATAGAATGATCAATATTATAAGTAGGAACAAAAAAAACTGCCGCCAGCAAGCGGTATGTCTGCAAATCAAAGGCACTCTGCTCCGCCCCAACCCAGTAAGCAAGGCAGGTCTTGGCAATAAATAACAGTGTTACAAGCAAATATAAAGGGTAAATTCTAATCAACCGTCGTGCGAGAAAATTTCGACATGGGTGTTCTGAAAGCAAATAACGGTCAGCAATAATCACCATGATAAAACCACTGATCACAAAAAACAGATCAACACCGACAGAACCAAATGCCTCTATTGAAGGGAAAGACCCCATCCAGGGTGTAGCAAATAAAACTGAAGCCTCAGGAGAAACCTCAAATCCTCTAATGGTATGATGGAAAACGACTAAAAGTGCCGCAATGCCTCTCAGGCATTGTATGGATTGTAGAGTATGCGGCTTGCTTGACATGGTTAATCAGCTATTACTATTAAGTATCTTTATTATTTTATAAAGGAATCGATAGCGTGTTACAGAAAATGGACCGCCTGAAATAGTAACAGTTCCATTCCCATTCCACATAGCATGATGATCAATAGCAAGCAAAGATAATCAAATCGAAATTTTTGCAAAAAAAAACCCGAAGTATAAATACTTCGGGTCTTCGAATAAAAGCCTGACAGTGACCTACTTTCACATGGGGAGACCCCACACTATCATCGGCGCTAAATCGTTTCACTTCCGAGTTCGGGATGGGATCGGGTGGTTCCAACTTGCTATTGCCGCCAGGCAAACTGGTTAACATCTATCAGTATTATTTCCTGATAGAAGAAATTAGATATGTATCTAGGTAGTGATATCGTTACAGTGTTCACCAAAACTTTCTGGTGTTATGTGATCAAGCCTCACGGGCAATTAGTACAAGTTAGCTTCACACATTACTGCGCTTCCACACCTTGCCTATCAACGTCGTAGTCTTCAACGGCCCTTTAGAGACTTCAAGAGTCTAGTGAGAATTAATCTTGAGGGGGGCTTCCCGCTTAGATGCTTTCAGCGGTTATCCCGTCCGTATTTAGCTACCCGGCAATGCCACTGGCGTGACAACCGGAACACCAGAGATACGTCCACTCCGGTCCTCTCGTACTAGGAGCAGCTCCTCTCAATTCTCAAACGCCCACGGCAGATAGGGACCGAACTGTCTCACGACGTTCTAAACCCAGCTCGCGTA
>JALXAX010000021.1 GCA_026991755.1 Thiotrichaceae bacterium | reverse complement strand
AATAGATGCATGCCATCAAGGAAAGCCATATCAAATGAACCTTCCCCTAAATCATCCTGAATCCTACCACTAGCAAAATAATTATCACTGGTATCACGAATTACACAATGCTTTTCTGGCAAACTGTTTAAATCCAACTGTGGTTTTGGATCAATACCAATCGCAATAGTCTCAGGCTGTGCTAATGCAAAAGAAACACCCTTACAAACCCCAATTTCGATATAAGACGCAGGCTTTAACTGCTTATGTATCGCGTCAAGTGCCTGAATATAATCGATACCTGCAAGCAATGTTCTTGAAAGTTTTAGCGAAATTCCAGTATGCTTTGGCTCAAGAGCAAGTGCATTTTTGTAATATTTTACGGCAGATTCTCTATTACCTAGACCCATATAAGCATCACCAAGCAAGTTGAGAACATCACTATCTTCACTTTCTAGGCTAATATATTTATTAAACCATTCAATAGCAGAGGAAAAGTCATTTACCTTCAAACTTTTTATCGCTGATTCTTTATAGCGTTGAGCTTTACTCATATATAATCCATCCATAATTAAATATATTTTCCCAATAAATTACATAGCTATAAATTACAAACTCCAGTAAATACCTTTTAACCCATTAAAGAAAAAATTGATCCCTTTCAAGCCTTCAAATACTAAAAGCTACGGAGTCGAATAAAGGTATTTTTTATTTTAGCAACAATCCCATTTTCTGCTATCCACTGACTATATTCTCTATAAGCTGGATCATTCATCAAATGCCGTTCTTCTGTTTTTGCACGAATATAATAAATACCATTAAAACACAGTAACATAAGACAGCTTCTCAATACTTCTGAAATATTATTGGACTGGCTAATGAAGGGTATGGAAATCAACCACCAAGAAATATTTTTAGAAACAAACGCAGGATGTTTTATAAAACGATAAGGACCATCAGTAATAATGCCACGATTGGTAAGATTAGAAAATCGAATACCAAATATAACCGTAGCAAAAGCATAAATAGCCAAGCAAATAAGAATCAAACTTCCCCATAATATATAAAGAGAAGGACTATCCGCCAACCAACGCCCCCACTCATAGCCATCCATATTGTAGGCAAAATATACAGCTGAAACACTACCATAAAAAGGCTGATAACAAATCAATGTTGAGACCCAACCCATTGTTGTTGGCTCAGTTGAACGAATATGTGCATCCAATAAACGCAGTGTTAATACATAACCAATACAAGCAAAGCCAACATCTATGGTAAAAAATAGTAGCCATAAAAAATTATAGGTTTTCTGAAAGCTATCTGTCACTGAGCTAAAGGTAATATGACCATCCAACAACGACATGATATTATTACTGAAATAAACAATCATTAGTGGCAAAAAAAACAACTTTACCAGCCAAGCAAGAAACAGGGGGAAAACAAAATGACTTTCAAACTTATGCTGACCTAATAACCACAATCCAAAGAAATAATATGAATCCTCAGGTTGCTCCATAAGTTCATCAACAATAAAAAAATAAGGGATAGCCAAAACAACAAGCCAAGGCAGGATAGGAATTAATAGATCCCAAAACTTTTGGTAAAAATTACCATGATATTCTGGAAATACCCAATAAACCAGTGCGACAAAAAGAAAAATGCTATACAAGGCTAGTAACTTAGTGAATACACGTTGCCAATTATCAAAATTTATTTTCGGAGCTTTTAGCAACCTCTTTAATAATGGGGGACTAAGATAAAGGTATTCAAGAATTATAATTGGTATAGCCGCCGCTAAAAGTATAACAACCACCTCAATAGCCAACGACCAATTTGGCGTGAACCTGATTAGAAGAAATAGCATCAGCAAAAAAGTAACCAACCCAATAAGAGTGATGGGTAGCGAAGTGGAGGACTGTGGTCTTTTTATCATAAATATCTACTACAAAAATTAGAGCATGACCTGCAAGTCATGCGAAGAACGAGTTATTATCTGCAAGCAACAATTTTTTGAACCTATACTCAGGAAGTTCCAAGCAATGATTTTACCAATCTTACTTGCCCTTTTGCCCTGCTTGAATCATCTCAATCGTTGCGTAGAACAACTATGTGCCTCTTCAAGATGCTCCAATCAGGAACAAAAAATCAGCGCAATATAGGTAAATTCATTATTGGAGCTTCCTCACATCACAAAAAACATTAAATTTACGGCATCCTTCATATGCCAATTAACAGTTGCTAGCCCGTATGTAGCCTAAGCGGAATACGGGAGGTTGTAGCAACGCGCTATCCCGTATTAGGTAAACTTCATACGGGCTACATAAAGTGTAAACTACTTTTCTATTTGGTGAAGGATGCCTAAATCTAACTCTCTTTATTGTTTCTATTGGGGTATTTATCTCCTTGAAACAGCCTAAGTTTATCCCACTTGGAAAAATAATCTAACCATTATCCGCCACATTAACGCTTTTATCAGTAATATAGTG
>JALXAX010000020.1 GCA_026991755.1 Thiotrichaceae bacterium | reverse complement strand
CTGATTGTAACGGATTCTGTTGGTACTGATTTATAGCGATCAATTTAAACTGGGACTGCAATTTGGCTAAATCGTAGGTTGGGTTAGCTTATTAAGCGTAGCGAAATAACGTAACCCAACAATTAATCTTAAAATCTGTTGGGTTACGTTGCCTCACTAGCTCGGCAAGCTAACCCAACCTACGCAAGCCTGTCCCGCTTTAATTTACGCAAAGAGGTGATATATTATCAAGCACCAACAGAATCCGTTATAAACAGAAAGTTTAGTAGATAATAGCCAACTAGCAAGTGGTCGCCTATCTCTAGTTTTCCTTCTTCTGCATTTATTATTGTACCCTCTTTATTAATGCTGACTTTAGCGAGTGTTTGTTTTAGCTTATAGTTTTTATCTAGAATATAAAAAGGAGCAGATTCACTTTTTTGCTTTACATAGAGAATATCTTTTCTGCGTTGTAGCTCTATATGCTCATTGGATAGACCAAGATAGTTAATTGAAAGTTCATGGCTTTTTCCATTAGGGAAAATGAGTGTGTCAGGTTTGTCGAGTAAGTTTAGGGTGATGTAGTTTTTCTCTTGTTTGTCATTGCGTCCTAATAGAGTGCTTTCTTCTCCTAATGTATAAGCTTTTTGCAATGGCAGTTCGAGAAAAGCGTGATAGAAACTTGGCAGTGGTGCTTTTTTTAGGCGAAAGGTATGTTCGGCGCAGTCTAAGTCTTGCGGTATTTTAAGGTGTTGTGGTTCTGTGTCTTGTGTGCGTTGATACCATAGCCCTGCTTTTTTTGAATACGCCATAAACTCCAGTTGATCGCCGTCATAATTATCGCTATTAATTAAATTTCCTTGTGCATCAAATTGTAAGCTCCATTTCTCAAAATCATCTGAAAGCCCTGTGTCAAAACGAGGTAGTGCAATGCCTTTGAGTAGAAGCTGATAAATATCTTGCGGGGTGGGAGTGGGTTGGAAGATCATGGTAAGACCACGCGCACGCTCTGATGCAGTGGCATTTTCACCAACTGCGTCATCAATAGCCGCACGGATATGATCTTGTGGCATAATTTTTAGAATCAGTTGGTCGTCTTTGGGATTTTCGGTATTGTGAAAGGTAAATACTGAGCCTGAGAGTCGATCATCGACTTCACCTTCTCGCACATATTCACCATCAGCAAATAGCTGGTGTAGTTCAGAGTCTTCAACTTCACCTTCAAGGTTAATTTGTAAAAAACCTTTTTGGTGATGAAACCATACAGGGGGCTGAAGACAACTTTGCTTTAATGAGGGTGAAAGCTGAATGTGTTTTTGCCCTGCATACCAACCTGCGGGACGCTTTACGAGACGGTTATGTTCTCTAAATAACCATTCTGGCAAAGGATGTCCTGAACCCGCATACATTAGGCTCATTTCTCCCAGTTGCTGATCATCTTCGCCAGGAATAAAGACGCTTAGACCAAATTGGCAGATAACTTCGTCATCTTTAAGGCTCCTCTGCGGCATTATGCAGTAATGTGGGTCTCTATCTTCATTGAGTTTATTTTTAAAGTCCTTACTGTGTTGCTTTTGCAGTTGATCGACCATAACAGAGAGTGCCGCCCCTCCTTGACGGTTGATATTGCGCCAGTATATTTCAGGTATCCAAATAACAACATCGCTAAAAACTTTTCCTTCAATGACCCTTTCACCACGGTCTTCATCATACCCTTCGCCTTGATGTTGATGTGTATCTAGAGCCATCCATAAACGTCTGTCTTTATCTTTACTTTCAAGGTGCTGAATACCATCACCACCCGCGTGAGATACCCACAGTTGCTTAGGATCTTTGAATAATTCTTCCATCTCTACACCTGTTAGATGAAGAGTAAAAAGAAACTCATCGGCATATTTACTGAGGAACGACTTTTGCGGGGATGATGTAAGTAGTTTTTCAGGATTTGGGAGGTTGTTTTTAAGCCATGTAAGCATTTTGGAAACCTGTTTCGGGGACTGGATATGATTTATGTTAGCTCAGCTGAGTATTTGTTAATAGCACAAGTTTTAAAGTTAAGGAATTTCAAGGGGCTTATTTCAGAGTAGTTATTTGAAAACTCTGGTTGATTGATTGGATTAATCAAGTCTGCACAAGATTTTTATTGCAACCAAGTAATTGTTTTTTATCAATTTTAGTGGGTGTTATTAACTGAAAAAGATTGACTTTTTAGTAAAAAACTAAAATTGTTTAAATTTTACTATACTGATTATCTTATTTATAGCACGGTTCGTCTGTAAAAAGTAATCGCTCCTCCACCCCAATAGACTTTTCCTTAATCAGCTTTCGCGCTGTTTTTATGATTACTTTTTGTAGCTAGTATTTTAACTCTACTTGTGCAAGAGACCCATCACGCCCAAACAGACCTGCAAAAAACAGGCTGGTTATTTGTATGGCTATTTTTACCGTTCCAATTTGTACCCTATTCGGTTCATCGTATTGCATTCAGA
>JALXAX010000019.1 GCA_026991755.1 Thiotrichaceae bacterium | reverse complement strand
TTAAAGTATGTGCTAATGATAATTTTATCAATAGCTTTTTTCATACTAAGTATTAGTTATGAAGTTAATCTATTTGTTGTCCTCGCAGCTATATTACCTTTTTTATGGATACTTCCCCGTATGCAGCAGGAATCATTAATTATTTTTTTCCTATTAGTTATAGCTACCATTAATATTAGTCATTCTGTATTTGTTGATGTTTGAAAAATCACAATTAGCTAGTATTGTTTTAAATGATTTAGCCATTATTTTTATACTAGGTGTAGTATTGCTGTTATGCAGATATACTTGCGATAAGAATACCTGATTACCCAGATGTCTCGGCCATAGTTACGAAAGAGTTTCAATGAAATTCTGTAATTAAGTATTGTACCCCTAGAATATCTATTGATAAAAAATTTTCAGTAAAGACATTAAGTGGTTAGTAAAGTGCAACATTATTAACAATATACATAGAGCAGTACAGGCGAATGAAAATAATTAGCACATTTATAGCACTATTATCTTTTCTGTTACTACTTTTAGCTTTTAATATTAATATTGATTTGAGCAACTTATCTTATTATTTAGGAGGGAGTCAAGCTGATTTTTATGGTATTGAAGGTACTTTTAAAACCCCTTTCCTTATATTTCTTTCAATTACTAATGTCATTTTACTCGTTACAAGCTTTGCTATTCTTCATAAAAAAACACTCATAAATATAATATATGCAGCTATTAATATGTTTTTATTTATATTGTCTTTTATTTTCCGAGATGAGAGAACATTTCAAGGCTATAGCTTTAATCCAACCACAGATAATGAACTCCTTGCCACTACTGGCACAGGTTATGGTTACTTGTTCTCTAGTTCATCAGATATTGTTAT
Source organism: Thiotrichaceae bacterium (assembly GCA_026991755.1). Lineage (GTDB taxonomy): Bacteria > Pseudomonadota > Gammaproteobacteria > Thiotrichales > Thiotrichaceae > HyVt-477. The sequence continues at coordinate 7,483 of JALXAX010000019.1, read as the reverse complement.
GATTTTAGCTATTTGCTCTTACATTGCTATCTTTTCTTACTTGAAGAAAGTCCACAATAATCTTAATAGGTAAAGTGAAAAATGGGATACTACCTACAATAGTTCGAGAGGCTAAAGGTAAAGTCAATTTTTCAACAGCTTATCCAACCTAATCCAGCTTCAAACAACCCGTTCCTTTTAAACCACCTACTTTCGTAAGGTATCTTAAATTTCTATACAATCGTGCAACAACCTAACCTACCTAATTGTGGAGACACCGCATGTTACAGCAGTGGAAAGACGTACTTATTGATTCTGGCGCTCAATTTTCAGATGATACATTAGTATCATTTGACGATACCAATAAAACAAACAACACTCTTCAACAAGGTGATGTAATGTGCGACCTTTCACAGGTTGGCATCATTCGAGTTACCGGTGATGACGCAACTGACTTCTTACAAAACCAATTAACCAACGACATTAATCTTGTTACAGAATCAAAAGGTCAGTTAAGTGCATGGTGCAACCCTAAAGGCAGAACCATTGCTACCTTCATTATTCACAAACGCCAAGATGCCTATTACTTAACCTTATCCAAAGACTTGATGGGCTACGTGCTCAAACGCCTTTCAATGTATGTGATGCGCTCGAAAGTCGTATTAGAGGATGTCACTGAGTCTTTAGTCCACTTTGGTTTTGCCGGCTCCCCTGCCACACTAGAGTGCTTGTCTAGCGCCAATGACTGGAAACTAAACTCTGAAAACTACTCATCTGTTATAGACGGCAACGTCAGCATTATTAAGATACCTAGTCCTGCGGGAGAAAACGCATCCTCACGTTACGAAGTTATTGGTGAATTAGAGGATGCAACAAGATTATGGAATAGCTTGAGAGCTTATGCCCAACCCGTCAACAGCGATACTTGGAGCTATCTCAATATTGCCAGTGGATTACCCGTAGTTTCGGCTGACAGCCAAGAAGCATGGATACCACAAATGCTTAACCTGCAAATTATTGACGGTGTTAGCTTTAAAAAAGGCTGCTTTCCAGGACAAGAAATTGTTGCTCGTCTAAAGTACTTAGGCAAAAACAAGCGTCGCGCTTTTCGATTAGAGCTTGATACGGATACCCTGCCTACTGTTGGTGAACTTATTGTTGCTGAAGGGGAAAGTGCAGAAGCAGGAAAGGTTCTTAATGCGGCATTGAACCCAGAAGGAAAAGTTGAGGTACTCGCTGTGCTTAAAATAGCTATGGCTGACAAACCCTTGTCGTTGGGCGATGTGACTGGGCCTTCGGCTAAAGTGCTTGAACTGCCTTTTTCGGTAGATGAAGAGTAGGTGTTATAAATGCAGGATGTGCAGATGACAACTACAAACTATTTTCCAATACAGAACGAGCTGAATATCTCGCCTAACAAGTCATCAGGTGTGAATTCACCTGTAATCTGCCCCAGTGACTCCTGAGCCATTCTTAACTCTTCCGCTAACAACTCCCCCGCATTAAATTCTTTTAACTGTACTTCGCCACGCTCTACTGCTTCTTCGGTTAGCTCCAGCGCTTGAAGGTGACGACGACGAGCAATGAAGGTCGACTCACCATCTGCGTGATACCCCATCCGTTGCTTCAGCTGTTCTCTTAACTCATCGATGCCCGTTTTGAATTTAGCGGATATACGAATAACATCATCACCTAGAGAATGGCTATTTTCTAGTAAATCCACTTTATTGAATACTTTAAGCACAGGCAAATGTGAGGGCATTTGAGCCAGTATCTTTTGCTCTTCTTCGCCTAAACCCTCTTTATCTAAGCCTGTTTGTGCATCCATTAGCAGTAGAATCAAGTCTGCTTTTTCTATTTCTTGCCACGCACGTTCGATTCCAATTTGCTCCACAGGATCATCACTTTCGCGCAAACCTGCCGTGTCCACGATGTGTAATGGCATACCATCAAGGTTAATAGATTCACGCAGTACATCACGGGTTGTACCTGCTATTTCTGTGACGATAGCAGAGTTTTGCTCTGCCAAGGCATTGAGCAAACTGGATTTTCCTGCATTAGGTCGGCCTGCTATGACGAGATGCATACCATCACGTAGCAGACTGCCCTGTTTGGCGGTACTGCTTAATTTATTTAATTGTTTTTTGATGGTAGTTAGCTTATCAACTACACTATTGTCTGCTAAAAAATCAATTTCTTCATCGGGAAAATCGAGCGCGGCTTCTACATACATGCGTAAATGGATCAGCTGTTGTAATAGCTCATTCACCTTAGTAGAAAACTCACCCTGCAACGAACGCACTGCTGATCGCGCTGCTTGCTCTGAGCTACTATCTATCAAATCAGAGATAGCCTCAGCTTGCGCCAGGTCTAATTTATCATTTAGAAAAGCACGTTCGGAGAACTCACCAGGCTTAGCCATAGTCGCACCCAACTCAATACAACGACGCATCATCATATCCAAAACGACTTGCCCGCCGTGGCCTTGAAGCTCCAGCACGTCTTCACCCGTAAAAGAATGAGGGGCAGGAAAATACAACGCAATACCATCATCAATGACTTGCTGATTTTCGTCTAAAAACGGGGTGTAAAGCGCATTACGTGGCTGTGGTGGCTCACTAATACCTAGAATGGCTTGCGCTATTTCTGATGCTTTATGACCAGAAACACGGATAATACCTACTCCACCGCGACCCGTCGGGGTTGCGATGGCTGCAATGGTCGATAACTTGCCGAGTTTAGCTGTCACCGACTATTTTTTTATTGATGTACCACTGCTGTGCAATAGATAACACATTGTTCACTAACCAGTACAATACCAAGCCTGCGGGGAAGAATAAGAACATCACAGTGAACACAACAGGTAACCATTGGAAGATTTTCTGCTGCATTGGATCCATTTGCGGTGGATTCAGTTTTTGCTGGAACCACATACTCAAACCCATTAATACAGGTAGCACCAGGTAAGGATCCATAATAGATAAATCTTTATACCAAGCTAACCAGGGTGCTTGACGCAACTCTACACTTTCTTGTAATACCCAATACAGCCCCATAAACACAGGGATCTGAATCAACATGGGCAAACAACCACCGAGGGGATTGATTTTTTCCTTCTTGTAGAACTCCATCATTGCTTTTTGTTTAGCTTGAGGATCGTTCTTATATCGCGATTGCATTTCTTTCATTTTTGGTGAAAGCTTTTTCATCTTCGCCATCGACTTATAGCTCATCGCAGAAGGATAGAAGAAGATAGTTTTAATCGTGATGGTTACAAAAATAATCGCCCAACCCCAGTTTCCAAAGATGCCATGCATCACTTTCAGCAACCAAAATATAGGCTTTGATACGAAGGAGAACACGCCGTAATCTACCGTTAAATCTAGTCCATCAGCAATTTCAGCAAGATCTTCTTGAATGACAGGACCTACATAGAAAGTACTCTTAAAAGTATGTGATGCACCCGGTGCGAGATCAATCAAGGGAGTTTTTAACCCCATGATGTAGCTAGGCGTTGTATCATGCGGAACATGTTTACTATAAAAAGTGTTGGTTTGCTCTTGTGGTGGAACCCACGCACTGATGAAGTAATGCTCAAGCATCGCTGCCCAACCACCTTTTATTTTCTTGTTTAGCTTTTCATCGTCAAAATCACCAAACTTGAATTTCTTATATTTATACTTTTCATCTTCATAGTCATAAAAAGCAGGCCCGATGTAAGCTCTCACACCACCAAAGATACCACCTGTTATTTTCTCAGCAGGACCATGACGCAATTGACGGTATTCAAAACCAGACCATACCGCTTGCGATGCATTATTCACTTCATGTTCAACAGCAACATCAAACTTACCGCGTTTGAAGATATAACGTTTGGTGACGGTTATACCCTTTCCGTTTGTCCATGTTAGTGGGACTACTAGCGTATCTTCGCCATTTTGCATTGTATATTCAGATTTTGGAGAGGTGTAGGTAGCATAGTGATTGGGAGCAAATTCACTCCCTTTGTGACCGGCCACTTTCGCATGTCCTAAACCTGATTGGGCTGAATATTGCTTGGCTCTATCCAGAATTACAACAGGCTTATCTTTCTCATCAATGCTTACAGGGTAAGAGTGAAGCGCAGTTTGCTCCACGTCTCCACCGCGTGTATTAATCTCAAAATGTAAAGTATCGGTATTAACCGTAATAATTGACCCAGAAGTGCTCGTCGTTGCTTGTGCGCTAGTGGGGACGGCTGATGTAGCGCTTGAAGGCGCAGCAGCTTCTGGGACATCACCCGCAACGGTTGCAGTATCCGCCACTGGTGCTGACGCAGCGGTACTATCCACACTTGATGGGGTAGATACTGGCTTAGGTGCATGATCTTGCTGCCAGGCAGTCCAAATCATAAATCCTAAAAAGATAAGGGTTAGATACAGAAGGGGACGTTGCTGATCCATTATGATGCCTCAGAGTGCGGGGCTTTGCCCATTTTTTTGCGGATGTAGTGCCATTGTTGCTCTATCTGCTGAAGAACACTGGCATTATCAAGTTCAAGGATGAGTGGACGACACATAACAACTAGGTCTACCGAAGGTAACGTTGTACTGTTAGTTCGAAAACTTTCCCGCACTAGACGTTTTATTCGATTACGATCTACTGCTCGTTTTACGCTTTTCTTAGCAATGGCCATGCCTAAACGAGGGTGTTCGAGCTGGTTTTCTTTCGCTAAGAATGTAATGTAACGATTCCCAAAACGAGAAGAGCCAGCAAAAACCCTTTGATACTGCTCGGCTTGCGTTAGCCTTAAGTCTCTCGGGAAAGTTGCTGGCTCAGTGTTTTGACCCACTCAGATGCTATCTAGCTATCTGTTAATAGTGTGCAGGAGTAAGTTGTGCGCGACCTTTAGCACGGCGCGCCTTTATTACTTTACGACCGCCAACACTACGCATACGCTTACGAAAGCCGTGTGTACGTGCACGTTTTAAGTTGCTAGGTTGAAATGTACGTTTCATGCCAATTTACCTTGAATTTTGTGATTCCGCTGTGATTTCTGCTCCATCTATTATGCCTATAACTGAAGGACAATAGAAGCGCGTGAAAGATACGGAATCTAGCGATTAAAGTCAATAGCTAATTCATTTATCTCCTGCTTACATTTTCTAATTAATGTAAGCAGGTATATTTACAAGAAATTACAACATCCTTTCATGCAAATGTTTCGACAATAAGAACTAAGCAGCTCTACTCACTCTACTAAGAATTATATTATCTAAACGGATTCCACCAAGGCTTTTTCTCACCTGATGTTTCTGCTGATTCAGTTTCTTTAGCTGGCTCTGATGCCGTAGTAGCATCTGCATCAGTTGTTTCAGTACTAGCTGAAGACTCAGAAGACTCAAAAGACTCATCATCTTTCTGAGTCAAACCCACTGCCGCTGCACCCGCAGCTACCGCGCCTGTTGCAATGGCTGCTGCTTTACCTGCGACATTACTTGCTGCATCACCAACAGCTTGTGCTCCTTCAGCCACTGAATCACCTGCTGCTTTTGCTGTATCGGCTGTTGAAGCACCAGCAGCTGAAACGGCTTCACCTGTTGTACTAGCGGCTTCTGCAGTTGCACTTGCTGCATCCTGTGCCGTATCACCTGCGGCAGCTGTCGCTTCTTTTGTTGCATCAGCGGCTGCTTCACTTGTTGCGCTAACGGCTTCTGCCGTTGCGCTTGCTGCACCCTGTGCCGTATCGCCTGCAGCAGTTGTCGCTTCTTTTGTTACATCAGCGGTTGCCTCACTTGTTGCACTAGCGGCTTCTGCGGTTGCACTTGCTGCATCCTGTGCCGTATCGCCTGCGGCAGCTGTCGCCTCTTTTGTTGTATCTGCGGCTGCTTCACCTGTTGTGCTAACGGCTTCAGCGGTTGCACTTGCTGCATCCTGTGCCGTATCGCCTGCGGCAGCTGTCGCTTCTTTTGTTGTATCTGCGGCTGCTTCACCTGTTGTGCTAACGGCTTCAGCGGTTGCACTTGCTGCATCCTGTGCCGTATCGCCCGCGGCAGCTGTTGCTTCTTTTGTAGCATCAGCTGCTGGCTCACCAGCGACATTAGCTGAAGCGCTTCCACCCTTTGCCTCTACTGCTGCCTCTGTTTTTGCTGCCTCTGTTTTAGTTCCTACAGAAGATTCAACTGTTGTATCTGCATCAGGTGTAGCCTCTTCTGCTAGCTTGGTATAAGTCCATTGAATGCAAATATTATCTTTATGCATTTTTGTACAGCTCCAACCATTTTTGCTGGGGCCTTCTGCATTAGCGGTTGTAGCGCTGAACGCTAGCACGCTGATCACAAGAGTACTTAATACAGGAGTTAAATAGGGGATTTTTACTAGAGGGGTGTGTTGTTTCATCTTCAGATTCCTTAACATAAGACTTCAATATTATCGGCATGATTATATGGCATTTTCTCTTTAAACACATAGGATTAATGTTAGGTCATCGTAATTTACATCAAAACTACACACGTTATGATTAATAAATAAACAAACCCCCGATATTAAAAGCATGTATCAAACTTGAATACACCCCTACTATCGCTGATAACATCTAGGTACCAGTTAGACATACTCACTGCCATAGTTATGAAGTATGCATGGGTATGGGACGCTAATACCTAACCCAAAGAAAGCCTGTCCAAGAGAAGGATCAGGTTTCGCGAATTTAAATTCACTTATTTTTATAATGAGAGGATAGAGGTTAAGCTAAGTACTATCGTTGACGGTAAAGTAATGGATAGCAAGCGCCACACATTCATCCAGAACCACTTAATTAAATAGACCCTTCACAAACCTTTTTCCTCGTCTTCTTACGCAGGCATTTAGGGTTTTTAGCAGCAATTAAAGTAGCTTTCGCATCGAAAATGAGTAATGAACTTGGCATCCAGCCTCTTTTTCCATTACTTGATACTTCAAGCCACGTGTTTTTATGTGAGTATCTTTTGATTCCCGCAAGTCTAACGATCCAACGAGTATTGGCAGGTAATTTTTTTACCTTATGTGAATGTATGGTGGGACGGGAGTATATAATTAGCTTAGCAGGCTTTGAAGTTGGCACTCTATAAACTTTGAGCTTTTCGGCAATACTGACTGATGGTATTAACAAAAAACCTGAAATGATTGTAGATAATATAAAGGATCGTGCTGTCACTGTATATTCCTCCTTGGATACAATGTTTGTGCGAACCTGAGCTGGGTCAATGGGGTAAACTAACAATAGCTACTACAGCTAATAAAAAAATCAGCTACTACAGCTAACAAAAAAATCGTGTTCCGCTCAATTAGTAGACAGAATACAGGTTTATTCAGCTATTGTTAAGATTTTTCTACTCTGAGGCTAAAATAACAACAATTATGATTATTGTTTCATGCCCGCCTATTTTCTTAAATCAATTTATTTAACAGCTACCTTTCAACATGATGGTCATCAATCATTTATCTGGCAACACTTTACAATTTATTATATAGAGCTATTATATTA
>JALXAX010000018.1 GCA_026991755.1 Thiotrichaceae bacterium | reverse complement strand
AAACGATGAATAGGTCGATTATAATCCTTTTAATAGATGGTTTTATTCTTATCATTATCTATCTGGGTGGAAAGTCTTATTTAATTTTTCATTTGGTCTTCTATAATATTGAAGTCACGGATTCAGGATTAAGCTTATATTTAATTCATTTCTGGATGTATCAAGTTAACTTGAGGAAAGTATGTTTTATACTTTGATAAGTCCCTTGTTATCAGATCTAACTGAGTTACAGCAGAGTGAGCACCTATGAAAAAATCAGGTAATGGAGAGTTTTTCGTTCCCTTGTTTCTTCTGTATCGTATAAAGGCTTTCCCTGTTAAAAACAGGGCTTCACGAGATATTTCTAAGACCTTAATGCCTAGAGTTGATATTGCTTCTTCCACCTCTTCTATTTTTTCGAATCCAATAGATATTTCTGTATAAACGATGCTATTGATATATAAGGTATTCGTTTGGCTATATCTTTCTAGTGTTGATTCTGACCAATCAGCCCAATGTGGATCATTGGTAAATAGGTCAAGTAAAACACATGAGTCAATGAGAACACCGTTCATACTGCTTCTCGTGTAAGACTCATAATCTCGTCTGTTGTCATTTTTGCTGTTGCAATGCCTCTAAGCTTGTTAAATTTTCCACTTACACTTGGCTTATTGGTTTTTACAATATAGAACCTCCCACTGTCTTCTTTAAAATCTATTTCAGTCTCGGGTGTTATACCTAATATTTCCCTGACACTTCTAGGAATTGTAACCTGTCCTTTCGTTGTGACTCTCATATTTATACTCCAGATTATATATGTAATACCAGTATAGTATTACTCTTGGAGATAAATCAATGAAATTTAGAAAGAGGTTATAAATTATTCACGCATCTAACGCCCTCATCAGGGGCTTTTTGGACAGACAACGATGAAGTTTGATAATAGATAAACTTATAGAATTCAGTGAACTACAAATCAACCGCTGACTAAAAAAGTCCCTTGGATGAACTTGTTAGAGCAGTGTTTGCAACAATGTGAAAGTTTAAGAAATATGCAATGTTAACCATTATGCACGACCTCTTAATTTTTTGAAGGCTAAAGCCCACCAGCTAGGGTTTACAATAAGCCAAGTTCCTATACATAGTTGCACTAAGTACCCCATGGGTCTTAATAGCTGAATAAACGCATGAGTTTCAACATCTTTATAGAATAAGAATGTTAGTGAGTTTGGTAAATATGTTCGACTGCTCACCACGAAGAATAAGCCTGATACCTGAAAAATGTACTTTTTATTTTCTTCTGAAATTGAAATATCTGATTTTATAGATAATGACTTCAGCGTCTTTGTTGACACAGAGAATAAGAGAGAAGCAATAATTAAACCCGCTAATAAATAGGAAGAGATAACAGCAATATAGACCCAAGACTTAATTTCTGTACCACCTTGCCATGATGTTAGAGCGATTAAAGTTGGATAAAATCCTACAGAATTAATGAATAACATGCCTAAAAGCCAAAGTGCATACACTTTTATTGCGATAGCTAATATTTCTCTCTGACTCATCTATTTCCCCTTTGTTATTATTTCTTTGAGCCAACTCTACCACGATGTTTCACGAGCATCAGCGAGTTCTCTTATTGTGTCATTGACGCTTGTTATCTGATTAGCCAGTTTGTTTAAACTCATAAAGCTCATCACGTATTACTTTCCTCAAAGTCATCTCAAGTGATTTATTTTGCTCCTCAATATATTCCCGTAGGGCAGTATTTATAAGAGTCTGATAGTTTCCACCACCAGCTTCATGTACAATTTTTTTAAAATGGTTGATTACATCACCATCCAAACGAATAGTGATACGAACTTTGTTAGGATCAGGTGTAACAACTGCTCCTCTTTTTCCTTTGCTGAAATCTTCACTCATAACTTAAACCTTTGTAGTACTGTTTTATCTGTTTACGATCTGCTTTTCGAGCTGAAATAATTCTAGTAATACCGCCACATCGCTCGGTATGTATTACATGCAGTATGTTCAGATAAGACCCCATACCTAGGGTTTTAAATACTTGCTCATTTTTATCAAAGTCTTCGATAGTTAAAGCATTCTCATCTTCTAACGAGATAACAGCATCAGCAAAATCTACCCCATGTTTGCGAAGATTTATTTTTGCTTTTGACTCATCCCATTCATATTTCATGTGAATGAGTATATGCACATACTGTGCACATTGCAAGATTCGGTATTATTGTAAAGGAGCAACTCACTTAACAGAAAACGATCCTTGTTTGGACGATTGATAATAATGCGATATTCGAGTTTTGGGGCTCTAACGCCCTCATAAGGGGCAAACGGATTGAAGGCAGTGAACTCAAATATTTGATAAAGTTTATAGAATACAATGAACTACAATCAACCGCTGGTCGAGTAGGCAAGGGGAACTTCCCCCCAAGCCTCTCACAGAACCGTACGTGAGACTCTCGCCTCATACGGCTCTTCATGTCCCTTA